>NZ_JACJPV010000022.1 GCF_014696225.1 Anabaena sp. FACHB-1237 | reverse complement strand
CAACTGGTATGAAGTACAGAGGAATCTGTTTACTTTAGTTGTACGTGAGCATATTTTTGCTAATCTTAATAGCGATCGCATGATCTAGAATACATAGATAATGTTTTTTGTCAATGCGTAAGTCCTAGCTTTAATTACAGTGTTTGATCACATTCGTCCTTGGTCAGCTATGTTACAGGATTTGCGCGATCGCATACCTCCAAGAGTACAAATTGAAAGTATTAGACAAGTCCCACCTACACCTGTGGTATCTAATAATAACGCTTCTATAGTCAATAATCCTGGTGCTACAGCAGGAACATTGGAAATTTCTGGTTATGCCCGTAGTTATGCTGATGTGAACGACTTTAGTATCAGTATAGGTAAATCAAGTTTCATTAATATTGATGAAACTAACATTAAAAGTGCTGAACTAATAGATGCTCCTGAAATTACAGGTTTTGTTGTAGTTAAGGATGAGAAACCTGGATCACCAGGAGGAAAAAACGTAAAAATTAAAACACCTAAAGTAATTAAATATACAATTAAAGCTGGTTTAAGTACAACCCCAGCAACGGAGTTATTGCAAGAACTAGAGAAAAAAGGTGCAACAGGACTAGGAATAAGACTGCGTAATATTGAAAACACAGGTAGGCCAAGGAAATGACATTTACAGAGGATCTGAATTTGGAAACAGGGACGCAATTTGAAGGTTCTGGGGGATCTCTGGCAGTAATTTTTGGTATTCCCTTAACTCCACAAATTATTGGTGGTGTAATTGGTGCTCTAGGTATACTAGGTGGTGCTTATATGATATTTAGTATGGGTATGCCAGCTTGGGATAACTTGCAACAACAACAAGCTAAACGAGATCAACTTGGAAAAGATATTGAACAAAAAAGAATTTTATCAAAACAAATTAAAAAAGTAGAATCAGATTTAGAAGCAGCCAAGGCTCAACAAAAACAAGTATTAGGTTTATTTGCTGATGAAAAAAGTTTACAGACATTATTGTTAGATACCAGTCGTTTAGTTGATTCTAGCAACACTCAAGCACCAGCCAATGTCGTAGAAGCCAAACTAAAAAGATTTTTCCCTGTTTCTGAAAAACCAGAAATAGTGATAGATAGCAGTTTTGGACCGGAAGTCAATAATAAGCTTAAACGGAGTGTAATTAAAGTAAATATTGAAGGAACATTTGAGCAAACACAGGATATTATGCAAAACATTGAGCGTTTACAACCTTTATTATTAGTGAAAAACTTTGATTCCAAATTGCAAGTACCAGAAATAGAAGGAGATAAAGACAAAAAGATAGTGTACCGAGGGCCAGGTGAACTTTCTACGTCGTTTGATTTAGAAGCATTAATACCAGTAAGCGAAGAAGAATCTGCCGCGATCGCTGCTCAAGCCGCCACTCAAGCCCCTAAAAAATAACCACAATATAATCACAATAAGCCTGTACAGAATAAAATAATAGGACTTACGCAAGTGTCACACTAAAAAATTTGTTGTAGGGTGGGTCAGACATCAACAATTTGGTTATTTACATGATTTATACTGTGTGACGTGGTTGGTGAGCTTGTCCACACCCTACCAATGTGCCAGTTGCGTAAATCCTGAATAATTAATGGTAATGCTTCAAGTTTGATGTTTTCTAATAATTTTGATACTTGGTGTCAATAACAAGTTAAAATTCTGAATTTGTGGTTAAAAAATAGACGTACTTTCAAACTTCCGTATTATTTTAGGTGAGGAATGAACTATGAAACACATTCATAGTAGTATTTTTATATCAAGTGCTGTTTCTATAGTGTTAGCAGTGCAGCCAGTGTTAGCTCAAGTAGCAGAAGTTACTGATGTGATGTTAACTCCTGTGGAGGGTGGTATTACAGTGATCTTAAAGACCTCAGATCAAAAACGTCCCCAGGTTTTGACGACTAAAAAGGATAAGTCCTTAGTAGTAAAGATTATTAATGCTAAATTACGTTTACAGCAAAATAAAACACAAAACAACAATTTTCGTCAAGAAAATCCAGCCCCTGGAATAGCATCTATAGAAGTTAATCAGTTGGCGGGTGATAGTATTAGTGTGATAGTTACAGGGATAAATAACGCGCCTAACAATCGCTCAGTGGTGCGAAAAGACGATAATTTAAGTTTAAAATTCAGTATAAGTACGGAGTCTGTGGCTACTAATGCCGCCAATAATCCTCCAGAAGATAAAACAGGTACAGAAAATAATACCAGTAATAGTACCAAGAATGTTACACAAGTTCCATTAACTGCTCCAGTATATAATCCCAATGAACCAGGAAAAAGACCAGATGTATTAGTACCTAATCCCCAGGTGTTAATTGATGGTAAACCTGTCCAAACTGCTGGATCCGGTCAACCTTATAACCAGGCTCCTCTTTTTTTACCTAAGGCTGTGGCCCCACCTGTAGGGGATATTACTCAGTCTAATATTGATACGTCTCCTGCGGTGATTGATTTAGGTACAAAAGAACGAGTTCGCCGGTTAGTGTTGCGTGATGCACCTGTAAGAGATGTTTTATCGTTATTAGCTCGTGCTGCTGGGATGAATTTGGCTTATATAGGTGGGGAAGCAGAAAAAGCGCAAGATAATGGAAATGATGCAACTAAGACATCTCAGAAAATTTCCTTAGATATAGAAAATGAATCTGTGCAAGATGTTTTTAATTACGTCCTGCGTTTGAGTGGTTTAGAAGCTAACCGCAGTGGACGGACAATTTTTGTTGGGGTTAAATTACCTAATTCTAGTCGTGATCTTGTAATGCGTAATCTCCGACTAAATCAGGTAACGGTGGATGTGGCCTTAAATTTCTTAGTGGCTTTGGGTGCAGAAAGTGCTGTCAGTCGAGAAAGACTAGTTACTAGTGTTAATGCTGTACCTGTGGGTGGTGCTGCTAACACCGCAGTTACTCAAACTCAAACGACGACAGAAACAAAAATTGAGACTCAACGGATTACATATACAGATTCAACACCTATACTCAGAGGGTTACAAGCTTCAGGAGACGAGCGGACAAATTCTGTTACATTAATTGGCAGTCCTAAGATGGTGGAGATGGCAGTATCTCAATTAATGCAGCTTGATATCCGTCGTCGTCAAGTGGTGGTGAATGTCAAAATTATTGATGTCAACCTGACAGGTACTCAAGATTACAATACCAGTTTTTCTTTTGGGGTTGGTAACAATTTCTTTGTTAATGATGGTGGTGCAGCATCTTTAAATTTTGGTGGTTCTCGACCGGCTAATTCTGATGAATTGGAAAATAGTGTCACAGCAACACCAGTTACAAATAATCCACTTCAGACTGGAGATGTTGAGGGTTCTACTGCTGGTATCAGTCGAGATCCCACAAGTTCTGGAAGCACAACGGGAAGTATACCAACTTTATACCAATTCCCTAAACGGCTTCTTATAAGTTTACAAGCTCAAGTTACCAGTGGTAACGCTAAGATATTGACAGATCCCACCTTAATTGTTCAAGAAGGACAAAGTGCAGTAGTTAAGTTAACTACAGAGGTATATGCTGGACTAAAAACTTCATCACAAAGTACAGGAACTACATCATCAACTACATCATCCTCTGCCAGCGAACCTATTATCAAGGAAGCAGGTCTATCTTTGAATGTGAAGGTAGAAAGAATTGATGATAATGGTTTTGTATCTTTGTCTGTTGCCCCTACTGTATCTGCTCCGGGTGGTACAGCACAAGCCGGCGGTAGTAATGGCACAATAACTCTGTTATCCGCAAGAAGCCTGGCATCCGGTGTATTGCGTTTGCGGGATGGTCAAACGCTTATTCTTTCCGGTATTATTCAAGACACGGATCGAACAAGTGTTTCTAAATTACCTATTTTGGGTGATATTCCCCTGCTGGGTGCGCTGTTTAGGAAAACAAACAAACAGAATGAACGTAGAGAGGTAATTATTTTACTTACACCGCAAATAATGGATGATTCTCAGGGATCTGGCTACGGTTATAATTACAGTCCTAGTCCTCCAGTGCGGGATATATTGGAGCGTCGTGGCTTAAAGGTACAACCCAAGTAATAGGTTGGTTGGGTAATAATAAATCGCGGTTATACTCGCAAAATTACATTTTAATTGTATGCTTGTGGTTTATAATGTCTTTGCGGTGCTGATCTATTTTTGTAACTTTTTGTTACTGTTTCTCAGTGAGTTGAGCAACAAAAAACACAAAAAATTCTGAAATCTATATAAATTAACAGTTTCACCTATGCAGTTCTGGCTACTACAGCTTAGAATAATTCATTGAAAAGTCGAGTCAATGGGATTTACGGTAGTTTTGAGTGTAAATACTCTCAGGGAACGATTTTTGTATTTATATCAACAGAGATTTACTTAAAGATGCCAAATAGTGCATTTTAGGATAGTCTCTAATAAAACTTAGGAGTTTGTCATGAACAAGGGTGAATTAGTTGATGCTATTGCTGAAAAAACTGGTGTAACTAAAAAACAGGTTGATCAAGTTTTAAGCTCTGTGATTGAAACCATTATTGAGGCGGTGGCTTCTGGTGATAAAGTAACTTTAGTGGGTTTTGGTTCTTTTGAGTCTAGGGAGCGTAAAGCTCGTGAAGGACGCAATCCTAAAACTAATGAGAAAATGGAAATTCCCGCTACTAGAGTTCCTGCTTTTTCTGCTGGTAAGCAGTTTAGAGAAAAAGTAGCTCCCCCAAAAGAGTAAGTCCTAAGCTGAGAATTTTATAGACAAAACTATACTTATGTTGATAAACCTTGACATAAGTTAGTTAAGAAAATCTCCCACTTGATATATAATCCCATTATGTCAAGTACTGAATTAAGACTATTGCTGATGCAAAAACCAAGCAATAATGGTGATGGTCTTTTTCAAAATCACAAAAGAAAAATCGCGTTGGGCACTCATAGTGTAAGTCTAGATCGGGATGACCGCTCCTATGATCAGTGTTGAAGTAGCAAGTAAAGTCTAGCTTGGTCTAGGTTTTATATATTCAGTAGATAGTTTTACAAGGAAACTTTTGTCAATGCAGGAACAAGCACACGGGGGAAATTTAAGTTGGGCGGCGGCATTAGCTGGCTGTCCCCCGGATGCTATTCTGGACTTTTCAGCTAGTATTAGCCCTCTGGGACCTCCTGATAGTGTAATTACAGCTATCACTTCTGAGTTGGGCAATTTGAGAAATTATCCAGATCCTGATTATAGTGACTTGAGACTCGCTCTCAGTCACTTTCATCAAATACATCAAGATTGTATTTTACCGGGTAATGGTTCGGCAGAATTGTTGACTTTGGTGGGTAGAGACTTAGCTAGTTTATCTGCTACTGTGTTAGTAACTCCTGCTTTTGGTGATTACTACCGCGCTCTTCAGGCTTATGATGCTAGGGTGTTGTCTCTTTCTGTGGATTTGACAACGGATCTGTTGATTAATTTTAATGTACATCCACGTATTGGTGTTTCATTAGATATAAATAGGGAAGAAAGCGGATTATTAATCAACAATCCTCATAATCCCACTGGTAAATTGTTTGTGTGGGAGTCTATTGTTCCTTATTTGGAACAGTTCGCTTTAGTGGTAGTGGATGAGGCCTTTATGGACTTTGTTCCTCCTGAACAGGAACAAAGTATGATTGCTTTGGTTGAGGAGTATGAAAATTTAGTGGTTTTACGATCGCTGACAAAATTCTATAGTCTTGCTGGGTTAAGATTAGGTTATGCGATCGCCCATCCAGATCGTCTGGCTACATGGAAATCATGGCGAGATCCTTGGCCAGTAAACACTTTGGCGGTAGCAGCAGCGATCGCTGCCCTAAAAGATATAGAATATCAAGTAAATAGCTGGGAATGGCTACCAACGGCGCGAAAATTCCTTTTTGATGGTTTATCATCTCTTCCTGGTTTAAAGCCGATTCCTGGGGCTGCAAATTACCTATTAGTAGAATCTGAGTATTCCACTGTGGAATTACAACGTCAATTACTTCAGAGATATCAGATTTTAATTAGAGATTGTGCTAGTTTTAAAGAATTAGGCGATCGCTATTTTCGCGTTGCAGTTCGTTCTCAACTTGATCATGAAACTTTATTAACTGCACTGCATTTTATGACAAGAAATAGGCAATAATTGCTAATTAGTGATAGCTGACGGCTGATAACTTATGATAAGTTATGATAAGTTATGATAAGTTATGATAACTTATATTAATAACAAAATAAAACATGATTGATTACGATTTAGTTATTATTGGTGGAACTTTTGCCGCATATCAAGCTGCTTTAATTGCCACTGAATTTCGCGCTAAGGTGGCTTTAGTTGTCAATTCAACTATTAATAATCATCCCTATTATCAATATTATCCCTATATTTTTCAACAAATTAAACAAATTAAACAAATTAATAATATTAAAGTTAATCATATTCAAGAAAATATTGAAAAACAATATATTATTAATATTGCTAAGAATATCTATGAAATTAATTCCCTAGATAACTTAATGATGCAAGGAGTTGATATCATTACAGATCATGGTCAATTTACAGATAAATATCCATTAGAATTTACAGTGAATCAAAGAAAATTAAAAGCCAGAAATTACTTACTAGCTAATGGTTCAATTCCTACTATTCCTCAGATTAAAGGCTTAGAAAATATCGCCTATTTAACTATAAATAATATTTGGCAATATATAGAAAAACACATAGATAAAAATGCATTAAATAAGCATTTTGCCATCATTGGAGGTACTCCCCAAAGTATAGAAATTGCCCAAATTTTAGCCAACTTAGGTAGTCAAATTACATTAATATTAAATAATCGAAATATTCTCAATTATATTGATACAGAAATCGCTCAATTATTAATCGCGCAATTAGAAATTAATGGTATACAAATCTTAACAGATACAATAGTCACTCAAATCAGAGAAATTGATGGTAAAAAGTGGTTACAAGCAGGAAATAAAGCCATTGAAACTGATGAGATAATTATAGCAATTAACCAAGAACCGAATATACAATCTTTGAATTTAAAAAGTATAGGGGTAAAATACAACCAACAGCGTTTAATGGTTAATAAAAAACTGCAAAGTAGCAATCATAGAGTATATGCTTGTGGGGATGTAATTGGTGGTTATAATATTCCTAGTCTGGGGAATTATGAAGCGAATATTGCAGTTAAAAACGCCTTATTCTTACCCATTCATGAAGTTAATTATCAAACAGTTATTTGGGGTATATATTGTCAACCAAATATAGCACATATTGGGTTAACAGCAAATCAAGCTAAAGGTAAATATCCCGCAAATCAAATATTAGAATTAAAACAGTATTTTAAAACTAATACAGCAGCACAAATAACAGGGGAAAATACAGGAGTTTGTAAATTAGTAGTCTTAGAAAATGGGCAAATTTTAGGATGTTGTATTTTTGGTTCAGCGGCAACAGAAATAATAAATATTATGGCATTATTAATAGCAAAAAATCTGAAAGTTGCAGAATTAGCAAACATAGCTCCTATCTATCCTAGTTTTTCAGAGATTTTGGTAAAAACTGCTAGAGAATGGCAAAATGAAAGGATGAGAAAAAATCATATTTTACAGGAATTATTAGCAAGTTTCTTTAATTTTCGTCGAGATATAAATTTTTAATTGACATTAAAGAATTTTGGGATATGACAATTATTTTTTATCCAACAAAGAAACATTTCCTAAACCCTGAATAATACCTCGGCCAATTAAACCTAAACCTTTACCAACTACTTGAGTTAAGATAAAAACAATTCCTGAACCTAAAAAACTTAATAAAGATTGTAATCTAGGGTTAATAGCATCTGCAAATTCTAATAATAATGTTACCATTAAAGGAATACCAGAAATTTGTGCTAATTCCTGGTTACGAGGTGCATAAACTGATATTTTAGTAATACCACGAGATGTAAAATTAAATAACTCATAGCGACTTTCAAAAATTGCTTGTGGTTCATTAATATATTGATTTTTGCTATATTTCCAAGATAAATTATTTCTAAACTTTTCAATTTCTCTTGTGGAAACCATGGCAGAAATATAGAAATTTTGTTTAATTATTTCTACATCTGCAAAATAATTTAATAATGGTTGAATTACCCCATTAGCAACTTGAATAATGAGGTTTTCTAAAATGATCATAGCTTTTAATTGAGATTCTTGACTATTAGCTAAATAATATCTATTATCAATATACAAATCTTTACCTAAGACAATATAAGCGATTAATTCAGTAACTAAGGGAATTTTATAGAGTATTTCTTGAGCTACATTTATGGATTTTTCTAGTAAAAAGTTTTCTAACTTTATGGTATAAATGATGATTTTATATTCTGTGAAAAAATCACAAATTGCTGTAGTTAATAAATCTAGTAACAGTTGTTCTCTTAACTGTGTTAATTGTTGATAATCAAAATTAAAATTGCGAACTTCGGTTAACTTTTGAAATAATTTATGCAAGATTATTTGTAATAATTGACGTTTTTTATCTTCTTGTAAACAATCAATTTCTAAGGGGATAGTAGTCAGGTTATGTAAAGGAAACTGAAGTTGAGTCAGACATAAATGAAATAATTGAGTTTGTCGTGATTGAGCATCAATTATAGAATTATTGATAGGGGGAATATTAACTAAATTGGTAATATGTGATTGTGCAGCAGAAATGTTTTGAGCTAATGGTTGATTTAATGATCTTTCTTGTTTTTTTGGATGTGTAATGAGTAAATGATTAATTAACCAACGTGCTGCTAAAAGTTCCCGTTTTTGTCCTGCTAAAATTGCCTTATCTAATGGTGCAATTCCTGGTATATTTAATTCATTATTGACAGTTTCCAAAGTTTTATTAATCTTGTTAATTCCTGATTTTCCTAAATGATATCTAAACTTAGCAAAAGGTAAATAAAAAGAGGAAGAAATAGTATTCTCTACAGGATAAAACCAATAATAACCACCATTAGCAACTTCTTGAATAATAGGAATTAGCTCAGAAATGGAGATACCTTTAGGGCAATAACCATTAATACCGATGGTTTGAGCCTGTGTTAATAATTCAGGTTGAGAAATAGTAGTTAATAATAAAATGGGAATGTGAGGATATAAAACCTTTAATTGCTGACACAATTGTAAATCTAATTGGATAGATTTAGCAGTGTTACCCAATTCCCAGATAATTAAATTGATGGGTTGGGAAGTGGAGGTGATTTCTGCTAAAATTTGTCCAGCAGTGGTAATTGTGGGAACATCAGCGATAACTTGGAAGTCAGGGATGCTTTCCAGAGTCACTTTTAATCCTAAACGAAAGATAGAATCAGAATCTATTAATAAAAAGTGTAATTGGCGATCGCTCATAGTATAATAATCAATTGGTGATAAGCTGTTGTGCCTTTAACTTGAATAATTAATACAAGCAAGATGCTTGTGCTACTGTAACTTCAGGTTTTTTAATTATACAGTGAGTGCTGCACATTAGCTTATTAAAACACTTTCGACTATCAATTCAATAACAGTCCGGTTCAGTAATTTCTGCTATCTAGTAGTTTACTATATAATTAAAACCAATTTATGATTGAATCTTATATCAATGTTGTTGAACACATTTATCAACTATTGGGATATGGTATTTTAGAGCAACCTGATCCAGAATTTGCTACTTCTCATGGTACTTTATTTGCCCAAAAATGATATTAATAATCACAACATTAATATTAGTTCTGATGCAGAAACAGAGATTTACATACCACTAAGACTTATGCAAGTGTCGCACTAAAAAATCTGTTGTAGGGTGCCAATTGCGTAAGTCCTGGCAATATTAAGCTGATGTGCAGCACTCACTGTAGTGCAAGCATCTTGCTGGCATCTATTATTCAAATTAAAAGCACAACAGCTTATCCACCAAAATATATCTGAATGATGATCAAGATGCACAAATGTTTTAAAATAGTCAGGAGTCAGTAGCGGTTTAGCATTGTTAAACCCATACTCTAATTCATAAAAGAATTGAAAAAATAATTAAACTGCTAATAGCTGATAGCTAACTGCTGACTCCTAATTAAAAACTAATTAATCAACAAATAAATGACAACCATAATTCACCTGAATAACGATCTAATTAACCGTTTAGACCTATCATCAGCATCTTTGATGATAGATTCATTACTACAACAAGGAATTTTATCTTCTGAACAAAAATTGCGTCTGGACATTCAATATCATAGGGAAGAAAATGATCCGCGAGAATTATCAGAAATTCCCGAAATTAGACTATGGTTTGTGAGATTAGATGCTAAATATCCTTGGTTGCCATTTTTACTTGATTGGAAATCAGGAGAATTAGGCAGATATACAGCTATGTTAGTACCTCATCAATTTAGTTCTAAAGAAGGGATTCAATATAATCCTGAAGCATTAGAAATATTTTTAATGCACAAAATATTTATCTTACACCAATGGTTGAAAAGTCAAGATATTCCTACTCAAAACCGTCTTAAATCTTTTGCCCAAATTTTAGGTTATGAATTAGAAGATGGCTTTTTTCAAATGATTGATAATTGATAATTGATAATTGATAGTATATTTAAGCTAATGTGCAGCACTCACTGTATAATTAAAAAACCTAAAGTTACAGTAGCACAAGCATCTTGCTTGTATTAATTATTCAAGTTAAAAGCACAACAGCTTATCAATTGTCAATAATTATTGTCTATGGATATACTGATAATTAATTATCAGTATCAAAATAGACAATGAATATGAGATACATCAGTTGCCTATTAGTTATTATGTATAGTCCCAAAAACCGTCTTTTACCCCTACTTTTACTAGCATTGTGTACCACAGTTACCAGTTGTGATAGTAGCAATACTAGTAATAACAATGATTCAGAAATAACACCAGACAATACAAGTATAGTTACTCCCAAAACACAACCCCAAAATTCTGCCACTTCCTCTGTACAAAACTTTTCCAGTGAGTCTAATACAAAAGCCCTATCCGGTAAAAATACCAGTATAACCCTTTATGTTAGTGATGATCAATGTCAAGAATTATTACCACAGAAAACAGAAGTATCTATGGATGATCCCATACAAGATGCAGTAGGTAAAATTTTTAAACAACAGAATACGGCAGATTTTGTTATATCCGGTTATCGTGTAGATATAAATAATGGTATTGCTACAGTAGATTTACGCATTGATCCAAAATCAAAAAGACAAATATCCTCACTTTCTAATTGTGAACAATTTGTATTATTTAATAGTGTTCGGAAAACTTTAACTAGTAATTCGCAATGGAAAATTAAAAATGTACGCTTTACGGAAAAAGGACAAAATATTATTATGTAAGGAGTCAGGAGTAAGGAGTCGGGAGTCACCAAGTCAGAATCAAGTATTTTAAAGGTATTACTTTTGACTTTCTTTTCACCCCATTGTGATACTCGTACTTACATCTTATTCACAATAGTAAAGATTTTCTGCTGATTCTGTACCAAATCCAAAACTTTCTATTAAGATAGAAACGTCAATAACTTAGCAGCTACCTATCACCTAAAAGCTGACTTCATTTAAGAGAATGTTTGTAAAGTCTAAATTAACACAAAAATCGGCGATTACAAATCGCGTCTACGCAGGTTAAAAATCCTTGGTTGTTCCTTAGTCCACCCAAGGGATCACTGAGCCTGTATAGTAGCAAATTATATTCGCCCCATACTTTTAAAACATACTCTAAGGGTTTAGTAGAGGTTAAGCAGTGCTGAAACCCTACTGACGGCTGATAGCTGACTACTGATAAATCATAAAGGATAAATTATGGATGTAAAACTAATTTTAGTTGTATTCACAGTTATATTCACAATTTCTTGCCTATTCTTCGGCACGAAAAACGGCTTTTACGACTCTGATAATTATCATGGCAACGGTTCTGCACACTAATCGCAGATAATGGTTAATATCAATGCCCTCAACTTTTGATTATGGGGAAACTATTAGTTTAGAGTGTTTACCCTATAGTGTTCAACATCAAGATGAAGGAGTTTGTCTACTCATACGTATGGGTCCACATCGTATTTTATTAGATTGTGGATTAAGAGATATTACGCCTTTAACATCAGAGTTGACAAAATATCCTAAATGTGATAGGAGCAAATTACCCGCAGATTTTGTGATCATTAGTCATGCTCATTCCGATCATGCTGATGGGTTACTAAAGTTACATCAGGTTTTTCCTCTATTACCAATTTACGGTAGTGAAGTCACAAGTAAGTTATTACCACTAAATTGGCCAGAAGAAGATGCTGAAATCATTTCCTCCCTATGTCAAGCTCTTCCTTTGCGATCGCCTGTAGAAATTAGCGATGGTTTAATAGTAGAATTATTTCCCGCAGGTCATTTACCTGGTGCTGTAGCTATTCTACTGACTTACATTAACGAACACCGCAGTTATAAAGTACTATATACCGGAGATTTTTTCCTCTCCAACTCTCGCTTAGTAGAAGGTTTGCGTCTTGATGAATTACGAGGTATAGACTTAGATGTACTTTTAATTGAAGGTAGCTATGGTACATCCCGTCATCCCCATCGTCGTCAACAAGAAAACCAACTCGCTGAACGTATTCACCATGCTATCTTAGATCATCATTCAGTAATTCTACCCACTCCAGCTTTAGGTTTAGGTCAAGAATTGCTCATGTTATTACGTTCCCATCATCATTTTACAGGTAGAGACATAGATATTTGGGTAGATGGTAAAGTTGCAGCAGGTTGTGATGCTTATTTGGCATTATTACCCCATCTTCCCCCATCAGTACAAAATTTCGCTAAACATCAACCTCTCTTCTGGGATGAACGAGTAAAACCCCGTGTCAAAAGACTAAAATTTGAAGACCTCGCGGATCTGGGACAATATCCTGTAATTATTATCACAGATATAACTACAGATTTAAGTAAATACTATCAAAATAATCCTGAAAAATGGTTAATTCTCCTACCAGAAAAAACAGAACTTGCTATTAATAATACACAAACTATACTCAATCAAGTTGAAAGCTATCTTTTAGCTCAACATAGTGACGGATCAGGAACTACCCAATTAATACATAATTTACGTCCGCAGCACATTGTTTTTCTACATGGTTCTCGCAGTTATTTAGCGGATCTCACTAGCTTGGAAGAGTTGCAAAATCGTTATCATATCCATTCGCCCTGCGCTGGCACACTAGTAGAATTACCCATAGGAGAAACTTTTTTACAACCAGCACCTCCAGAGAGTAATTATGAAGGGGAATTGACCGAATTAGAAACTATGATTACTATAGCTTTACCAGAAACGATTATGGCGGATCCTCGTTGGCGAGATTTTGCTGATACTGGTTTAATAGAAGCTCGTTGGCAAGGAGAAGAGTTAGTATTAAGAGGACTATCTCAACGAGAATTACTGCATCAAAATAGTATAGAAGAAGCTCGTAGGAAACAACGTTTACAGTTATCTGATATAGAATGTTGTGCTATTTGTAGACACCAAAGAGGACAACGGTGTGGAAATACCGCCGCCCCCTTATATAATTTTAAAGTTACTCTTGAAGGTTATTGTCCAGCTTTTGAACGCCTACTAACTCCTGATATTTAGAACTTAGGGAATGGGAGTCAGAAGTTCAAGGAGTCAGAATAAAGAATTTTCTCCCTATTCTCTACTCCCTAAGCCTTACTCTGCACCCTACTAATACTTGTCTAAGTTCGAGTACAGCAAAGACTAATCTGGGTTAGAATCACTGTAAGGGTTATGAATACGTTCAGCTTCAGGACATTCATCAGTAACCAGAGGTTCTATACCTCCCCTGGGTACAGAAGCTAACTTCTGAGTGACAGCGCCAATGCTTTCGAGGCGAACCATTTCCTCCCAAGAGCAAATTTCATCTTCTTCATCTGTTTCATAGCGTAGAGTCACTAAGTCACCCTCGATATCTATAATACGGGCCCGCTCTATCCAGCGTTGCTGATCCCGTAAAAATACACATACCTCCCGCCCATCGCAACACAGTTGATAAATCTTGCGGTGTAGCATGTACAGCTTCTACCTTTTTATACAACGTAGTTAAACCTGTCAAAAGTTGGGTTTTACCCCAGGAATATCAAACCTTAAGCAGTTACTTTCACGGTTGATAGCCAGTAAGTTGAATGAATCAATTTTAGCACTTATTTTTAACCTTTAGTTTTGAGCGAAATTTTGTTTCATCAATTTTAGTTTACTGTATAGTGAGCAATTAGGAAGTGACACCAGCGAACAAGTTTGTAAAGTCATATTGTGTGGAAATTGGATCATCACTATATCCTCAGCTAGTTGGTAACAGCTATATCTACTTTGATAACACAATTTCGCTCAATTAACATAGTCTTGTCCATGATCTGTAGTTTTTTTCTCCACAAAATTCTACGTCTTATGGTTTTGACCTATTCCTTATTTGTGGCCTTTGATGCCTAAAAGTTTTCCACGCTGCTTTAACTCCTGCCATTACACTACGAGTATTTATTTGAATATTTTGCGCTTGCTTTTTAGCATGATCTAGTCCTTGATCAAATTGTTTGACTACTTGACTAGCACTTTTTACACCTGTATTCACATCATCAGTTAAATCAGATATCTCTAAGCTGGTATTGCGAATAGCTTCTAACGTGGGTGGTAACTCTCTGGAGAGAGTGTCAAAGAATTTTTCCACACTGCGAGCAGCGCGAGCTAATTCTTGCAAAGCGGGTATAGCTGCTACTAAAACGGCTGTGAGACTAGCAGCAACTAAAAGTAAAGAAAGTCCCAGCCAAAAAAGAGGATCAATCACGATTATGCTATTTACAAACTTGCTTAGGAACTGTCTATTTGCTGGTTGATTAGGGAAGATTAATGATGATCTACTGTGGTGTTGATATTAATGCTATTTTCCTTGGTTAAAGTTTGGCGTTGTTGTTGTGTGACATAAATACCAACAGCGATCGCATCCCGTAATCTATTTATGGTCTGATTCCAGTTTCTCACAGTTTGGGCAGAAAGGCGATGAGTTTGAATTTGCACGCTGGTGGAAATATCCTCAGCTAATTCCGGGATAGCATCAGCAGATTTTTGGACAATTTTGCGAGTTTCTTTTCCTGTGCGGGGAGCAGTCAATAATCCTGTTACACCACCAATGGCTGCTCCTATCATTAAACCACCAATAAATACCAGCGATCGCTTTTGAGACATTTTTTTTGCTCCTAATTGCATTATGTTATGGCAGGGACTAGGGTTAATTAACGGCTGTTCCTATAGCCTTGGCTACTTACAGGTAAATTATAATCCTTTACCTTTAGGACTTACGCAAGTGTCACAGTAAAAAATCTGTTGAGTGGGTGCGTCAGATATCAACAATTTGGTTATTTACATGATTTATACTGTAATTATAAATAAAGTCGGGATAGGGCATTGCCACGACTCTAAACCGAATCAGAGACAGAATAAGACTAAGCTGTTGTGGCTTTAACTTGAATAATGAATACAAGCAAGATGCTTGTGCTACTGTAACTTCAGGTTTTTTAATTATACAGTGCTGCACATTAGCTTACCACAGTAGCATCCGTCAGTGAAGCGTCAAGAATCACCGCGCTTTTAGGTCGGTGAGTATGTCAAAATAATGAACGTTGCCAAATTTTTCTACCTAACACAATTAAATTAAAAATTTGTCTTAATTGTTGAATTTGCTTGGTAAGTTTTTGTTGATTTTCATGTAAATTTTTAATTTTCTCTTGACTGAGATAAATGTAGTTTGGGGCTGTTTGCAGAACTATATAAGTAGCTTGTTCATAATTGTTGAATCTATCGGCTATTTTAGCCAAAGTCTGTTTAATATTCCAGATTTTTTTAGCTAAATAAAATAACCCTAATGACAGGAGGATATTCAGGAACACCACAAAATTTACCATTTTGATTCACATATAATTTTGATTGAGTGATCATCATCGTATTATATAGGACTCATATTTGAATTTTGAAAAAAATTAGGTATTGTAGGGTGCGTCAGATATGATACAGCAGTTTCCGTGATTATGAAGTACACTAAGCTAATGTGCAGCACTCACTGTATAATTAACAAACCTGAAGTTACAGTAGCACAAGCATCTTGCTTGTATTAATTATTCAACTTAAAGGCACATGCCTGTTCATAGTGTACCTCATGTAGATGGAATGTGCTGTATTTCTTTATTTTTGCTGCATTTTATTAATTTGTTCTTGCAATTCAGCAATTTGTTTTTTTAGTCTTTCTGCTTGTGTTTCTGGTGTTTCTGGGGTAACATTTACTGAACCATCGGCCGAACGTTGATAATTACCTTTTTTGATTTCTTGATATTCTTGTGATACAGACCAACTTCGCAAATAATGTAATCTTTCTACGGGAAAAGGATGACTTAATATCATTCCTTGTGCGCCATTGTAAGTCAAAAACTTATACACTTGATTTAGTCCATCTTCATTCAATCCTTGATAATTTTCTGATTGTTGAATAAATTCTTGTAAACTACATTCATGTGCGTATTTATGACTGCCTCCTGCTAATTTCATCATTGATGACATGATGGGGTTTAAATCATCCATTACTAATAATGCGGCTCTGTCGGCAGATAATTCTGCTTTACGTCGCCATTCAAAAAAGGCATAAATTAAGGCTTGACTGACAAAATTACCCACACCAAAAGTTAATTCACTAATTACAGAAGCAGCGTTCATTGCCCACATTGCCATTTGAATTAAAATGGTATGACCACATTTAATATGTCCTAATTCATGGGCTAAAACTGTTTTAATTTCTGCTTCATTCAGTAAGTCTAATAAACCAGTATTTACTACTATATAAGGATGTTCTTTTCCCAGTGCATAACTATTAACTTCGGGGTTTTGACTGACAAATAATGCTGGTTCTGGATAAATGTCTAAGTCTTTGGTACATTCCCGGAATATTTGATAAATGGTAGAATATTGTCTAGGTCCTACTTGGATACTATTACCTAGTAAATAAATTAGTTGTGGTCTTTCATATACAAATTCTACAAATTTACGAGCGACTAAATCAAAGCCTGGTAAGTTACGTAGTGCTTGTTCTGCTTGAATATCTAAAGGATGTCTAAAGGCTTCGCTGGAAATTCCGGTGTATGTTGGCATAATTTGGGGATATTTAAGGATAAATTAGCAAATATATCATCTATTATCTATTGTAATAAGCTAATGTGCAGCACTCACTGTATAATTAAAAAACCTGAAGTTACAGTAGCACAAGCATCTTGCTTGTATTAATTATTCAAGTTAAAGGCACAACAGCTTATAATATTATAACTAATATACAGCCTGATGTTCATCCCCCAAAGTAACCACCTCTAACTCAAGTGATTTAGTCATCTTGAGATGTCTTAAGATGACTTTTGCTGTTAATGTGGGAATTCATCCATTTCCCGTCTATGGGTTTTACGTAAGTTGACACCAGTGAGCGCTGCTAAACCCTCACTAGGAATGAGTATCCATTCCAGAGCTAGATTTTTTTACTTTGCTACATTAACGGGTACGACAGGACTCGAACCTGTGACCGTCCGCTTAGAAGGCGGATGCTCTATCCAACTGAGCTACGTACCCCCAATAAGTCAATAAGTTGTCTTTGGAGTATAATTTAGACCATAGTGTTTGAGACTGGAATATTTAATCTCAATACCCATCTGATCTATTATATATTTATTCTGCAAAATAAGCAATAGTAAATTTATACTAAATTTCCAAGTTTTATATTCCTGATGTTGTAAGCTAATGTGCAGCACTCACTGTATAATTAAAAAACCTGAAGTTACAGTAGCACAAGCATCTTGCTTGTATTAATTATTCAAGTTAAAGGCACAACAGCTTACCATATTTTGTGTTACGCTTAAAACCAATATGATATTTTTTAAGTATTTTTTGGTAATATACTTTATAGACTTTATGCACTTTATACACTGCTAATGGCTATGGGTGATCTAACTATTTTGGTTGTGGATGATGACTTTGGTACTCGTTTATCTATCAGCGATTATCTGGAACTTTCTGGTTATCATGTAATTACGGCTAATAATGGTGAAGATGCTTTATTAATGGTGGAAAAATACCATCCTGATCTAATAGTGACAGATATTATGATGCCAAAAATGAATGGTTATGAGTTGGTACGCCGTGTCCGTCAGCAATCTATGTTTAAATTATTACCCGTAATTCTCTTGACTGCCAGAACTGAAACTCAGGAAAGAATTTTGGGTTATCAGTCGGGTTGTGATTTATATTTACCTAAGCCCTTTGAATTGGAAGAAATATCTGCTGCAATTCGTAATTTATTAGAGCGATCGCAAATAATTCGTTCTGAGTATATGTTTGTCGCTCAAAAGAGCTTAGAATCTAAAAATTATACTATGATAAACGAAAATACTTCCCTAACTGCGGTTAATTCTGTATTATTAACTACTAGAGAACAGGAAGTTTTAGATTTATTAACCTATGGTTTGTCTAATGCAGAAATAGGTAATCAATTACACTTAAGTGCGCGAACTGTGGAAAAATATGTGAGTAGTTTATTAAGGAAAACTGATACTAATAATCGTGCAGAATTGGTGAGGTTTGCCATGAAAAATGGTTTGGTGGAGTAGAATTGGTAATTGATAATTGGTAAATTGGTAAAGTTTTCCTACACTCCACACTGCAAGTTATTCCTCCCAACTTTTACGGCCAAGATCATAAATTCCAGCGCCCATGGTGGCTAATATACCTGTACTAATTGCCCAACTAGGTCCTAAACTAATTTGTATTCCCCAATTACATAAACCACCAATGATTAAAAAGGGAATTATACTACATAAGGAAGCGTAAAAGGCGTTTTGTGATTCTCTTGCTTGACGAGTTTTTTCAAATTCTTTTTCACTAGTATATAGCGATCGCTCTGCAAAATTAAACCATCTATTTAATTGTAATATTACCCATTCTTTAAGTTTTAGTAGACTAATATATAGTGCTAAAGACCATAAACTTGTACCAGCAATGGCAATTTTATCTATGTAAATTTGAAAAGCGAATATATCAATGATCATGGTTTGAATATCAAAGTAGTTAATGTAATTTATGTGGTCTATATCCCTGACTCCTCAAGGATATCAGGGATATTTAGGAGATTTTATCATAAAGATCACCCAGATCCCGGACTTCTTAAAGAAGTCCGGGATCTTTTCTTAAAGAAGTCCGGGATCTTTTCTTAAAGAAGTCCGGGATCTTTTCTTAAAGAAGTCCGGGATCTTTTGTTTTATTTTAAATAATTTTTAGTTTATCTGGCCAATTTTCATCATTATATTTTAGCACTAATATCTGATAATTAGTATTATATTTGAGATTATCTCTATCTATTCTATCCTGTTTTTTCTGTTCCATGCTATCATGCACAGCACCATCACAAAAAATGGCGATCCTCTCATTTTTGTAAACAAAATCTGGTTTACAATTGGCTTCTATAATTAATTCTTGGGCTGTATCTGGTAATTTATATCCTCTCTCATATATTACCTTTAAAACTTCTCTCTCAAAATCAGATTTGGGATCTGTTTGTGCTAACAGTTTCTGATATTGTTGTTCTCTCTCTTGTTCATTAATCTCTATCTCTACTTGACTATATAGTAATATATCCAGAAAATCCTTGATGATATGACGGTTAATTAATGGATGATCAAATTGATTTTGATAGGATAATAAACATTGATAACAGGCTTGAAAACAACTGTCTTTAGGTTGTAAAAAGTGACAAATATCTAAGGCTTCCTGGGCTATTTTTTGGAAAGAATTTACTTCTTGAATTAACCGCGATAATACTCCAGCGCCTCCTTCTGCTGCTTCCCAATATAGTAAATATTTTCCTGTTCCTCCTGAACTTAAACCTGAAGTTAAGTTTTCTGAGTCTAATTCATCCGGTTCTAATTTATAAACTGCTTGAATTGCGGTTTCTAAGGTATATTGTAATGTGGCTATAAATGCGGGTATTTTCTCTTGGGGAAGGTTATTTAATAGTTCCGGTAATGGTTCAATAACCAGAATGTTGGAGGTATTTTCTACCATTAAATAAACTTCTGTTTGGATATTTTCTGGAGGAACATTGCTATTTTTATCTAACCAATTTCCGGTTTTGATATCTAGTTTAAAACCTCTTTCATCTATGTTTCTATTTAGTCCTCTATTGATGCGGTAAATATTGGCTGAATTACCATAGGTTAATTTTAATAATGGTATGTTTTCCGCAGATTTAACTATGGCTATTTGATCTGCTTTATTGTTGCTATAACGAAAATGGGTAGTGATATTATAACCATATTTTAATCTTTCTTCTTCATCGCAGGTAATTTTGTCTCTTTTTTTAGTTAATGCTGTATCCATGTCTAAAACATGATATAATTTGGCTAGGTTTTTACTTTGACTATCTACTATGGTTTGCTGGCAATTTTCGCAGTTATTCAGATTATAATCTTTTTGAAAATAACCACAATTAAAACATACAGATACCTGTTGATATTGTTTATCAATTCCCGCCGCAGGAATTTTAATTTTTGATACCATAAATTTACTACCTTCATAATAAATAATATTATTAGGTGCAAATTCTCTTAAAGCCACAATACGCGGACGGGAAATACATTCTACGCTATCACTAGTATTTACAAATGATCTAATGGGTAAACGAGGAAAATTAAACCCTGGTAAAAATCCTTCGGAAGCAAAATAACGATAGGGATAAAATTCAAATTCATTATTACCTTGTTTTTGATTTTGTCCTAATAATAAAGCAATTTGTCGGCTGGCTTCTTTTTGTTGACGTTCAGCTTGATCTCGTTCTTCCTTAGTAACATAACCAGCAGCAGATCGATCTATCATATCACGGGCTGATTGTAATTGTTCCTGGGCTTGACTATATAGTTTACGCCAGCGATCGCATTTTTGATCAAAGGTATTTACTGCATTTTCTAAAGTAAATTGTAACCAATATTCTGAATACCACGAGGTTTTTTGTAAGTCAGTTTGACAAAATATATCATTGAGAATGATCTTAGCAGATTGGACACATTCAGCTAATTTTTGCCGATTCAATCTTAATTTTAAATATAACTCTTCTTTGAGAGGATAATTAGGTTTTTCTACATCTAAAATCCTATTCATAGAATCTTCTAAATATACTCCCGTATGTGCTAACCAAATAGAATAAATATGAGAAGTAATTAAGTCCTTATTTCCTAATTCTAGTTGAGGAGGTGTAACAGTACCAGCTACCATTTGATTTTGACGTTGGAAAAAATATTGATCATGGCCACTACCAATAGCAGCATAGGTAATAACTAACGCTTGTTGACCACTTCTACCAGCCCGGCCACTACGTTGGGCGTAATTTGCAGGACTTGGAGGTACATTTCTTAAATGAACAACACTAAGATCAGAAATATCAATTCCTAACTCCATTGTGGGGGAACAAAATAAACTCGCTAATTTTCCTTCTCTAAATAATGTTTCTCTTTCTTGACGATATTCCTGTTTAACTTGTCCTGTGTGTTCTCTTCCTGACATCGCCTTAATTTTGCGGGCGTTATTTTGATAGAATTGTTGAAAGAATTTATTCACTGATGTAGTATTTTTCTCTGTTCCTTTTAATATTTTTGTCCTTAATACATCTAAGGGAATTTCATCTAATTGAATAGCTTTCCAAGCTAAAGCATCAATACACAGTTGTAATGGTAAATTTTCATTAGTTAAAAATCCTCTGTGACGTAATACTGTAATTAACACATTAATTAAGTCTAAATATTCCTGTTCTGATAAGAATTGACTGCGTAAACTCCACCTTTGGGGAAAACGTAAAAACCGCCCTATTTGACTGCGGGAAGTTAATTTAACAACGGCTTTTTTATCCTGGGGGTTAGTAGTTGCAAAAGTGGCAATATCTAGTCTTTCATCTTCATTAAAAGCCCAAGTATCTTTAATTAATTGGTTAACTTCATTTTTGGTTTTCTCGGGTTCCTCCTTTTGTAAATATTTCGCATCTATGGCTAAAGAACGACGTAAAACATCTAATAAGGTTTTAGCTGCTGTAAATCTTTGCTCTGATGTTGCTTGTAATAAAATAGGATGGGGGTATTTTCTCCAAATAGTCTGATCTTGACAAGTTTTTTCCAATTCAATATATTCAATTACTAATAGTCCACATTGTTCTAAATTTGGTTGAACAAAACGCCAACCTCTGCGTAAATCTTCATACAAACGATATTCAATTAACTTACGAAAAGCGTCCTGATTTCTATTTGCTTTTGCATAACCTTCTTCTGCGACATTTTTAGCATAATCATTTTGAGAAAGTCCCATTTCTTTAATTACTTCTGTGACTAATTCACTATGGGTAAGTTGACCATTTTTTTGTAATGCTGCTAATAATGAACCACGTAAAAAACTGGTTTGCACAAAATCATTAAAATGTCCCGCTTGTAATGAAGCATCCTGGCGATTATCGGTAAAACTAAGAATTTTGGCAGCAGCGAGATTTTCACCTGTTAAAACCTCTTTTAGCCGGGTTACAGTGGATAAACAAAGTAAGGTAGTAGCGGTACTGCGTCCTTCACTACTCAAGCGAGAAAGTTTACTAAATTCGCTTTTTCTTCCATCATGAATTGTGCCACACTTTAAACAAAAACGAAAAGGTTTAGCCACAAACCAACCTGTATTTCCTGTAAATAAGGACTCGGTAATTTTTCCGTTGGGGAGAACTGTTAATTTTTGCGGAATGAATTTTGCATAATCTTTTTTAGGAGTTCTTTCTCTTTTTTTAGTTTCGGTAAACCAAGTATCAGGAAGGCTAAGTTCATCCTGATCTTCATCCCATAATTCGGGTTCATTTAGGGTAAAATAACCAATTTGGATATCTGTATTTTCCGAATTTGTGGCTATATCTGTGGGTAATAATGGCAATATTGTTTGTTTATCTCTGTCATATTTGACAACATAATAATCTTGGCCACATTCCCGACATAAAACTAAAGGATAAAGTAGTTTATCTGCGGTGGTTTGATATTGTCCTTCTAAGGTTAAAAAACGTTGTTCATAACTTTCCAGAGTAGAATATACACTACCACCTTGAGAAATAAATTGATGTAGTCTAAATGCTAAACCTTTAACTTTACTTCCCCATAAAAACATTTTTTGGAGAATATTTAAACATTGTTCATAGGTACGCTTTAGCGCATTTTCAGAATCCTGTGCTGAAGCGCAACTACGGGCTAAATTTTCCGCAGCAGTTTCTAAGGTTATGGAATGACGACGGGTAAAATATATTTGGTTATCTTCTTGTTTTTCTTCTAAACCTACATTCATTTCTATCCAATAACTTAAAGGATGTTTTTGAAAGTTGGTTAATGTTTGTTCTGTTTCTGGTGGTAATTCTTGGTTAATACTGGTTTGTAATTCTTCAATAGTAGGTTTTTCTCTGGTAATTGAACGTTCTAAAGTTTCATCAATGACATTATTATATTTAATTTCTACTCCAAATAATTTACTCGCTACTTCTGCTACTACTTGACGACGTTGTGCGCGTGTTCCTTCTGTGGACATAGTAGCACTTGTCCCTATACATATTAATTTTTGTCCACAACGTTGACGCAGTTTTCTAATTAAAATTGCTACATCCGCCCCCTGTCTTCCTCGATAAGTATGTAGTTCATCTAATACCAGAAATTTTAATACTGGAGACTCTACAAATCTATTTTCATAAGTGCGAGAAAGCATTAATTCTAGCATGACATAGTTAGTTAATAATATGTGTGGCGGATTATTTTGAATTTCGCTTTTTCTGGTTAAATTTTCTTGTCCTGTATATCTAGCGATGGTAATGTGAGTGTTAGGAATGTTGCTTAAAAATTTCTTTAATTCTTCTTCTTGGGAATTAATTAAAGCATTCATAGGATATACTAAAATAGCCCTGACTCCAGTAATTTCTGGATGACGTAATAAGTCGTCAATTATGGGGACTACATAAGTCATACTTTTACCTGAACCTGTACCCGTTGTTAATACATAAGATTCTTGACGAGATGCGGTTTCTATGGCTTGTTGTTGGTGATAATGAAAGTGAATAGGTGTGTTATTTCTGGAGAAATATTGAGTACATTCAGGATGTAATATACCTCTATTTACTAATTCTGTAACGCTTGAACCTGGACGGTATTTAGGGTTAAGTTGGATGAGTGGTTTTGTCCATAAATATCCTTTTTCTAGTTCTTGATGGACAAATTCTCTTAATTTCGGATCACGGATTTTTAAGAAACTTTCAATATAATGGCGATAGTCTCCTACTACTTCATCTCTAAATTGAAAAATGTCTAGGTAGTTGGTATTTGGTGATGGGTAATTGGTAATTGGTGATGGTGTGGTTTTTCCTAAACGGTGATCTATGTAATTTGATAATTGCTGATATAATGATTCGGTAATGGTGTTAAAATTTAGGACTTCTTGTAGTTGTTGAATATCCCAATCTGCGGGGATGTGAGTAAAAATTAGGTTGAGTTTATCTGATGGTATATTATCAACGTCGCTACAATCAATTAAGGCTTTTTTTCTGGCTATGCGAGAACTAAAATATAATATATCTTCGTCGGTTTCTAAGAGTAATTCATGGAGGTTAACTTGTGTGGCCATAGTTGTGATTTGGGGATTTTATCATGGGGTGTTCAGATCCCGGACTTCTTTGAGAAGTCCGGGATCTTGTGGTGGGGTGTTCAGATCCCGGACTTCTTTGAGAAGTCCGGGATCTTAGTCGGGATCTTAGTCGAGAAGTCCGGGATCTTAGTCGGGATCTTAGTCGAGAAGTCCGGGATCTGGTGGTATGTGGAGGAAATTTAGGAATTAAACCAGCACGTTGAAAAATAAGATGCGGTGTAATTTCTAATTCTGGTAATACTTCATGGCTAATAATTTCGTTTTCTCTAAAGGTTATAGGTAGAGAAGATATTGTAAAAACTGTGATGGTTTGAGATATTGTATCTATAATCCAAACT
The DNA here is from genome assembly GCF_014696225.1 of Anabaena sp. FACHB-1237. Taxonomy (GTDB): domain Bacteria; phylum Cyanobacteriota; class Cyanobacteriia; order Cyanobacteriales; family Nostocaceae; genus FACHB-1237. The sequence continues at coordinate 45,390 of NZ_JACJPV010000022.1, read as the reverse complement.
AGTAAAACTCCTGCTTTTAAATAATAGGTGGCTTTGTCTATCATGTCTCCAAAAGTTTGTCCAGGTGAAATAATTTCAATGACTAATTCTGGTATAACAGGACAGGCCTCATCTTTTAACCAGTCCGTAGGAAGACGGTTATAAGATACATAGGTTAAATCAGGTACGGGTATCCAGTCTTGATTATTTTTGGTTAATTTTATCCCCCATTCTATCACAACGCGACCTTTTTTTTCCGCCCATGTAGATAATAAGATAAATAATGATCCTGTGATGGAACTATGGAAAAATTTAGGAGACATTTGATTATTTTTATATTTAGGTACAGCTTTACCATCAACAAATTCATAAATAGTATCATTTTGAGGAAGTGCGAAAAATTCTGCAAGAGTGAGTTTATTTTTTAGTTGCATCATAGTTTGTTTTTTGTCTAAATCAGGATGTCCAGGATTTGAGGATTTACAGGAGGTTAATTTGGGGTTTTAGATACCGGACTTCTTAAAGAAGTCCGGTATCTGGATATCCAGGATTTGAGGATTTACAGGATGTTATTGATAAGTTATTGGTGAATATTTAAGATTATAAAATATAATTATCTTGATTCAGACAAAATAATTACTGGGTAAAAATTACATCCTGTACATCTTTTAATCCTGGTTATTCTGATTTGTGACAATTAAAAATTACATTCTATCCCACGCTTCTAATACTAATCTTTGGGTTCTATATTCTCCATATTGTTTGATTTCATTGTTCTTTAATACTCTAAATGTTTCACTGGGAAATTCTGCACCATACACATCCGCAGGATCTAATATATATCTCAGTTCATCGCGGGTTAAACCATAAAGTTTGGCGTAATATGCGTCCAATTCGGCGCGAATTAAGGCGCGTTTATTGGGATTCCAAATGAAGGGTTCTCTGTTGTATCCCATGTCTTGTGCGAAGGGTTGCATATCCCAGGATGTGTAGACTAATTCTAATACGCGGGGGGTGATATATTCTATGTCTTTTTCTGTGTATTTTTCTGGGGGAATTACTGGAAGTTGTTTGACTATGAAAAAGTTCATGTGAGTTCCACCAACTTTATGACGAGTGACAAAATCAAAAGTTAGTGAACAAAAATTAGCTAATAAACAACTGATTAATTTTGCTTCTTTAACATCTGTTAAAATTACAGGAGAATTATTACCAATTCCAACTTTAGGTAATAAGCTAAAAATTGCAGTACGTTCATTAGTTGAATTGGTAATATCTCTAAAACCTAACAACCAATTTTTATCCCACTTTCCAGCTAACTTATTCTCAACTTCCTGTTTATCTACCCAATAACGAGGTTTAACAGAAAAATTTGGATTTTGTAAATCATCTATTGTAGCTGGTTCTATTTCTCGAAAATCTGTTTGATTACTTTTAAGCATTTCTTCTGTATAATAACTGTGACGATGATTATATATATAAAACATTTTCGCTTCATATAATGGTACTTTCAGATACCGGACTTCTTTAAGAAGTCCGGTATCTTGGGGATCTTGGGTGTGAAATAACCCGCTATCATTAGCCATGTCAAACATACGCATAAATGAAATACCCCAAGGGTTAATTCCTGTTTTCTCATTTTCTAAAACTGGCACATTTTGATATATCTTTTTAGTCAATTCCGCATCTTTGTTAGTTCTAAACATAGGACAAGAGCCAGTATTAGGACTTATGAAATTAATATCTTTTGAAGATAAAACAATTATTTTTTGTTTATTATTTAAATCATTAACTTGTTTAGACATAAAAGAAAAATAGATATTATTATTTACACTTTTGGAAATATGGAGAATAGAAAATCTTGTTTTTGTGTGCAACGCTGTAAATAAATGTCCTCTATTTTCAAAATCATACAAACTTGCTAAATTCTGCTTTTGAATTAAATCACCAAAAAACCGTTTACAAGTATCATCAGTTGCGATACCCGTAGGAACAATCACCCCTACTCTACCAAGATCATTAATTAAACATCTGGTAGTTTCCGCAAACACAGCATAAGTATTAATATCACCCACAGCAGTTAAAGGAAATCTCCCTGACTCCCGAATAAACTTACTTTGTGCTTCTGCATCATGTTTAGCATCCTCAAAAGATTGGGCTAAAGCTGGATTTTTCTTAGGTAATTCCTTAATCAACTTTTCCCGCGCTGCTTTATTTTGGGCGTTAGCAATATCCAAATTACGAGAAGCAAAAAACTCCTTTTCTTGTAACTTAATTCTCTCCCAAGGAGGATTACCTAAAACACAACTAAAACCGCCATCCTCAAAAACTTCAGGAAACTCCAAAGGCCAATGAAAGAAATATTTTTCCCTTGCTAAATTATTCGCAGCATCAATTAATTTTTGATTAGTTAAATTACCATTTAAAACCTGAACCAAAGCCGCAGTAGTTGGCAACAACTGTAAATTCTGTTCCGTCAACGTCATAAAAAACGCCGCAGTCCATAAATTACAAGCAGAAAAATCACGCCACCAACCGGGAATTTTTCTCAACTCTTGATATTTTTCCTCCTTCTTTTTCACATCTTGAGGAGTAGATTCTGTAAAATCTGCCAACTCTCGCGCATTTCCTATATACTTATCTCGTTCAACTTCAATATTATTAAACAGTGATAATTGTCCTTGTAAATCTGTACCACGTTCTTTTTTATTGCGCTTTTTAACATCCGTAGATAACTTTTTATCATCACCAGTTACAGCCTTAAAAGCATCCTCCGGAATACCTTCATTTAAACAATCTAAATCCAAAACACCAACAAGAGAATTACCGCATTTAATGCGATGATCTAAAAAATTCAATGGCCTACCAGTGGCAAAACCTTCAATCCATAAAGCCACCTTACACAAATCTACTGCCAAAGGGTTCAAATCTACTCCATAAATACAATTTTGAATCACATCCCGTACAGCTTGACGTAAAGGTTCGGGCGCTGGTTGTGCTTCCCCGGTTCTCACTTTAGCTAATTCTTTACCTATGCGTCTTGCTGCTGCTAATAAAAAATGACCTGAACCACAAGCAGGATCTATAACTTTAATACTTAATAATGCTTGTTCTTGGGAGGAAATGACCTCTCCCCCAGCCCCTCTCCTGAGAGGAGAGGGGGGTAAAACAGAAGAGGGGGGTATCACAGAAGAAGGCGATAATGCAGGAGAAGAAGGTAATACAGAAGAAGCGGGTAAGATATTCTCCCCCTTCCCTTGTAGGGAAGGGGGTTGGGGGGTTAGGTTCTTCAATTTATCTTCTATGACTGGCTCTAACGCGGTTTTAATTAACTGTTGTACAAGTTGGGGAGGTGTGTAATAAGAACCTGTGGTTTTTCTATCACTTCCAGATACTAAAATAAACTCAAAAATGCCGTTATTTTGTCTAATTTGCGGATTAAAATCTAATAAACTTTCATAGACACTACCCAACTCTTCTACATCTAAAGCGGCATAATTTACCCGGCGTAATTGTCCCTTATCTTCATATAAAGAGAGATGTTTAATAGCTAACAATAAATCATAATTATCAATACCACAATTATCTAAATCTTGTAAAGTTTGCGAACCGAATAAATCACCATTTAAAGGAGATAAACCTAAAATTTCACCTCGCCAATTTTCATTAAAAAGTTGAAAAGTGACTCGTAAACCTTGCCAAATATCTTGAAAACCTTCCCGACGAAAATAGGGACGTTCTGCTAATTCTCGTAAACGTTCAATGCTATAATATTCAAGATAGATTCTGGCTTTTTCTGGGTCATTTTCTGTTAATAATAAATTGCGAGATTCAGCGACCATTAAAAATAATAAACGGTAGATTAACCTTAATAATTGACGATAATACCTAAGATACCGGACTTCTCTAAGAAGTCCGGTATCTGAAACTTCTCCAAGATACCGGACTTCTCTAAGAAGTCCGGTATCTGAATACAGAAGTCCGGTATCTGAATACAGAAGTCCGGTATCTGAATACAGAAGTCCGGTATCTGAATACTGCAAAAAACCATTTCCTAACAGGATCAATGCTTTTTCCACACCTATCCGCAGTTTTTCCCTAACTCTTCCGCCTTGTTGTAAACTTTCTTGATGGTAATATTCTAATAGACATTTATCCGCATCCTCCGCAGTTTCCGGTAAACGAGAACGATGGAACAGCCGATAAAATATCGAAAATTCAGCGAAGTTTTCACCATTAAGGATTTGTTCTAGGTCAAATTCAATATAGGTATTACGAGTCATCAGGGAAGAGTCACGTAATAACCGCCAGCGAAAACCGTTGGTAACTATAGCCCAAAGATGCTCAGTCTTGTTAAGATATTCTTGTACTAAACTATGGGCAGATAAGCGAGGATTACCACTAGGAGGACGTTTATCAAGTTCCAGACGGCAACCGATAATATGAATAGGTGGGTAATTGGTAATTAGTAATTGGTGATTGGTAATGGAAGGGTCAGGTTTTGATGCAGCGCGATGAGAAATGGCGTAGGTTTGATTATCTACCACTTCTGCTTTAGGAGTATATAAGGGAAAATACCCAAGACGACGTAATAAAGGAACTACCCACACCTCACGGGTGATACTGGTAGCGGTATCTTCTGTACTGAGTTTATTTAATTGATAGTTAAAATCTGTCCAATAGGCTTTAGCATAGCCCCAAACAATGGCAATTTCATCTTCTAATTTATCAGATTTAGGTAATCCAAAATCTTCTGGAGTTTGACCTTTAATATTAGCAGTTAATAGGTCGTTGGTGATATCTGCCGCTAGGAGATTTCCTTGAAATTGAATAGCGGTTAACATAGATTTAAGTTGTGTATTTATTATTGGTTTTCAGATCCCGGACTTCTTTGAGAAGTCCGGGATCTTGTGGTGGGGCGTTCAGATCCCGGACTTCTTTGAGAAGTCCGGGATCTTTTTAGTATTTTAGTTGAGAAGTCCGGGATCTTGGGGATCTTGTAGTGGGGTGTTCAGATCCCGGACTTCTTTGAGAAGTCCGGGATCTTTTTAGCATTTTAGTTGAGAAGTCTGGGATCTTGGGGATCTTGTGGTGGGGTGTTCAGATCCCGGACTTCTTTGAGAAGTCCGGGATCTTTTTAGCATTTTAGTTGAGAAGTCCGGGATCTTTTTAGTATTTTAGTTGAGAAGTCCGGGATCTTGGGGATCTTGTAGTGGGGCGTTCAGATCCCGGACTTCTTTGAGAAGTCCGGGATCTTTTTAGCATTTTAGTTGAGAAGTCTGGGATCTTGGGGATCTTGTAGTGGGGCGTTCAGATCCCGGACTTCTTTGAGAAGTCCGGGATCTTTTTAGTATTTTAGTTGAGAAGTCCGGGATCTTTTTAGTATTTTAGTTGAGAAGTCCGGGATCTTGGGGATCTTGGGGATCTTAGTCGTCATCAAGTAGCAGTTTATGAAAGTTATCGCTATGGGGTAATTTGTCATCTGTTAAAAATTTTCTATATTCTGTTTCATTATCTATTTCCATTTTAATATAGTCCATTTTAGGTAGTTTTCCTGGTCTTAGTCCTGCATATTCTAAATAACTGGAAAATTCCCATTCTTCTATTTTATCAACTATTCCCGCTTTGATGGGGTTTAAATGAATATAACGGACAAGATTAATTAAATATTCTGTTTCCGCAACATGAATATTTTGAAAACGTCCTTGAAATAATACTCCTGAACGATTAAACCTTTTATTAATTGCTTTTGTATAAGCTACGGAAAGTGATTTCATTGCGTCAGATAGGTTTTCATCTTTTAAATATAGTAGAAAATGATAATGATTGGGCATTAAACAATAAGCTAAAATATCTACATGATTGATAAGATATAGTTTGATTAGTTTTAAGAAATATATATAGTTATCCTGTTCAAAAAAAATGTTTTGACGGTTGTTTCCGCGATTATAAATATGGTAAAAATTATCAGTTTTTAATGGTGTTTTTCTTTGTGGCATTTTTACATCTCCTTGTGGTGTTTCAGATCCCGGACTTCTTTGAGAAGTCCGGTATCTTTTTAGTATTTTAGTTGAGAAGTCCGGGATCTTGGGGATCTTGTGGTGGGGTGTTCAGATCCCGGACTTCTTTGAGAAGTCCGGGATCTTTTTAGTATCTTAGTTGAGAAGTCCGGGATCTTTTTAGTATCTTAGTTGAGAAGTCCGGGATCTTGGGGATCTTGTGGTGGGGTGTTCAGATCCCGGACTTCTTTGAGAAGTCCGGGATCTTGGGGATCTAGTCTGGTTATTTAGGTTGTAAAATATACACCCCTAGTATATCTATGGGTAATAATGATCTTACTTCAATATAACCCTCTTGTGTGATCTTCCTCACACGATTATGACATTGTAATAGATACTGCGATCGCTCTTTTGCAAACTTTTCTAAATCTGGGATTACTTCGTCTAAACGTTCTAATAGTTCTCCTATTTCTCCTTGAGGATCAACAGCATTACCTACTGAATTAGCTTTTTCTAATAAACCCTTAGAATCATCAGCACTTAACCAAACTGGATGGGATGGTGGTCCAGTAAAACCAATTACCGCACATTCTTCACCTAATAACTCATGTTCTGGATTATTTTCGTCCCCTTGCTTAACCCTACTACTAGCTTTTTGCTTGAGTAAATGACGTAACCGTAACAAAAACAAAGTAGTGCGTTTTGTCACCATATCAGTAACAGTCATTCCACATCTAGCGGCTTTAACGTCACCATTATTCAGTAGTGCGTTTTCTAGGATAAACCGGGCTAAACCTTCCACCAAAGGATGATTTCTTCCCACATATTCCACCCCTTCTGCTACTGGAGTTGTAAAACTCATCAACCTTTCTTGATCTCCTAAAATTGGTTGTAGAAATAGAGGGATATTTTTCAATAACCACCCTTGTTTTTTCTGAATTAAAGAACAGGATAAACGCTGACAAGCAGTAGTTACAAATCTGACTAAATCTTCCTCACTACCCAAAATTTTATCTGATTCAATTAACTCCTGTTCCACTTCTGTAGGTTTAATAGCACGTTGGGCGAAACGAGTCCTACTGATTTTTTCCCGTTCCACAGCCTTATCCAATTGTTTATTAATTTGCTCAATAGCATTAATTTCTGATAAGTCTAATAAAGATAACTGTACAGCATTAGTAGAGCGATCGAACAATGACTTAAATACAGCTTCAGAAACAGTGGTGCTATCCATTGGTACAGGTACAGTAATTCCTAAAGTCTTATGTATTTGTACTGCTTTACGTATCAGCACCTCTAAAACTGCCCCATCTACTGGGTTATCTTGTCCGTAGAGTAAACAAATTTTTACATCTGTTGCTACTTGTCCATAACGATCAATTCTGCCCTCCCGTTGTTCCAAACGGTTGGGATTCCAAGGTAAATCATAATGGATCACTGCACTAAAATGAGACTGTAAATTTACCCCTTCACTCAAACAATCAGTAGCAATTAACACCCTTTGTGGATATGATTTTAAATTAGCCAGAAAAATCTCTCTTTCATCCTCTGAATGTTCTCCAGTAATAGCAATAATTCGCAAATTACCGTTTTTCTTTTCTAATTTTTGTTTTAAAGCATCTGCCAAATAATTAGCTGTAGCGATATAGCGACACCAAATAATAGGATTATAACCACTTGCTAACAAACTTTGGACATGAACAATACAAGATTGTAATTTTTGATCCTTATTACCCTGTAGTTTTTCCGCAGTTTCTATAAAATACTGTAACTTACGTTTATCCCCATCGCTATAACTTTTTTGCCCTTGTTCTATAACCATTGTTGGCGAAGTATCAACGGCTTTTTCCTGATCTACAGCATCATCAACATACACACTCATCAAACTTTCATCTAATCTTTCATCTAACTCAGATATCACATTATTATCCGTAGATTTATTGACCTGGCGTTTTAACGTGGCTATAGCCGCAGCAGGAGAGGACATAACACAACGAATCAAAGCCAATGCTGACCAGTAACGTCCTCTTCTTTGAGCGTGAGTCATATCTGCGGTAGTATTTTTAACTAAACCCCGCACAAAATCATAAACATCATCAAAGAGTGCTTTATATTCCTGGGATAACTTATAAGGTCTTTCTTCTGATATTCTTTTAGGAAAAGGGGTTTCATTGCCTAACCATAGCTTAACATCAGCCCGACGGCGTTGAATAAAATGACTGGCTAATGTATTGCGTTGTACCTCTGTGAGATCCTCAAGATACAAGTTACTAAACTCTGGTTTAATTAACCCTAACAAAGACAGAAAAGCCTCCTCTATACCACTGTGAGGAGTTGCAGTCAATAATAATAAATGGCGATTTAATTTTTCTGCAACCTGTTGAATTAATTGATAACGTTGTTGTTGAGAAGAATTTTTAATATTAGCAGTGGTGCAAGTATGTGCTTCATCAACAATCATAAAATCTGGACAATGGGTAATAAAACTAGCGCGACGACGTTCAGCTTTAGCATAGTCCAAACTAACGATAATATGACGATAATAGGCGAATATATGAGAACCCCCAGGAATAACTCTTTCTAACTTGGAAGCAGTGCCAGAACGAATAACCACCGCATCAATATGGAACTTTTCCTTTAATTCCTGTTGCCATTGTTCGCATAAATGAGGTGGACATAATACCCCCATGCGTTTTATTTCACCTCTATCCAATAATTCGCGGGCAATTAAACCAGCTTCAATAGTTTTACCAATACCCACATCATCAGCAATTAATAATCTTACCGTATTTAACCTTAAAGCCATTAACAATGGTACTAATTGATAGGGACGGGGACGTAAAGACAACCTACCCAAACAACGAAAAGGACCAGCACCACTTCTTAATAAATGTCTAGCTGCATCCATCAGTAATAAAGCTGCTGAATGATCTTGAATATTATCAACAACGGGTAAAGGAAAACTAGCAGGTTCTATAGTTTCGATGTTTTCAATTAAAGGACGATAAATACCAATAGTTTCCGATTCATTGCCACTAAGAGGACGTAAACGAATCAGGTCTTTATTTTCATCAGGTAAAATTACCCATTGACGACTGCGACAGGTAACAATAGATCCAGGAGACAGATAATTCATGTATACAAAAATCCCCGATTTACAGCAGTTTGCGTTATTATGAGGTACAGATATTAATGATAAAACCCTTGTAACACAGGCATCTTGCCTGTTCCTAGTGTACCTCATGTAGATGGAATGTGCTGTATTTTTGTAATCAGCTGTTGTGCTTTTGATTTGGATAATAAATACAAGCAAGATGCTTGTGCTACTGTAATTTCAGGTTTTTTTGCGATACAGTGAGTGCTTTTTAGGATAATAAATACAAGCAAGATGCTTGTGCTACTGTAATTTCAGGTTTTTTTGCGATACAGTGAGTGCTGCACATCAGCTTATTATTATGATCTGACTAAATTCATGGTCAATTTTTCCTCTGCAATAGTACAATATTCTCCCACTATTTGCCGGAATTTGTCACCATCAATAGTTTCTTCTTCTATGAGAATTTCTACTAAATGATCCACTAATTTCCTATTGTTAGTAATCAGGTTTTTTCCGGTTTCATAACACTGCATAATGATATCCCGAATTGCATGATCTATTTTTGCAGAAATCACTTCAGAATAATCTGTTTTACTCATACCATTACGGCGCATGAATGTTTCTTGATTAGGAGGTTCTAGGGAAAATTGACCAATATCTGACATACCGTACATTGTCACCATATCACGGGCTATGGACGTTACATATTCTATTTCTCTTCCTTCGGGTTTACCACCTCCAGAGGTAATTTCTTTAGCACCAAATACCACTTCTTCTGTCGCTCTACCAGCTAAAATGGCAGTGATAATTGCTAATAGTTGCAACCGCGACATTAAAAAGTGTTCATCGTTGGGTGCAAACCATGTTAAACCTAAAGATTGTCCTCTAGGAATGAGGGTCACTTTTTGTACAGGATCATGTTTTTCTATTAATGTTCCTACCAAGGCTTTACCAACTTCATGATAAGCAATAATTCGTTTTTTCTTACTATCTAATAGTGGTGTTCCTTCCATTCCCGCAACTACTCGATCTGTGGCATCATTGATTTCTAGGTCGGTAATGGCTTCTTTGCGTCTTCTCGCTGTTAAAATGGCCGCTTCATTGAGTAGGTTAGCTAAGTCCGCACCTGTAAATCCTGCGGTTCTACGAGCGATCGCTTCTAATGATACACTTGGATCAATTTTCTTATTTTGGGCATGAACTGTCAAAATATCTAATCTTCCTTTTAAATCAGGTACATCCACTATTACTTGTCTATCGAAACGACCAGGACGCAATAAAGCAGAATCTAATACATCAGGTCGGTTAGTAGCAGCAATAATAATAATGCCCGTATTGCCTTCAAAACCGTCCATTTCCGTTAATAATTGGTTGAGGGTTTGTTCTCTTTCATCGTTTCCTCCCCCAATACCCACACCGCGTTGTCTTCCTACCGCATCAATTTCATCAATGAATATTAAACAAGGAGCATTTTCTTTAGCTTTCTTAAACAAATCTCGGACGCGGGAAGCACCCACACCAACAAACATTTCCACAAATTCCGAACCTGACATACTAAAGAATGGTACACCAGCTTCGCCAGCGATCGCCTTAGCTAACAATGTTTTACCTGTTCCTGGCGGTCCTACCAATAATACACCCTTGGGAATACGCGCACCCACCGCCGTAAATTTTTCTGGTTGCTTTAGGAATGTGACAACTTCCTCTAATTCTTCTTTAGCTTCTTTCACACCTGCCACATCATCGAATTTTACCCCTGTTTTGGCCTCCATTTGGAATTTAGCGCGAGACTTGCCAAAATTCATCGCCTGGTTGGAAGCATTAGCAGAACGACGGATTAAAAGTAAGGCCAAAGATACCAGTAGCAAAACCCACATCATATTAAATAAGAATACCTGTGCTGCGCGATTACCAGCAGAAGAAACCTCCTCAAATTCCACATTTTGCTTTTTGAGGATATTAATTAACTCTGGATTTTGTGCTAAAAGTTTTACTCTTATCGGTGGATCTTCGGGTTTATTCCCTACCAAATAAACCTGCGCAACTTGTTCTACTTCATCTATTTTTACCTTTTTTACTTGTCCCTGTTGGGTTTTTTCAATTAACTTACTATAACTCAGTGTATTAGCTTCATTTTTTTGCGCTGCTACTGGATTTATGCCTATTATAATTGGACATACTATAAATGAAGCAGATGCAATACTCGCTAAAATAGTGCGGTGAGGTAATTTTAAAAAACTTGGTTTTTTCTGAACTTTTTTTTGCAAATTTTCCATAATAGTTACCTGTTATAGCTAAAAACTCGATTATTTTCCAAAATTGCCATATACATAAATTATAGTTGGCTAATCTAGTTTAACTGCGAAAATCGAAATATAGTGTTAGAAGTCATTACATCAGCGTTTTCTACAAGAATTACCGCAAAATATCTGATCCCATATAATTATATAGTAACAATATTAGACTGTTGCAGCTAAAGCTCAACTACTGATATATATATTTTTCAGGTTAATATTTGCCATTTTTGTAAATTAGTCATTTTATTTTACATAGGACTTACGCAAGTGTCACACTCAAAAATCTGTTTTAGGGTGCGTCAAATATCAACAACTTGGTTATTTACATGATTTATACTGTCTGATGTAGTTGGTGCGCTTGTCGAACCATACCCTACCAATGTCCCAGCTACCTAAGTTATTTCTCCTAATTCATCGAGGCAAATAACTTGGTAAGCTGTTGTGCCTTTAACTTGAATAATTAATACAAGCAAGATGCTTGTGCTACTGTAACTTCAGGTTTTTTAATTATACAGTTTGGCTGCACATTAGCTTAAAATATGCTATCTGTTTTCATTTGGGTTGGTTATTTTTGCACGCAGAGACGCAGAGGCACGGAGAGTATACTGAATTTATTTGAGTGCCTATAAATACAGGTAATTTTGTATTTATAATGGCTCATTTGTGCATTTTCATGGTCTTAAATTAACCCTAATTCATTTGATTATCCCCTATGTGACTATTTTTATGGAAATTAAATTTCAACAGTTTACGGTTAATAAACGATTTCCTTTGACAATTAGTAGAGGAACTACTTCCCAAACGACAAATATTTGGGTATCTATCACAGAAGATGGTATTACTGGTTTAGGTGAAGCATCTCCTTTTGGTGTGGGTAATTATCTTCAATCTACTCAAGATATTATACGCAATTTTCAGGAAATTATCCCCATTTTACAAAAGTTTACTCCTTGGCAACGACAAGAAATTGAACGAGAATTAACAAAAATTTCTGTACTTTCATCCGTGAAAGCTTCTATAGATATGGCATTATATGATTGGTTGGGGAAAAGTGTGAATTTACCTTTGTGGAAAATTTGGGGTTTAGATATTCAGGCGATCGCTCCCACTTCGGTTACAATTGGTATTAATTCCCCAGAAGGTGCAAAACTCAGAACTCAAAACTGGCTGGATTTAATGAATGTGCAATTATTAAAGGTTAAATTAGGTGCAACGGAGGGAATAAACGCAGATAAAAAAATGTTTTTAGCAGTTAAGGAAGTAGCCCCAAATAAGGAGATATTTGTGGATGCTAATGGAGGTTGGAATGTGGAAAACGCTATTTATATGTGCTCTTGGTTGGCAGATTTAGGTGTAAAATACATTGAACAACCATTAGCAAGAGGAGAAGAAAATCACTTATCAATTATTAAGAAAAATTCCCCCTTACCAATTTTTGTAGATGAAAGTTGTTTCACTAGTGCGGATATCCCTAAACTAGCAAATGATGTAGATGGGATTAATATTAAACTCATGAAATCAGGAGGTATAACTGAGGCTATGAGGATGGTTAATACGGCTAAATCTCACAATTTACAAGTGATGTTTGGCTGTTATTCTGATAGTTCTTTAGCTAATACTGCGGCTGCACAATTAGCACCACTAGCAGATTATTTGGATTTAGATAGTCATTTAAATTTATTAGATGATCCTTTCACTGGTGCAGTAGTTTCCGAAGGATGTATTGTACCAAATAATTTACCAGGTTTGGGAGTAAAACACCGTGCGCTTATCTCTTAATCAAAAAGTTGCTATTTTATTACACGAAGGAATCAGTGGAAATCAGGGGAAAACAGGGTTATCAATTTTACGATACTCTGAATCTCCCATTGTGGCTGTGATTGATCGTCAATCTGTGGGACAATCTTTATTAGAACTCACTGGTATTAATCGCAATGTGCCAATTGTTGCCTCTGTAAATGATGCTCTGGCTTATCAGCCAGAAGTATTAGTAATTGGAATTGCACCCAAAGGTGGTAATATTCCTGATGATTATTGGGTAGATATTCAATCAGCATTGAAAGCGGGTATGTCTTTGGTAAATGGATTACATACTCCCCTAGCAAATATACCAGAGTTACAAGCTCTGTTAAAACCAGGAAAATTGATTTGGGATGTACGCAAAGAACCTGCTAATTTAGAAATAGGCTCTGGTTTAGCTCATCATTTGCCATGTAAACGGGTTTTGACTGTGGGAACAGATATGGCGATCGGTAAAATGTCCACTAGTTTGGAATTAAACTATTTAGCTAAAGTCCGAGGTTTACGATCTAAGTTTTTAGCAACTGGTCAAACTGGATTAATGTTAGAAGGGGATGGAGTAGCTTTAGATGCAGTGCGGGTAGATTTTGCTGCGGGTGCTGTGGAACATATAGTAATGCGTTTTGGTCAACATTACGATATTTTGCAGATTGAGGGGCAAGGTTCGCTTTTACACCCTGGTTCAACTGCTACATTACCTTTAATTAGGGGATCACAACCAACACATTTAATTTTAGTGCATCAAGCAGGACAAACTCACAACCGTAATAACCCTGGTTTTATCATTCCACCTTTACCGGAAGTGATTAAAATGTATAATATAGTTGCTAGAGGAGCAGGAGCATTTAATGATGTATCTGTGGTAGGTATTTCTTTAAATACTAGATATTTAGATGAAGCAGCAGCACAAAAGGCAATTGTTAAGGTTAGTGAAGAAACAGGTTTACCTTGTACAGATCCGATTAGATTTAGTGGTGATATATTATTAGATGCTATTGTGGGATAAACAAATTCTTGGTATCTGACGCACCCTACATCTTAGCCAAGCGATCGCCCCTACATAACTATGGTGCGTCAGATTGCATAAATTATGCAAATTAGCTACATTTTAGCCAAGCGATCGCCCCTACATAACTATGGTGCGTCAGACTGCATAAATTATGTAAATAAACAGATTTTTGGTATCTGACGCACCCTACATCTTAGCCAAGCGATCGCCCCTACATAACTATCTATTAGAAACGGGGAAAATTTTGTTGGTAATAGTTTCGTAATTCTTCCCATGCAGAGACTAGCAATGGTTCTACATTGGGGTTAGAGGATGGCGAGGCTAAATGAACCCATACACAGCGACGATCCCACATCAGCCGTTTGCCAAGGAACCATTGAGCAAAATTCTGGGGATTTAGAAGGATATCCCGAATACGACTTACTCTGCGAAAATCATAGTCATTGGTTACCGTTTGACCTTGGGAGGTGAGACAACTTGCTAAGTGGGTTTTTTCTTGACCCTTAACCATTAAATAGGGCGTATTGGGTTTTAGTTTTACATTGGTCAGTTGTTCTGTATGGTCTGATGCCACAAAATCCGGATCGTCTAAATAGGGAATTTGGGCTTCACTATTAATCACATAGGTTAAAACAGACTCTAACGAGGTTTGATTTTGCTGATAAAAGTAATGCCGTCCCGCCATCAATATATTGCTTGTTTTTTGTTGCCGTTGCTCCTGTTGAATCTTTTCCGGAGTGATCGTCTCCCCTTGCTGAGTGTCAATGAAAAATCCCATGGCTTTAGTGGACAATGGCTCGCTTCGTTCCATTTGCCAATTTTTTAGGGTAATTATTTCAGGAAATTGATAGCCGGCAATGCGTTGTGCGGCTCCTTCTGGCCAAGCAATCAACAGAATGAGTCCAAGGGAAATTAGGCATAAATAGCCTCTAACGATCCCTTCCTTTTGAGGCGATCGCCATAGGGTTTCGTGGCTTACCAAGGGAGGCGAAGTGATACGTTCTGGCATTCGAATAATGATAAATAAGCCACACCCAATTAAACCCAGGGTCATAAATAGATTAGATCCGGGAATACCGTGCCAATACTTGAACTTAGCGGTGTCATTGACCACTAGTGCCATAATACATAAGCGAATAATTGACAACAAAAAAGGCCACACAAAAGCAACAGCAACATTAAGAAAAATATCCCATTTATTCGAGATACTGACATAGAAAGAATAGACAATCAGTAATAATTCAAGACAAGCAAAAATCACAGGAAAAGCTGTACAGGCTGGGTAAATATCAATTCCCCAACCATTCACATAAACAAGTTGCCCCTGGGTTGAAGAATCAAAACCAACATACCACAGCACCAGGGAGCAAAGTTTAGCTGACAGAACCGTAATGGAAACATTCTGTTGAATAAACCAATAGATTCGTATGAAAACGCCGGCAAATAGGAACATAGTCGCCCACAGTCGCCAAAATTGTTTGATGCCATAGAATCCCGCTGCCAACAGAATCAGACCTAAAACAGCGATCGCTGGCGCAAAACCCCAAAACGCCATTGTATCTGTGTTCTCAAGGGTAAAGAGTTTTAATACCACTAACCCCAGTAACATTCCCCCTAATAGTTGGGCGATCGCCTGGCGGGGAAACCGCAACTGATGCTGCCGTTCATAATAAAAATATAGAGCACCACCATATAAAATGGCATTAATATACGGTCGCATCATGTCTCCATGAGAACGCCAGATGGAAAGACACTGCACTATTCCCAAAAGTACCAACACAAGGGCAACCAACACCCGTTTATCAAACCAAGAATCAATCTGTTGGGGGTAATGCCCACCGGACTTAGAGGTGGACAGCAATTTTTTCATTTGTTTCTCCTGATGAAATAGGCTTTATGACTTACGCACTGTACAAATTTACTATGATGTGAATGAACGAAAATCCGTTGTTTTAGGCTTTTGGCGATTAACTTCCGATCAATAGCAATGTTTACGGCAAGGGAGGCTATCACTCAAAAATCATGAAGAAATCATGAAAAAATCACGTTAAAATGCCCGAAACCCATAGCCCATATTTAGCTGATTCTGTCCATACGTAAGTTATAAACTGTGGTACATTTAACTTGTATAAGTCTAACGGGCAAGATACCTGCACCACAACACTTAACAATATTAAGATTATTAGATTTAGCTGCGTAACAGCTTATAATCATCTATTTTCGTCATTATTTTTTTGTCTGTGGGCGATGCCTTGTGTGAATTGCCTAACTCCTGATATCATCAGATTTTATTTGACGTTAATTCATAATTGTGACTAGAAAACGTGAACCTTTAATTAGTTTAGCTCTATACCACGCTTTTAAGTGGTCTATAGTTAGCCCTATGTTACACGCTTATTTTCGTGGAAAAATCTACGGTACGGAAAATGTACCACAAACAGGTCCTGTGATAGTAGTTAGTAATCATGCCAGTTATTTTGATCCTCCCATAGTTTCTAACTGTGTAGGTCGTCCTGTAGCATATATGGCTAAGGAAGAATTATTTAAAGTTCCTATTTTATCCCAAGCTATTAAATTATACGGTGCTTATCCTGTTAGTCGTGGTAGTGCTGATCGTGCTGCAATTAAGGCTGCTCTAGAATATTTAGAAAATGGTTGGGCAGTGGGAGTATTTTTAGAAGGAACAAGGACGGAAGATGGTAAAATCAAAGATCCTAAACGTGGTGCTGCGTTATTAGCTGCTAAAGCAAAAGCTCCCTTTTTACCTGTGTGTTTATGGGGAAGTGAACAAATTTTACAATCTGGTTCATCTTTTCCCCGTCCTATACCATTGACGATTAGAATTGGTAAGTTGATTGATGCTCCTACTTCCACAAATAAAGAAGAGTTGACAGCCATCACTCAACAGTGTGCAATGGTAATTAATGAAATGCACGATCTGGGTAGATAGGAGTCACTGAGTCAGAATTTTCACTCCGCACTCCGCACTCCCAACTAGGTAAATTAAAATATAGGTAAAATTATGAGTGATTTAAGAAGCGAATTAGAAGAAAATTTAGATGAAGCGGAATGGGAGTGGTTAATTCCCCATTGTCAAAGAGATGCCGTAATTGTAGTATCTCATGGTTTGGATTTGTTAAGTGTGGGGGAAGCGATCGCTGGTGATCAAAGTTCTGCTGTACGACGTTGGATAGATGAACAACTTATTGCTAAACCAACTGTGCAACAAATAGGAGAATGGAACCTTAATCGTGGTAAAAGATTTAATAGTTTGATTATTCAGCCCTATGTTTTAATTCAGGAAATTGGTGATTGGTGATGCAATACACATATAATACTCCCAACTCCTACAACTCCTGACTCCCAACTCCTACAACTGTTGACTCCTGACTCCTATAATAAACTTATCCTCTAACTGGAGTATTACAAAAATGTGCGGAATAGTTGGTTATATAGGCACTCAAGCAGCAAATAATATTTTATTATCAGGTTTAGAAAAATTAGAATATCGTGGTTATGATTCTGCTGGTATTGCTACTATTTGGGAAGGTAATATTCATTGTGTCCGAGCTAAAGGTAAATTGCTCAATTTACGCTCTAAACTAGAACAAGTTGAACATCCTGCTCAGGTTGGTATTGGCCACACTCGCTGGGCTACTCATGGTAAGCCAGAAGAACATAATGCTCATCCTCATCAAGATAATGCTCTGCGTGTGGCTGTGGTGCAAAATGGTATTGTGGAAAATTACCGCGAATTACGAGAGTATCTCAAAGCATTAGGCCATGAATTTAGGTCCGAAACTGATACGGAAGTTATTCCCCATCTCATCGCTGAATGTTTACAGCATACTCCAGAAAATCCCGCTTCTCCTTCTCATTTCTTTACAGCAGTCCAAGAAGCCATTAATAAACTAAAAGGTGCTTTTGCGATCGCTGCTATTTGTGCAGATTATCCCGATGAACTCATTGTAATTCGTCAACAAGCACCTTTAGTCATCGGTTTTGGCCAAGGTGAATTTTTCTGTGCTTCGGATACGCCCGCAATTGTTACCCATACCCGCGCTGTATTGCCCCTAGAAAATGGCGAAATTGCTCGTTTGACTCCTTTAGGGGTGGAAGTCTATAACTTCGCTGGACATCGTTTAAAGAAGCATCCTCGCACTTTAAACTGGAATCCCATTATGGTGGAAAAACAGGGATTCAAACATTTTATGCTCAAGGAAATTTATGAGCAACCAGGAGTGGTTAGAGCTTGTTTGGAAGCATATTTTCCTAGTGTCGGGGATATACCTGTAAGTCTAAATTTACCAGAAGAAATTTATACAGATTTAGCTCAAATTGAAATTGTCGCTTGTGGTACAAGTTGGCACGCTGCTTTAGTCGGCAAATATTTGTTAGAACAATTGGCAGAAATTCCTACTCAAGTACAATATGCTTCGGAATTTCGTTATGCACCATCACCATTAACAGCAAATACTTTAACTATCGGAGTAACACAATCTGGTGAAACTGCGGATACTTTAGCAGCTTTAGGTATGGAAAAAGAACGTCGTCAAGGTAAGGATGATCCGTACAAAGGACGATTTTTAGGCATTACCAACCGTCCTGAAAGTAGTTTAGGACAAATGATACCTAATATTATTAACACTCATGGTGGGATTGAAATTGGTGTAGCTGCAACAAAAACCTTTGTAGCGCAATTAATGGCGTTCTATGGGTTGGCTTTGGATTTGGGTTATCGTAGTGGGAAAATATCAGCAACTAGATTAACAGAAATAATTACAGGTTTACGTCAGTTACCATCAGAAATTGAAGCAATTTTAGAAACACAAGAAAAGTATATTGAACAGTTGGTACATGACTTTACAGAAACTAAAGATTTCATTTTTGTGGGTAGAGGAATTAATTTTCCCATTGCGTTAGAAGGAGCTTTAAAATTAAAAGAAATTAGTTATATTCATGCGGAAGGATATCCCGCAGGAGAAATGAAACATGGACCAATTGCTTTATTAGACAATAAAGTTCCTGTGGTAGCGATCGCCATGCCTGGTAATGTATATGAAAAGGTGATTTCTAATGCCCAAGAAGCAAAAGCTAGAGATTCACGCTTAATAGGAATAACATCAGTAAAAGATGATGAAGCAACAGAGATATTTAATGATTTAATTCCTGTGTCTGATGTGGAGGAAATTTTATCACCAATTCTCACAGTTATACCTTTACAGTTGTTAGCTTATCATATTGCAGCACGACGAGGTTTAGATGTAGACCAGCCGAGAAATTTGGCTAAGTCTGTAACGGTGGAATAACTGTCAGCCGTCAGCCGTCAGCCGTCAGGCTACTGACTGCTGACTACTGACCGAAAATAATGGAATACAAGCCCTGTCCTTCTAGGACGGCTTTTCTTGATTTTTGATATACTCCTTTAATATCTCTAGCGGCGCACCTCCTACAGAGATAGCAAAATAACTGGAACTCCACCATACTTCTTTATGGGGTTTTTTGTAGCCAGCTTGCCCATATCTACGACTAGATACGCCTTTTAAAGCATTTACTATCTGGGAGATAGATAGTTTGGGCGGATACTAAATAAGTGCATGAACGTGATTATCTTCACCATTAAACTCAAGCACTTGAAAATTCATTACTTGCGTAAGTCCTAAAATAATTACAGCATATTCCATCTACATGAGGAACAGGCAAGATGCCTGTGTTACAAGGGTTTTATCATTAAAATCTGTACCTCATAATAACGGAAACTGCTGTAAATATTATTTATAAATATTATTTAAGTGTAGTTTCTATTCAATCAGTACCGAGCGCCAAGTACCAAGTACGGGGTGAAAATTCTGACTCCTGAAAGCTGATAGCTAAAAAAACCCGGGCAAGCCGGGTATAATACTAATTAATTAGTTTATATGTATGGTTAATGCTATTAACCACCTAAACTGCGCCAATCTACAAGTACATCTTGAATTAATAAAGACTTGTTGTAAACTTGGAGAATAATTAAGAGAAATACGAAAAATAAGCCCATGAAGACACCCATTAGCGGTGTAGTTCCCCAACCTGGAGATACCTTACCATACTCAGCATTTAAGGGTCTGAGGATATCTCCTAATCTAGTCCGTTGTGCCATAGTTCACCTAAAGATCAATACGCTTTTCTTAAATTATCGCAGTTTATGATCTTTCTGAAAAAAGATAATTAATCCTGCAAAGGTTATTCTATCGTTAATCTTAACTCCACAGAAAAAACAAGTTAAGAATAGGAGTCAGGAGATTGAGGAGTTAGGAGTCAGAATAAGGAATTTTCTGCCTGCTTCCCGCTCCATAACTAGCAACGTTAATATCAAAATACAGTCAGATGATCTGGGTATGTACAGGAGTTTCCGTTATTATGAGGTACAGATGTTAACGATAAAACCCTTGTAACACAGGCATCTTGCCTGTTCCTCATGTACATGGAATGTGCTGTAATATCATCAAATTAACATTTGTAAGCTATAAAACCAGCTAACTATTAATACCTCTATTAATGCTAAATCTGCTATGTAAGCAGTTAATGAAGCGTATCAAAGTTTTCAAAAACAAGCAAGTTCAAGCAATAAAAACTAGTAGCACAATAGATGGTTATATTTTGTTATAAATAAGCAATATCATAGAATATTAACTATTTTTCCTCAATTTTTGGTGAAAAATATAACATTCTAAATTTTTACATACTTTTGTTGATTTTTGTGCAGGTTTATGTTGCATATTTATAAAAAACGTTATAAATTGTAAATTTGTAGGGGAATAATGTAATTTCTAGTTTGCAAACCTAAATTGTAATTATGTAAATATGGTGGCAGTGATTTAAACTACTAACAGATGTGTAATAGCCATAAGTATATATTTTAGTAAGTCAAAATTCTTATTATTTCGGAGAATGATGATTTATTAAATAATATGTACTATGGTAATATTTTCGCCGTTGATTTGTATTTTATATTGGCAAAAACCGTTGATTCTTATATTCAGAAATAAAGGCGCATCTACTACATATTCACTATCTAAATGGAGTTATTTTACCAATGCAACTGGATAAATTAGAAACAAAGATCAGCATAGAAGATGAAGCATGGCAGCTACTAGAAAATTCTATTCTTTATTATCAAGGTCGGCCAATTGGTACTTTAGCAGCTTATGATGCTTCTGTGGAAGCACTAAATTATGATCAATGTTTCGTGAGAGATTTTGTTTCTTCTGCTTTGTTATTTTTAATTAAGGGCAGAACAGAGATTGTGAAAAATTTCCTCGAAGAAACTTTAAAGTTACAACCAAAAGAGAGGGCGTTAAATGCTTATAAACCAGGACGGGGATTGATTCCAGCAAGTTTTAAAGTAGTAACTAATAGTAATGGAGAAGAATATTTAGAAGCTGATTTTGGAGAACACGCGATCGCTAGAGTTACCCCTGTAGACTCTTGTTTATGGTGGCTAATTTTATTAAGATCCTACATAGTAGCTACTAATGATTATGAAATAGCCTATCGTCCTGAATTTCAAACAGGAATTAAGCTAATTATGGATATTTGTCTAGCAAATCGTTTTGATATGTATCCCACATTATTAGTTCCTGATGGTGCTTGTATGATAGATAGAAGGATGGGAATATATGGACATCCTTTAGAAATTCAAGTGTTATTTTTTGCGGCTTTACGAGTAGCTAGAGAATTATTAATTTGTAAAGGTAATGAAGAAATTGTGGAAGCAATTGATAACAGATTACCTTTATTATGTAGTCACTTACGCCAACATTATTGGATAGATATTCACCGTTTGAATGCTGTTTATCGTTTTAAAAGTGAAGAGTATGGAAAAGAAGCAGTGAATCTTTTTAATATTTATGCTGACTCTTTACCTTATTATGATTTAGATAAATGGCTACCAAAAAAAGGAGGTTATTTTGCCGGAAATGTAGGACCTTCTCAGTTAGATACTCGCTTTTTTACTTTAGGAAATTTAATGGCTGTAATTTCTGGGTTATCTAATGAAACACAAGCAGAAGCTATCATGAATTTGATTGAAAAAAGATGGGATGATTTAATAGGAGATATGCCTATGAAAATCTGTTATCCTGCTTTACAGGGTGAAGAATATCGAGTAGTTACAGGATGTGATCCTAAAAATATTCCTTGGTCCTATCATAATGCTGGAAGTTGGCCAGTATTAATGTGGATGTTAACAGCTGCTGCATTAAAGACTAATAGATTAGATATGGCCAGAAAAGCTATAGAAATTGCTAAAGATAAGCTAAGTGAAGATGAATGGCCAGAATATTATGATGGTAAAAAAGGGAGATTAATTGGTAAACAAGCCAGGAAATATCAAACTTGGACTATTGCTGGTTTCTTATTAGCAAAAGAGTTAATAGAACAACCAGCTAATTTACCATTAGTAACTTTTGAACAGTTACCATTAGAAGCAGTTTCTAGGGCTTGCGAATTTGAACTTAATAGTATAGAACGTTATTAGTAGTCAGTAATCAGCTATCAGTAGTCAGTTTTTTTACTGATAGCTGATAGCTAATAGCTTGTATAGGAGTATGTTATGAGTGCATCAACAACAATTCAACGATTACAATTACAAATTATCACTCCAGAAAATTTCCAACCCTATGGACAGGTAATATTTCCTATTCAAGATGGAAAAACATTTGATCAAGAAGATGCTAAATTAAATTTAGAACATGGCATTCCCCGATTTTATATTATGCGTCTGGAAAATAAAGGACGAAAATTTAATCATATTACTCGTCATATAAAATGTACTCAATGTTTAGGTTCTTTGGATGGTAAAGATTGGTTAATGGCTGTATGTCCTCCTAATAATGATAGTAATGAACCTGTATTAGAAAAAATTGCTGCTTTTCGCATTCCTGGGAATTGTTTTATTAAATTAGAAGTGGGAACTTGGCACGCAGGACCATTTTTTGATCATGATTTTGTGGACTTTTATAATTTAGAATTAAGTGATACTAATGTAATTGACCATTTTACCCATAATTTTCGTAAAAGTCATAATTTAGAATTGGAAATGGTGGATATTATTTAAGCTTTCCGTCAGATTTAGATCCCGGACTTCTTAAAGAAGTCCGGGATCTTATTGTTCAATAAGCTAAACACATTTCTGATGAAAATTGCCCATAATCTATAATTTTAATCTGTGATGGTGAAATAGCAATTATTTTTTTCAGAGCATTTTGTTTAACTAATTGACACGCTTGATTAATATCTAACCATTGTCTTTGTCTTTGAGTAGCTTCTGGCCAATCTTCTAATACTTTATTTACTGAAAGTAAGAACATATTTACTTGATAGATATTCCCATTTTTGCGATATTTATAACTACCTAAAATCTGATTTTCCACTGTCCCAATCACTCCTGCTTCTTCCCATGCTTCTTTAGCTGCGGAATGATATTCAGTCATTCCTTTACAAATTCCACCCTTAGGAATTACCCAACTTTGACGGTTACGAGTTGTAATTAATAAAACTTCCACTGTTCCATCTTGTACACGATAGGGAATAACTCCTGATTGCTGGAAAATTTTATTATTGCTATTATTTTTACGTGCCATTGTAGTAGATTCCTTGTGTCTAATTGTCTAATTTTGGCTATGTTTTATATATAGCTGATTAGTGGGATGGTAAGCTGTTGTGCTTTTAATTTGGATAATAGATGCAAGCAAGATGCTTGCACTACAGTAATTTTAGGTTTTTTAGTTATACAGTGAGTGCTGCATATCAGCTTAATACCCCTGAATTTAGACTGAATTTAGAGTATCTAGTTTATCTAATCAGTATTAAATATTTCATAGATGTTATCCCCTATTCCGTATAATCTTAACTAATTTTCCATTTATTTTTTGATTTATTTTTCGGTTTATTACCGACTTGATTTTTGCTAAGATTCTCGAATTATCAAAAGTTATGTATATATTCTGTACAAGTTCCGGTAAGATTGACAGTAAATGATGAAATAACAATGTTGATCAATTATGAATCCTGTGGTAAATTCTTCGGAAAATATGATCTTAGTGGTTGGGGCTACTGGTGGTGTAGGACAACTTGTGGTAGGTAAGTTATTAGCTAAAAATCTTCCAGTGCGTATTTTTACACGCAATAGAGACAAAGTTAATCAAATGTTTAACCATGAAAATCATCAAGTAGATATTGCTATTGGTGATATTCGTGAATCTGATACCATCACATCAGCAATGGTAAATGTTACGTCAATTATTTGCTGTACAGGAACTAGTGCTTTTCCTTCTGATAAATGGCAATTTACTACATCTCCTAATTTCATTGATGTGGCACTTTCTATTTTTAATCGTGATATTTTAGAAGGTAAAGCTAAGAATAGTCCGATGAAAGTTGATAGTGAAGGTGTAAAAAGATTGGTTTCTTTAGCACCTAAAAATTTACATCGCTTTGTATTAGTTTCCTCCTGTGGTATTCTCAGAAAAAATGAATTTCCCTTTAAAATTCTCAATCTTTTTGGTGTTTTGGATGCCAAAAAACAAGGTGAAGATTTTTTAATTAATTCTGGTATTCCCTACACTATCATTCGTCCTGCGCGTTTAATTGATGGACCTTATACTTCTTCTGATTTGAATACTTTACTTCAAGCTACTACTAATGGTAAATTAAATGTTGTGTTAGGAACTGGTGATCAAATTTCTGGTGAATCTAGTAGAATTGATGTAGCAGCAGCTTGTGTGGAAAGTTTATTTTACGAAACTACAGTAAATAAGGTTTTTGAAATAGTCAATCAGGGAGAAAGAACAAATACTATTGATTGGGAAAGGTTATTTTCACAATTGTAAATGATATCCCCGACTTCTAATATCAATTTATTGTTTATTTACTAGATTAAATCAGAAGTCGGGTATCTTATCCATTAGATAAATTTACAAGAGTCTAATCTTCCTAAAACTGCTATATCTTCATCATCAAATTCTACAGGAATACCACTACGAATTAATTCAGAAAATTCTTCATTAGGAACCATAAATGTTAAGGTATAAAGGCGAGTATCACCTGTATTTCTAATTAAATGTGTTCCCGTTGGTGGCACTAATAAACTATCTCCCGCTTTAATTCCTGCTTTTTTTCCATCACAAATTACTATTCCTTCTCCTTTGAGAATAAAAAACATTTCTACCGCATTTTGATGGCGATTTGGTGGTGTTTGTCCTCCTACATCAAAAATTTCTACACAACAAGTTAACGAAGTATTTGCAGTGGTGGAATCAAAAATTATTGCTAATCTATTGCTATCATGGGGACTAATTCTATAGGCTTGATAATCTTTGGGAGATTTTAGCACGGGAATCATACAATGGCAAGTTTCTATCATATTAATTTTAAGTGAATTTTAAGTGAATTTTAAGGATTTAATCCTTGATAAATTGCCGATGAATCTGTAACAAAACCAAAGCATTGTTTGACATTATATAAAGTTGCTAACCAGCAGTATTCTGGTGATGTTGTGGCTGTACAATCTTTAATTAAAATGCAGTCATACCCTAAAAAATTGGCATCACATAATGTTGTAAAAACACATTGATCTGCGTTCACTCCTGTAAATAAAATTGTGGTTATACCTAAGTTTCTTAAAATGCTATCTAATGCTGTATCCCAAAATCCACTCATGCGATATTTATGAATATAAATATCCTCTGGTAGTTGTTGTAGTTCATCTACTACAGCCGCAGCCCAACTATCAAAAGTTAATACTTTTGCACCGTTTTTTGGTAAGCGATCGCCCAATCCTATCCCCTGTCCTGTAGGATTATAAACATGGTGTAATCCTGCGCTAATATTCAATAAATCCTCTCTATTGCCCCAATTTAACCAAATTATTGGTACATTAACCACCCGCAATTGTGGTAATAATTGTTGTAAAGGTTCTATGGGTTGTCTTGCTGGTGTTACATCTACTCCAATATGTGCTAACCAACCATCAGGATGACAAAAATCATTTTGCATATCAATGACCATGATAGCAGTTTTGGCTAAGTCTATCCGCAAGGCTTTAGTTTCTGTGGCTAAAATTATCGCTTGGGGAGTTTTTTGAGGACGAGTAATATCAGCAAAATTTTCATTGACACTCCAATTATTGGGACTAACTCCTAAATTCCGCAATGGTAGATTCATAAATCTCAAGCCTAAGATCATTGTTTATTTTCTAGCTTAAAATCCGGTAAAAATTATGCACTTTACAGTTAAAAATTGTTTAATTAACGTTACAAATGGTTACATAACTACGGATGTGCAAATCATTGATGGGAAAATTGCAGCTATAGATTCTAATTTACCCATAATTGGTGAAGTAATTAATGGTGAAAATAAACTCTTATTACCAGGGTTTTTTAATGCCCATACTCATTCTTCAGAAATGTGGTTTAGGGCAAGTATTCCACCTTTACCTCTAGAATTATGGTTAGCAAGTTTATATGATTCTCCTCCTATAAATGTCGAACAAGTTTATTTAACTGCTTTAGGAACAGCAGTAGAAACTGTACTTTCTGGTGGTACAAGTGTGGTAGATCATTTAATATTACTTCCTGGACAAGAATTAGAAACAATTGCGGCCGCAGTACGCGCATATCAAGAAGTAGGTATTCGGGCTTTTATTGCCCCTTTAATTCAAGATGAACCTTTTACATACTGTTTTCCTAATGGTAAATCTCAGTTGGAAGATACGCCTTTTCATGCCACAGCACAGGACATCTTAAAGATGATGGAAACTGCTATTCAAAGGTTTCATGATCCGGCAAATGGTATGAATATCTTACTAGGTCCAACGGGGATACAGTTATGTACAGATGATTTATTTATCGGTTGTCTGGAATTAAGCGATCGCTATAATTTATGTCTTCATGCCCATTTATTAGAAACTAAAGCCCAGGAAAAATTAGCCCAGGAAAAATATGGTTGTACTGCTGTGGAACATTTACAAAAAATTGGTTTTTTAACCCATAAAACCAGTTTAGCCCATTGTGTTTGGTTGACAGATAACGACATTAAAATATTAGCAGAAACTCAATCTACAGTGGTGCATAACCCTTTAAGTAATCTACGTTTAGGTAGTGGTATTGCCCCAGTTTTAAAATATATGCAAGCTGGAGTAAATGTTAGTTTTGGTTGTGATGGTAGTTGTAGTAATGACTCACAAAATTTATTAGAAGCCATTAAAATAGGTGCAATTTTACATAATATCACAGATCAGGATTATCAAACATGGATTACACCTCATAAATCTGTAGAAATGGCTTCTTTAGGAGGTGCAAAAGGTTTAAAAGTAGATGATAAACTAGGTTCTTTAACAGTGGGTAAAATCGCTGATTTAGTATTATATGATTTAACAGATTTATCTTTACTTCCGCGCACAGATCCCATTGGTTTATTAATATTAGGTCGTCCTGATCATGCAGTTTGTAATGCTTGGGTAAACGGTAAAAAAATAGTCGCTAATGGTGAAATTACCACTATTAATGTTGATCATTTAAAACAAAAACTATTCAATCTTAGTAATTGGCAAATGCGACAAAAATCACCAACTTTCATGAAATTAGAGCCCCATTATCGGCAAGTTACGGGATTATAGAAAAATCAGATCACTGACTTCTTAAAGAAGTCGGTGATCTTTATGAAGGAGTGGATCCTTGCCAAAATACTGATGTGCAGCACTCACTGTATAACTAAAAAACCTAAAATTACTCTCGAATTTCAACCCATTCTCGAGAAAGTACAGATGAAATACGGCTATCTTTATCGCTTGAATTAGGCAATATTGATAAATTTGGTAAATTCGCAAATGCTATCTATAGGAGACTCTTAGCGTAGTCTCTTGTAAAGAAGCGATGGCACTTTGTGTAAAACTTTACTACAATGGAACAAAGTGATATTGCAATGAGGTAAGCTGTTGTGCTTTTAATCTGGATAATGAATGCAAGCAAGATGCTCGCGTTACAATGTAAAAGATAATGAATGCAAGCAAGATGCTTGCGCTACTGTATTCTTGCGTAGAGTAATTCATGTAGGGGTAATTCATGAATTACCCCTACTTTTGTGATGTTTTGTGTAAGTCCTCACCTATACTAAACCCACCAGAATAGCGATCGCTCCCAGTAAGGAATGAATAATAATAATACTATATAAATTACGAAACTTTGCGTAGTTCCATCCCCAAATCATACCTATAATTAATGTAAATACCAGTGTCAGTATATCTTTATAAATCAGATGTACAAAACTGTAAAGTAAGCTAGAGAGTATAATCTGTACCCAAGTTGCAAATTTTGCTCTCTTAAAAATAGCAAATAAAAACCCCCGATATAAAAACTCTTGTATGGGAGAAGATAAACTCACAAAGAAAAGGTAAAATAGCCATTGATATGCTGAGTTATCTAACCGTGATCCATGAGTTAAATAATAAATAAACATTAACCCAGTAAAGATTAATGTTGGTAAGGCGATCGCTGTCAAAGATTTTTTTAAGTTTTTATTTGTAAATCCCAATTCTACAGGAGAAAATCGGTATAAATAGGCGATCGCTGCTACGACTATAGCGGCAAAAATTAGCACATAAAACCGCCAGGAAAAAGGAATTACTTCTAAAAATACAAGTAAAACTGGTAGAATGTATGTCAAAAATACAATCAAAATTACTCTTTGTCTTTCTTGATAAAGTTGCTGATTTTCCATATTTAATAGACATTTTGTAGTAATGAAATCTGCATAACCTCCAAACCATTGTAAGTACAATTCTTGTAGTGACAATTCATGAATTGTCCTTACTATTCACTCGGTCATACCCAGATCCCCGACTTCTTTTATTTATTGTGTCCACGAATTATAAATTGATTTCAGAAGTCGGGGATCTTACATTTAATCATCGCCTACTCGCAAATCAATCCAACGCACCAGTAAGCAAA
This sequence comes from Anabaena sp. FACHB-1237, assembly GCF_014696225.1. Classification (GTDB taxonomy): domain Bacteria; phylum Cyanobacteriota; class Cyanobacteriia; order Cyanobacteriales; family Nostocaceae; genus FACHB-1237. The sequence goes on along the minus strand of NZ_JACJPV010000022.1, from coordinate 16,222 downwards.
ATAAAGGAGTAAAAAATACGATACTTGCAAACCAAGGAGTTAAAGGATCGGTACTATTCATCCCAAATAAGTGATCAATAATAGAAACACCAAAAATACTACTTAACACAGTAAAACATAAACTACCTAATAAGAATGAGAACAAAATAGGCTGATATTTTTTAGTAGCACTTTTGTATATACTGCTAATAGTAGTGAAAAATAAAATGGCAATAATCGCATAGGTAATCACATTTATTCCCGCTAGAGTACCTCGGAAATCAGAGGAAAATAACAGACTTTTGGTATGTTCTATACTATAGCTTTGAAAAGGCAACCATAGGAGAATACCTAACTCACAAATAATCAGATAAGTGAGGTATTTATTTTTATTAAAGATAGAATCTGGAGCAAAAAGAATATTTGAAACCAGTGCTACAAGTTGAACACCACAAGCAACAATACTGACAAAATTGACAGCATAAAACCATCTACTTAGGGAAAAATATTGATGATTTTGTCGCCAAACTTGATAGGAGGTAGCAATTCTTAAAAGTCCTTGAAATCCTGTTCTATTATTGCTTTTTTGTAGTCGTTTAATAGCTGTTTCTAATGCAGATTTTTTGATAATTAAATTTCCTTGGTTGTCAAAAGCTTGATCAATATTAAAAATTTCTTGGGGAATACTTTTGATCTGTGATTCTGAAGTTCCCCAATCTAAATACAGTGTTTTTAGTTTCTCAGATTTAATTGTTGTCATTGCTTGGGAATTAAATTCTAAAAACATCATGCGATCGCCATTAATCTCGAAAAACAACGCCCCTAAAGTAATAAAAATTGTCACCAATGTTAAAATTAAAAAAGACCGAGTTTGTACCCGAATCATACAATGTGCTCTATAAGCTGCAAATAGAGACATCCAAAGAAATAGGGAGGGATAAACTGTAATATGGGGGTAAAGTTGAGCATAAAGTGTTAAAGTTTCCCGGCCATTAAACTCGGTGAATATGCCCACAGGTAGACAAATAAGTATGGCGATCGCTATCAATCCTAAAACCATTTCCCATTGCCAAGATAACCTTCTTTCAGAAAATAAACGATTCCAAGTTACTTCTTTAGCTAAGGGGTTCGCAACAATTACAGGTAGCCAACTTTTACCGGGTTCAAATTTTTTTTGTAACTGTTGACGGGCATAATTCATCGCCGCAAATAAAGAGCGATCTTGTACAAATGCCTCTAAAAAATACCTTAATAATTCTCTAGCTACGGCAGATTCAACCCTTTCGCGCATGACAATACAATAAGGCAAAGATAGCTCAGTTAACTGATTTGCTAATCCCAAACCATCACAGGAATTAAAGATAGCTATTTGTAATTTCTTCTCAATTGCACCTGTTAATAAATCTTTCAATTCGGCAATTTCAATAATTCCTTTTTCCCCATCGGCGGGATTAATTTGAATCCGTCCAATGCGTCCATTGCGATCGCTTTCACTATGACCAGCAAAAAAGAAAATGTGCCAACCTTGACTATCTTGTAAATTCCTTTCTAACTCCTGGCGTGTAGGTTGTCTGAGGATCTGAGGATCTCCGCCATGTCGCCGCAAACTTTTAATAAAACTGATTTCTTCTGCAAAATCAAGTTTTTCATCACCAAATACCACCAATATCCGAGCAGTTGCTTTCAATTGTGCTGTTTGCTTTTGTGTCAAGCGTTTAAAATTAGTAGCACTAATGGCAACTTCTACACCATTGCTAGTATAACCTGCTAAAGTATCCCATTCTTGCCAAGGAAGTCCTCGTAATTGTCTATCTTCTGTTTGAACAATAATTTGGACTTCATCTTTTTCAGTTATTTTCTCCCTAAATTGTTCCAAAACCAGACTTACACGAGGATCTGGTTGTCCATTTTCATCAACCCAACCATCCATACCTAACCATTTATTTAATTCTGCTTTCAAAGAATTGGCTAATTCTGTGAGATTAATTACTCCAGAAGTGCGATTTTCCCGATTTTTGACAACTTTGCGATCGCCTTGCAAACCAATATAATCTTGCCAATCTTTAAACTTGTTTGATAAAGATTTTGGTAGAGGAGAAAGAAAAGAAACCAGTTCTTCTATTTGTCCATGTTGATCATAAATAGCAAGAGTGACAGGTAAAACTTCAGCATTATTTATTTGATTATTTATTTGCACCCTACCACCAATTTTAAAGGAGATTTTCCAAGTCATAAATACTCCTTTTTAAGCAATAAAGTATTCTCTAACAAAGGTTTCTCCTATCCGCAACTCTACCCAAAATTCCTCATCTGGAGATAATTCTAGAGCTATTTTTATCAAATTTCCAGATTCATTCACTGTTTCTGTATAAATATCTGATTCGTCTGGTACACTCACCTGCATACCGATAGGTAAAAAAGTATTTTCACCTTGGATAATGACTATCACAGAAATTAATTCCTCACTGTTTTGAGAAACAGAAAGCTGCATTTTAAATATTTGTCCTGCTAGGGGGATATTTTTCTTGCAGGTAGCATTTCTCAGATCCCGCATTGAGGGTTCCCAATCTCCCTCATAAATATTATTCAACCAATTTCTTAAATAAGTAATTTTTTTTTCTGTAAATTCTAAGGATAACTCATCAATTTTTGCTGTTTCTGCTAGTGAAGATGTTTCTTTTTGAGATAAATAATCAATTAGATCATCCATAGATTGTAAATCTGTTATTTGTAATTCTTCATTAGCAGTTTCAGTATCAAAAGCAGGTAAAAAACCCATCAATACGGCTTCTTTTTCTGAATCAGCAATTTCTATAAATAAATAACCGATATTATTCCTAACAATATCAGATGGCAAAATTATTTTTTCTTGTTCTTTTTTGATGACACAACATTCTAAATTACCTAATCCTAATAATTCTAATTCGTTAGCTTCACTCCATAAACGATGAATTGCATTCCATCTTTCTGGCAGATTCAGGTTAGTCTCAAAACCGAGCATCCGAAAATAAGCATCAGCAATAAATACAGCTAAGGTATGAAAATAAATTCTGTGTTGAAGATTTGGTGTAAAATATTGTGCTGCATAAGCTCTAGCTTGGTGGCGAAATGATGCAGTAATGGGAAAGGGAATGGCTAGATCCTGTAATACATTTAGTTTATCTAGTTTATCGTTCATTGTTTTCTTCTCCAAATAATTTTTGATTTTCTGCTAACCATTTTTGCAGCAATGGTTCACATTTTCTATTCCAATGGGATCTAAGCGAACCCTGTGGTGATCCAACTGTATCAGCTATTTCCTGCCATTCTTTACCCATGATCAGTTTTAACTCAGCCAATAATTGACAATTAGCTTTTGGATTATTTCTGATGTGACAATTTTTAAGAACATTATCAGGATCTTCTGTGATCCATTGCTTAAATGATTCCCAAATTTGCGTGAGTAAAGTTGCATCTATGGGAGAAACTAATTTATCTATCATATCAATAGACATTTCATCATTTTCTAAGACAGATTGTATCCGATCTTGATAACGCTTGACTTTTCTGATTTCATCTTTGTACTTATTCTCTAAACATTTGTTAAACCAATGTAGAAATAATCCCTGTTCTGGATCATATTTCTCACATAATGTTTTGTTGACTAAATTAAGCATAGTTTTTTGTAATGCTTCTTCATAGATATCGTCGTTGTTATCATTCTCTGCTGATGGACTCCAAATACGTCCTGATTTCAGGAGAGAGCGCAGCAAATCGTTAATTGCTTGACGATGCTGGCAGGTGTTTTTGGGGTAGGTACAAGCTGCTTTGACGACGATTTGCAGGTGGAGGTTTAGATCATCCATACACTTATGATTGTAGTAATAACATCATTAAGTATATAATAATCTCTATTGTTTATACGAAAAATAATTAACTCGTGTTGCAAATAGTTATTTATATTTGTTTATATAGCAGTCCTCAATGAGTTATGAACAACAAGATCCCCGACTTCTTAAAGAAGTCGGGGATCTGACCCTTGGAGTATATCCCTACAGGACGCTACGCTAACACAAATCAAATAGGATTGCTATAGTTAATATTGCACTAAAAACCCGATTCTTTTATCGGGGTAATTCATGAATTACCCCTACTAATTTTGAGTTTGACACTCCTATTTTCCCGCCAACTCTCTAACTCGCTTTTGAATCAAACTGTGTTTTTCTACACCTTCAAAAGCATAACGATTATAACCACTGCTAGTAATCAAATCTTCTAAATAGCGAACCCGTTCTTGAGAAGATGGATGAGTTGAAGCATAATTTTGACCACTAGAACCATAGCGTTCGTGTAGAGTTTGCATAAAGCCACGCAAACCATCAGCAGCATAACCATAACTAGCTATAGCGCGAGAACCAATAATATCAGATTGGCGTTCATTACCACGACTATAATCTCTACTTACCAAAGTAGTAAAAAAGTTGCCAAAGGGAATAACTCCTTTTAAATTAGCTAATAAGCTATCATTAGCAATACGTTGATAGCCATGAGAAAGAACCGCATGGCCAACTTCATGACCAATTAAACCTGCTAATTCTGCTTCAGATTTGGTATTAAGAATAGACCCAGTGTTGATAAATACTTTACCTCCTGGTAAAGCAAAAGCATTAAGAGAATCATCTTGGACGACATAAAACTCATAATTAAATTCACTTCGTCCCATCAACTTAGCAATATCCTGACCAATGGTATTGATATAACTTTGAACTATTTCATCTTGTACCAAGGGTAATTGCTGTTTATATCCATTGGCAAATTGCTCTCCCATTGCTGACTCACCTTTAATCATCAATTGGGCAAGTTGTACAGCTTGAAAAGCACTAGATTTAAAATCACCTGTCAAGAAACCACCAAGACCACCCAAAATTGCTGTGGTAATAATTTGATTATTCAAATCACCACGAAACAGCCCAAAATTTTTGTCAGCAAGATTTACAAATTCTGCTTTTTCTGAATGATCGGGATTAACAATAGCAAACTGACGAGCAGCAATAGAGGCTTCTAACCATTGTTCATCTGCTTCTAAAGCTTTAACTCTGGCCTTAGCCACATCTGGATTATAGGGAAATAAACTAGAGGCTCTTTCTAAAACTTCTCTTGCTTCTTTTGGCTTATTATATTTTTCCAATGCTTGCGCTAGTAAGATATGACCAGGTACAAATTCGGGATTTTTTTCGCTCAACAATTGTAATGATACGAATATTTTACTTTCTAATCCCTGTTGAAAACCTGCTTGTGCATTGCGCCAATATACTTTACCAGCAGGTGACAATTGTTCTGGATCAGTTATCGCTTCTGGGAAGTTGCTATTTTTGCTATCTTGAGCAAAAGGTTTTTTGACTTGACGATAAAGTTTTTCTGCTTCTGTTCTTTTTCCCTGTTGGTAAAGTCTATCAGCTTTCAGTAAAGTTTCAAATTCTTTCTGGGAGTATTGGCTAGATTTGTTAGTATTGGCACTGATCAGATAATCTTTCAGATCATTTTCAGAAAGTTCATCTAAATTATCTTCAACTACCCTCAAATTATACTTACCTTGGCTTTGAGGTTGGTAGCTATTAACAACTACACGATAAGTATTTTGTTTGGGTAAGCTAACATGAAGAAATGAATTAGAACTATCTTCTCCCCGGTCGTCATTTTCAGCCAATTTGTTACCTTGGGCATCCAGCAGCATCAAATAGGGGTCAAAGTCTTGACTTTCTAAGTAAATTTTGATTGATTGATTTTTAGAACCTGAAAAAGTGTATTGATCATAGAAAGTGCTATCATCGGTGATTACTGAATCACTTGGTTTGAGGTTTCCTTGTTTTTGTAGTAATGTGGCTACAATCTGTGATTTAGATTTAGTGAAATTTGTAGTATCTTCAGCTTTGTTCCCTACATTTTCACCTTGAAACAGTTTGTGATGTTGAAAGATTGGTGACTTATGGATGTTTTCTGATTTAGTTGTGGGAGTAGCTGCTACCGATGGCGATATGGATAGGATTTTGAGATTGGGTAGTAGTAAGCTGGTGCTGGTGAATAGTATTGCACCAAATAAAGCTAAACCTGAATTGCGTAAAAGTTTCATAATTATTGATTGCTCCTGATGTTTAAGCGGACATAGTTAATATTTATTAGTTAAGCTATTTCTTCTCAACTACATCGAAATTTTTCGACCATTCCCAAGGATCTAACCAACGCTCTCCACGCCCAGTAGATCTCATAAGATTGATGATGCTCAGGTCTAAAAATACGGGACCTCGTGGACCGTCGTCTCCATCGTTTCCATCGTTTTTATTTAAGATATTTTGACGACCCCAATAACCTGGATATCTGAGCCAATCTGGAGCTATTGGATTACCAATTCTCGATAGATATTGGATTCGTCCTTGAGAATCAAATGGATTAGCTAAGTTACCTCGATGAAACTCAACAATTTTTTTTTGGGAGGGTAATTTCCAAAGTGTAGTGCCACGATAAGGGTAACTTGCATGACCACCAAGACCAACATAAACTTTTGGTCTACCCTTTTCCAATTCTAGAGCTTGCCATAAAACAGTTTGACCACCATCACCTTCGCCGAATGGATTAATGGGGGTATTTATCAATACTTTTCCTACCTCTATATGCTGGGCAAAAGAAGCTTGTGATGGGCGGAAATATTTATCAAGGAATACTGTGATACCTTCCCAATCTCCTTCATGAGTATTATGTCCACCATGCTCTTCCCAGTTGCTACGTGGGTAGTGGAAATAATAGTTAATAGCTACTTCACCCTTGGTGGGATGTTTGACAACAGCAGCATAAACTTTTCCTGAAGTATTATTGCGTGGCTTAATGGCATAAGAGGAAAGATCAATCACAGTAGTTGAGTCACCAAGTTTATAGTCTTTTGGTTTGTTTAACCATGTTGTCTTTTCAACATCATATGGAATGTTATACTTTTCTGGTTTGTTCCCTGGAGTTCCTTGACCATTATCAAAGTAAAGAATTGGTGCATACTTATCAACTAAAGCTTGATAATTACCAGTTTCTGGCCAATCAGCTACAAAAAGAGCCACGAGTTTATCTTGCTGAGAATTATCACCTTTTAATTTAAACAAAATTTCCTGTACTATAGGCATGGGAGGGACTTCAAAAGCATCAATCTCAACTTTATGCTCACCAGCATCAAGCTCATCTAACTCTACTATTGCCTGACGAAAACTTGGCATGGCTTTTGGTGAAGAACGAGGAAATAAAAATTTCTTTGATTCTAATGTCTTACCGTCAATGATTACTTTAGATGAAGATTTTAGTTGCCAACCACGTATACTTTCAACATTGACACTGAGACTATATTTTCCTTTTTTGGGTACTTTAATAGTTAATTTTATTGGCAAATATTTTTCACCAATAGTCGCCCACCATTTATTAAGAGAAGCGATTTCTGGCTCACCACCAGAACAAGATATAGTATAATCCCATCTAGTATTTACATTGTCATTACCGATTAACTTCACTCCCACATACTCTGCATTAGTTGGTAAATCAAAAGTTTCATTACCTGGACCAGATTTAGGTCCAAGTCCAAAGATTTGTTTACCATCAAAATATAATTCTATTCTGTCGGGAATTACATAAAATTCAAATTTTAGATTAACTTTTCTATTTGCACCTTTAGCAACTTGAAATAAATCAGTTCTAATTTCACTACCTCCACTTACACGCTGTTCTTCACACTGTACAGGAGGTCTACAATTTACCTCTTGTAACATCGGGTTTTTGGTACTAATATTACTTTTAATTGCTCCAGATCCAAAAGATATAGCCCAACCTACAGATTTAGTAATTGGGGATTTACTGGTAGTTAATTTGTTTCCCCATAAACCTAGACTATCTGATATAAAATTGAGTGATGAACTCACCGCAGCTTGACAAGCTGATTCTGAAGTTTTAGCTAATAAATTAGCATCTTTATTAGTTTTAATATCTTCTATATTTTTGTTCATTTTACCTCTTTCTTGGCTAATAAATATATTTTTATCAATAAATTCATTTTGGGAAATTTGCACTGTTTCCACTGTTTGACCTTGGGGGGATTTGATTATAGCTTGTCCTGCGAAAAAATTAGCTGTTGTACCATCTGATAAAGTTATTTTAGATAAAGAGTTATTAGCAAAAGTAATTTTAAATTTATTCAGTACAGATTTTATTTGTTCTGGATTAACAATTAAACTATCTGTGTTGATTAAACTGGTAAAATCAATAGCTGATACTTTCTTATATTCAACTTCAAATAGCTGAAAGCTCCTAGAACCTGGAACATTAAAAGTATATAACTGTTCTGCACCTGTGGAGGGAGATACTAGAAGAATTTCCTGTTTACCTGAACTATAAGGTATTTGACTACTAATGCGGAAATCTTTAGGTAAAGCATTTTGGAGATATAAGTTAGTTTCTGCTGGTCTAATAATGGGAGGTATGGCAAGTTGTGAGGGTAATTTGTGCTGAAAATCATCCTCTTGTTTTGTGGGTAAATCTTGATTTATCTTCAAAATTTTATGACTACTATTATCAGTTAAATTAATATTTGAAATAGCAGCGTCAACTCGACCATCATTAAAATTGATGTAACAAGCTGCGGAGTTGGAATTTAGCAAAATACAGAGAGAAATAGGGATAATTTTTTTAAGCCAATTTTCTCGTAAGATAGCTATAAAGCTGATGAGAGTAATAAAAAATAAACGCCATTTACGCATAATTGATATTTGGGGATGATTTTTTATTTTGTGAGTAAGGTACAGTGTGTAAATTTAATATTTACTTTTTGCATAATTAAGTACAGAAAGTCTCTCCCCATTTTAAAGGTCTATTAACATCTACATCCTCAAATGCTTTAATTTTACCATTAGGCATTAGTCCAAAGGTGATACCACAGCCTGGAGCTAACACAGTGCCAAAAGTAACTGCACCGACTGAGCCACATTTGGAAATGATATCTTGGCTAATATTCTTCATGAATTGTGGTGAATTTTCAAGCTTTTTTATACCAGTTTCTACAATGTTACCTTTGCGTTTTGTCCCGGTGAGATAAAAGATATATTCAAGGGGTCGTTTTTTTGGAAAATCGGAATAAAGCTCGTTAAGATTCTTTGTATAAGTATTCTCTATTAACACATTAGGAATTTTTCTTAAACGACTTTTAGCATTAGCAACTGCCTTTTTACACTCTACATTTGAATCCTGTGCTTTTACCGTTGTTGGTAAGGTGGTGATATTGACTAAAGCAAATAATAAAATTGCTGTTCCACTACTAACATTTCTGATCATAAGTTCCAATTCCTTTGAAATGAATGTTTACAGGTTGATTTTAGTTCCTATGTTTATCGGATTCTTCAAAAAACGAAAAAGTTTTATTGGATTTTAAACATCGCTGCATTTCTTTACTATTTGTATTTTCCCCATTTCTGTCAATTTCAATACTAGAAAGTCCCATAAAATCACCATAATGAATTGCATCTGATGTCAATTGCATTAAATAAAAAGGATCTTTTGACAAACCTTTTCTTGTAACAGATTCCAGTTTATAAAAATTTAGGTATTTGGGGTCACGAATGACAGAAGCAACTGTTCTACCATAGCGACTCATACCTTCATAACAGATACGATTTCCTTTGATAGCAATTTGAATACCAATGGAGCCACGAAAATAAAATCCGGGTTTTAGTGCTTGGGAAGAAGCAGGATCAAAAAGACGACAAACAATTAAATTTCCCTCTTTTAACGGGTTAGATTCGCTATGTCTAATAACTTTATTAGTGTTCTCTGTTTTTATCAATTTACCATTTCTATAGTAACGGTCTTGTTGAATTTGCAGTGAATTCGTATCATTACAGTTGACGATAACTTCACTTTCTAGCAATTTTCTTTTTGCTAGATTTTTTTCAGACTCTATATACTCTCCTACAAAATCTGCTGGTGTAATTAATCTTAGATATTTATATTTACTATTTCCTAATTTTGTAACTCTTCCTAAATCAACATAGGAAAATATAGCTTGGGAATTAAATTGACTTTCATTGACGAAATCTGCTCGTGCAAAAGGACTAGCGTTAGCTACATTTATAGAAGTAGCAAGGGTAAAACCTGTAATTAGATACTGTAATAAAAGTGATGTTTTTATCATTGACTTACTCATGATTTAATAACTTATGTTGGTAATTAAAAACAAATAAATTTCGATGTTAATGTTACTAAAATTTGCTTGATGGTCACCAGCAGAATGTTTGTCCCCACTTTAGGGATGTATCTTCATTTGGGTCTACTATTACAATGTCGAATAGTTTAACTTTCTTATCTCGCATTAATCCAAAAGCGATACTACAAGTTGGAGCTATTGTACTGGTGAAAGCGACTGCACCAATTGAACTACATTTAGATATGATATCTTGGCTAATATTCTTCATGAATTGTTTTGAGTTTTCAACCTTTTTAATACCAGTTTCTACAGTACGACCTTTACGTGTTGAACCAGTGAGATAAAAGATATATTTCATAGGTCGTTCTTTTGGGAAATCGGAATAAAACTGGTTAAGATTCTTTGTATAAGTATTCTCTATTAACACATTAGGAATTTTTCTTAAACGACTTTTAGCATTAGCAACTGCCTTTTTACACTCTACATTTGAATCCTGTGCTTTTACCGTTGTTGGTAAGGTAATGATATTGACTAAGGTAAATAGTAAAATTGCTGTTCCACTACTAAGACTTCTGATCATAATTTCCAATTCCTTTGAAATGAATATTTGATGAGTAATAAGGTAGATTGCTGAACTAGATGTTGTCCATAATCTATATACGAACCAGATTTACTCCGTGTTGCAAAAAGTTGAAAAATTCCTCTACTAAATCTTGAAAAACAAAATAGAAAGGGGCGATGTAGTGCGGGCATCTTGCCCGCTAATCTTCTATGGAATGTGCTGTAAATATTTATCAGGAAAAAATAAGCCCCAAACCTTTGCAGGATAAGAAAAATAGGCAAAATACCCAAAAATGCTGGTAATCCAAGGTAATTATCTAAAATTGTCCTTGCAGCATTCTACCTTTGATTTTACGGACATAATTACCTTTAGTATTTATACATTCCTGCATTCTCTTATTTTGCGCTGGAGTACTGCGAGAATCAGAGTTATTTCCTGCTATCAATAACCAAGCACCAGCAGCACCTGTATTATCGTCAAAAGCAGCTATAGTCTTTTGTCCATAATACTTATACTCTGGTAATTCTCTAACATTCATTACCTGGATTTCCTGATTGTTCCCATCAATGTAAAGTTTACCTCCTCGATTTGATACGCTACTAATCATAATTTCTTCTCGTCCACGATAGTTATTAGGTGGTCCGTCAACTATTTTGATGCAAATTTTTCCATTACGATTTAAAATCTCTCTCCTGGAGTTATTAAACATAGTTCCTGGGGTATAATAAGCACCTGAAGGAAGTTTAGATTCTGGTTTGGGTGATGCAAATGCTAAGGGTGATATTGATGTAATTAATACAGTTGTGATTGTGAAATTGATAAACAAGTTTTTCATTTTTTCTCCAATAATCCAGTAAGTTGTTATTAGTTATTATCTGTTATTTAAAGGCAAACCACGTATCCCCAATGCAATTTTGTTCTTGCCATTGGATCATCCATATCAAGACATTTAAAAAGTCCAACGTCGTTATTTTCTAATAAGCCGTAACTTTCAACATGATCAGTTCGTGATTCGTTAAATTCAACCATACTAATTGATGGACATTTATTAATAATTTCCGTGGAAATCGCAGTTAAGAATTTTTCAGAACTTAAGATTGATTGTGTTGCTGAACCAGTCAACTCAAACAGATAGGAAAATGGACGATTATTAGGATAACTTTTGTAATGTTGAGAAATATTTTCTTGACTTGTATGAACAACTTTGACTTTTCTATTTTTTTGAATTTGTTTTTTTGCTCTTTGTAAAGACACATTACATTCAACAGATGGTTTTCTATTTTGTGCTTGTACTGATGATGAAAACAAAAACATAATATTGGTAAAAATTAACCCGGTAGCAATTATTTGATTAAGCCGCATATACTAACCCTTGTATTGACGATTTGGATAATTTGATTTTTTTGATGGGGATACTATTTTTACTTCTTATTAATTAACCTTGACGTTCGCGTTCTTCCTGAATCGCTTTTTTCGCTGCTCGTTCACTCATAAAACCAATGGTAGATGCTAACGCCCAGGCAAAAAGTCCTATATGAATCAACAAACCAATAACAAGCCAAAATCCTAGCGTTACCAAAATCAGCAGGTCATTAATAATAGATAAAAACAACTGAATAAATCCTTCAACTCTCTTGTTAGTAAACAACAGAGTTCCTAAACCGGGAAACAATAAATTCAAGAAAATTGCCAGACAACCCATAATTTTTTACCTCATTTTTTGTTAACTAAATTCAGATAAACTCTAGCAGCAATATTATCTCTAAACTATAGCAATCATATTTGATTTGTAAACCGTGAGGGTTTCAGATCCCCGACTTCTTCGAGAAGTCGGGGATCTCTGTGTTCAGAAATCAAATAGGAGTCCTATATTTCATCCACAGCTTGTAAATAATAATTCATAGCCTCTACCTCCTCCTCTAATCTTTCTACTAAAATTTGAGATTCTATCACTACTTCTGTTTCCTGATCACTTTTATGCTCAATTAGCCTATTTTTTAATTCCAATTCCACACTATCTAACCGTGCAAAGTAATCATTTCTTAGTATTTCTAGTCTATCAACAGCTTGAGAAATTCGATTTTGTAAATTTTGCATTTCATCTACTGTTGTTGAACTAAGATGCTGACTTTTTCCTATATTCTCTATCTTTTCATGCACATAGTTTACATACTCCTGATATGTTTTGATAAAATTGTTTTTTTGATCGGAAAAATAGCTTTCTATCTCTACTATATTAATAGCTTCTGTTTTTGAAAAATGCAACTGATTTTTATGTCTTTTTGTGTTTTGTACATATTTTCTCCAGGAATTTATTAAAGGTATCAACAATAAACATACTAGAAAAACACCAAAATCATAATATACTTTTGATATCACTATTAAATTGAGATAAAAACTAATTACAGAAATTCCCAACATAGTAAACGATGCTAGAATCATAAATAACCAAATAAAAGCGATTGTTCCACGGGGAAAAACTAATTTTAATTCGGGTTCTTGCAATTTTAATTGCTGAAGACGCTGATTGATGATAGTTGTTACCACGTCAGATTCTGAGATATAGAGATTAATATTTTGAAGATTCAAATCCATAGTTATCACTCCATATCAATTTCCAGCGGTTGGTGCTACATTTAATGCAGTAATTATGGAACTTAATATTTTTTCCAGTTCTTGAAAGCTGTCCAAAAAGTTATCTAATTTACAGGATTTTTCTCCTGTTACCTCAAAAAAAGTCAAATTCTTATTTGTAGTTACAACTGTAACTTTCTGGAATGGTTTATTATTTCCGCGAGTAATATTGATAAATTGCATCCAAAAATTAGGAGTATTTTCCTGATTACCTAAAAGTAATTGTACTACTTTTGGTTGAGATGTTTCTTCTTTTTTGGGTGATGTAATTTCTACAATCTTTTCCATAAACCGATAGGATAGTAGTTTTCTGGAGGCGTTTTCATTGTTTGTAAAAATATAGAAATTATCTTCTATTTCCATATTTTCTACACTGTATTCCTCAAAACCTCGCTGAATAAATCTTTCTGGTCTGCGTTTATCCCTATTTAACAGTTCTAATCTAGGATAATCTTTACTAACTGTAATTGTTTTACGGTCTTCTCTGATTTTTTTGGTGGGACTAGGTGCTGCTTTTTTAGGAATCATCACTGTTAAAAAATCACTATTAAGATTTTCTTTTTCATATTCCATTTGATAAACAATGCCTTTAAAATAACACACAGTTCTTCTATCATATCTATCAATAAATTTATCAATCTCGATAGATTCTTTCTGGGAATTAAGGATATAAACAGGTTCTACATCTGCCATGTAAAAAGGTCGTTTATTAATTGTAAATGAAAGGGTGTTTTTTTCTGTATATTTATAAAGTTTGTTGTAAAACAAATTAGCTAATATTGGTTGCATCTGATTCTTAGATGAAATTTGAGGTTCAAATATTATCTGTTCTGCATTCGGAAAAATGATTTTTACAAAGCCTTCAATTGCATCTTTACGAAGATAAAACAGTAAATTGTTATATTTTCTGACAAAAGAATCAATGCGATTTTTAGCCCAATTAATACCACGCATCAGCCCATAAATAACACCTGAACTTACTAGAGAAGCCAGAATATAAGAAAATACTGACTCTACAAAAAATAGGATTATGAAAGTCAAAATACTGCAACCCAAAATACCAATGACAATCCGTGCAGTTAAAATTAATCCCCCAAAAATTAGCTGATTTTTAATCTTTTCCTGTCTAGCAGTTTCTACTTCCATTAGTCTAGTATTAAAACCATTACCAGTAAAGAATCTCTCAACTGCATAACTTTTTCTACTAAATTAGTCAATGCTTCAAACTGATTAATAATGCTTTTTTGTTCTGCACCAATACTACTAACCAACTTTTTAATAACAGCGTGTCTTCTGGATAATTGTGTATCTATTCCAGAAAAGTTTCTGTTAACTCTGGAATTAAGTCTATTCATTTCATTGTAAATTTTCGATACAAAATATCCTAACAATCCCAGCATTGCTAACAGAAAAACAAATGTTTGACCCATGATAGACTCCTTAAAATATTGATAATAACAAAGTGAGACAGGTTGCTAATTATTCCCAAACTGCTTTCAGTACAAAATATCTAAACCAACTCTAGTGATGAAAAAATCAGCAACCAAAACTATCGGCACAAGTAATAGTGAATTTCGAGAAGATAAACCCAACACTCCTATCAGTGCTGTATTCAAAAATAAAACAAATGTAGTCCAACAAAACACAGAAATTAAAGCCATTAATTCTGCTGCATTATTACCTAATAACCACAACATGAACAGAAAAAAGGTAATAGGAGCAAAACAAAAACCTGTCACAAATGTAAATTGTTGATAATTTCCCGAACCCTTAAATATTTTGCGGGTAATCCACAAAACTGCTATCATCCCTAACACGGGAATTGTGGCGGCTAAAATAACTCGCAATTGTTCTGAAAAACTTAACTCGGTACTATAACTTGCACCAAATAAACCCCCGAAAGAAAACAATGGTGCAAGGGATTCTATGGTTTTTAATACTGCCATCCAAACAGCTAAAACAAATAGAATACAAAGTGCGATTCCCGCGTATAAAATTCGACTATCTCCCAAACTATTAATTGCCGTTTCTAGTCCATTATTAGGATCATTCCAAATCAGTTTTAACGCACTCCAGACATCTAAAACAGCATTTTTACCCGTTTCTACTAATAACTTTGGATTTTTATAGTTAGATGTAGCAAGATTAACTGCTGAAAGCGAATCTAAATCATCTTCATCAGTTAGTTCTTGAGCATTTTGATTTTCCGGTGGTATGGAATTTGACATAGTGTTAGTCAGTAGTAACTAATGTTTTCTCAATGACAAAGTATATTGTTGAACTAAGTAGAGATGTTAAATATCGTCCATAATCGTCCATAATTTATATACGAAGTAGATTCACACTGTGTTGCAAAAGGTAAGAAAAAAGTTAAGAAAATTTCTTGACCTATCTACTTGACCTATATATAGGAAACCAAATAGAGCGATAGCTTCGCTCTCCGTAACTATTACCCGTGAACAAACCCTGACTCCATCATACTCAGTAATTTCTAAATTTTTATAACTGTGTAGAACAACTCACAACTGTGTATAATATTCACTAATCTAACAATATACCCAATCAAAACATTACCCACACAGTACCGTGAACATTGATAAGTTCCAGACCGCACTTAACGGACTAACCCCTAAACAGCGACAAGTGCTAGATAAATTTTTATCTGGTGAAAAAGATCAACAAATTGCTGAATCTTTTAACATCAGTAGAACTTGCTAGTCTTAGATCCCGGACTTCTTTAAGAAGTCCGGGATCTGAAACTCAGATCATGGATCAGATCACCTCAAAAACAAACCCCCTCATTGTCATAATGAGAGGGAATGTAAAGTATAGAATAATAAACCTGG
>NZ_JACJPV010000021.1 GCF_014696225.1 Anabaena sp. FACHB-1237 | reverse complement strand
ATTTTCTAACTCCCCTCTCCTCCCAGGAGAGGGGTTAGGGGAGAGGTCAAATTTCATTACAGAATGGGGGAATAATAGTTCCCCTCTCCTCCCAGGAGAGGGGTTGGGGGAGAGGTCAAATTTCATTACAGAATGGGGGAATGATAGTTCCCCTCTCCTGGGAGGAGAGGGGTTAGGGGAGAGGTCAAATTTCATTGATGAAAATGAAGATAATTTCATGTATGTGCAGCAAGTTTTAAAAGCTATGGCTGATGGTTTTTATTCTGTCAATAATTTTGAGCAAATTCCTCCAAATTTAGAAACCTATTATCAACAACATTGGCAAAAGATGCAAGGTGAGGGTTTATCTGATGTTGCAGTAAATATATTGCGGGTTTTAACTGCTGAAGAAACTCCAGCGGTGTCAACGGTAGCTATTAGTCAAATTATCAAAGCTGATGTTTTTGATGTGGCGGAAATTATGGAAACTTGGTTAGAATTTCTGCAAGAAATACACAGAGGTAAAGAAATTCAATATCAATTATATCATCACAGTTTTCAACTTTGGTTAAAAAAAGTAATTGGTAAAAGTTAGAGGCTAAACCTTTTAGCCCACATTGCGCTTAAATTTTGTGAAGACAAGTGAAGACAAGTTATGATAAAATTCAGGACAAAACTCTCTTAATTATGTCTATAATTACAGCCGATTTTTAGTAAATAAAATATAAAATTTCTCTAAAAACTTACCCATGGACGATAAGCTGTTGTGCCTTTAACTTGAATAATTAATACAAGCAAGATGCTTGTGCTACTATAACTTCAGGTTTTTTAATTATACAGTGAGTGCTGCACATTAGCTTACCTATTTTCTGTTAAAGACATAAATCCAGTAATAAAGTCTAAAATAATAAATAAAAACCCTTGAATTTATCAGATTAATTCGTAAGAATATAACCATGTCTAACATCTTGTAGACTCTCTTGGTGACAACTTAATCTTATCCAATGTCCAAAGTCCGCTCACGCGGACTTTATTTATTAATATTCAGAATTTCCTTGTGGTTCTGTAATTAATTTTCAGAAGTTGGTTGAGTTGCTAACCATTGTTCTAAATCACTCACAGAAGAAAAATCTAAAAGTGCTTCACCAAGTAATTCCAACTCCTCAACTTTCAATTTTCTAATTGTCTCAATTAATGAGAATTTAATCTCACCAATTCGCCGATTTAGTTGTCGTATAACTAGCTCTTGCTCTCGTTGTATTCCCCATTGTATCCCTTTTTGTTCACCGCGTTCCATCGCCAGTTCTTCTGTTGGACTAATGAAAGGCATTTTCTTTTCCTCCTCAAAATTCTTGATTTTACTTACTAATCCTTGTTGCAATTCTTTGGTTAAGGTCATCATCTTGTCAATGATTTGAAACAGCTTGAGAATTTTATCTTTTGTTAATCCTCGCTCATAAAGTCCTCTAATTAATCTCCATTTCCATTGCTCCCTTTCTGATATATTACCAGTGGTTGCTTTGGTTTTTAAATGTGCCATTACTATGATCGCAAAAGGATTATCACTTGATTCTAACTCATCCCACCGTGATTCATAATCTAGCAGTTTGACAATAGGAAATTTGAAACTTAATTCGCAATCTAACATGGCTTGATTATAGCTGTTAGGTCGCCAATTTTGATTTTCGTCTCCTAATATCGCTAAACCTACTACAAACTGATGATAAAGATCAAACGCACGGTAATTATAAATGTACATCCGTTTTCCAAAGTACGCATCATAATGACTTTGAACTTCAATATGAATTAAAATCCATATCTGTCGGTTGTCCAATAACCACACTTTATACAGTTTATCCACAATTCGGGTTTCTGTTTCTGATAAACCTGTAATTTGTTGCAGTTCTTTATCTAATGATTCAGGTGTTTTTGTCCAATCAATAGCTGCATATATCGCCGGAAAGAAAAATAATATAAAACTATCAAAATAGTTATTTAATGCCTCTTTCCATGATTCATCATAATTGGCTGTAACTTCTCTCATTTTCTTTTTTTATTCCCCTCCTGATAACTGATTTAATTTTCCTGATTTATGGAATTATGATCAAATTATATCATCTGTAGTTTTTAATTACCTGATTACTTAATTATTATTTAACTTAATTTGATCTATTTTCTGCTGAAAGTAATTTTCCCGATGTTTCAGTTGTTTAGCAATCACCAAACCTTCTGAAAAAGCCTTCATTGCTTGACTATATTTCTCCTGTTCTAAATATAAATTTCCCATTTCTTTATAGGCCATCATTAATCCATAAAAATCATTAGCTAAAGTTACTGTTTCTATCAAAATTTTACTAGTTTCTAAAGCTGCATCTACTTGTTTTTGGGAACTATATAAAGCAATTAATTTTTGTAATCCTTCCCCAGCCCTAGTATATTGTTCTAATTCCCAAGCTGTTTTATAGGCTTGTTGATAATTACTAAATGCCTCTTGTAATAAATTCGGATCTTTTTCTGCTAACTTTTCATAATTGGAGGCGATCGCTAATTTCAAAACCGGAATTTGTGTTAAATTTCCCTCACTTGTATAAACATCTATTAACTGATTTAATATTTCTATTGCCCCTTGTGGTTGTTTTCCCTGATCATAAATATAGGCTAACTCCTGCAAATATTTTAACCTTCTTATTTTATCACCCCTATTAGTTGCCAAATTCAACATCTTTTGATAAACTTTTGCTCCTTCGACATAATCAAACCAACTTAAATGTAACTCCCCCATAGTTTCTAAAATTTCCATTTCCGCCATGACATCTTGCTGTTTTTGTACATTCATTAAAACTTGATCATAAGCCGTTAATGCTAACTGCGGATTACGGATTTTTTGATACGTATTACCTAGCGATCGCCATAATTTTAAATCACTGCTTCTTTCCTTAAAAATCTGTTTTTGGATAGACTGTAATCGCTTGGTAATATACTGTACTTGTTCGCGTTTATTTTCATTTCTCGCAATTTCTCCCACTTTTCCCAACGCCTCCATTTCTGGTAAAATGCCTAAAACACGCCGTAACCTTAACTCCCTATTCCAAACCTCAAAAGCACCTTGGGAATCCCCATTTTGTAAAATTGTTAACGCTTCTTGATGCAACTCATCTAAAGCCAAATTTAACTTTTGTCTTTCTGCCTGCGTTAAATTGTTTAAATCTAGATTTACTAATAAAGGATCTGGTATATTTACTTCCAAAGGATTAGGAGGAAACCTATTCAAATCTTCATCTTTCTTATTTACTGCCCATGTACAAGATATGCCAAAATGCCAGATAATAACACTAGTAACAATATTAGTAAAAATAAAAATTAACCTTAATCCCATAAAGAACATCCTTGTTTAGCATTAATCTGTGAAACTCAACCTAAATCTTAACCATTTATTAACTGATCTTAGGGTCATACCATGAATAAAATCATCCCGGCTATCAGCGTTCAAAACTTCAGTTTTTATTATGATACTCGACAAATCCTCCATGACATATCAATGGATATTCCGCAAAACAAAATTATATCCATAATTGGACCGAGTGGTTGTGGAAAATCAACCTTTTTAAAATCCCTCAACAGGATGACAGACTTAGAGGGTAACGTAAAAGTTGCGGGGAAAATAGAATTTTTCGGACAAAATATCTATGAAAATATCTATGAACGTCGCGTGAACCTTAACCGTTTGCGTCGTCAAATTAGTATCATTTACTCCCAAGCTAACCTATTTCCCATGAGCATCTATGATAACATGGCCTATGGAGTAAAATTAACAGGATGGAGACCTAAAATAGAATTAGATGAAATAATCGAATCAGCCTTAAAATCTGCCGATATTTGGGAAGAAATGAAAAATAAACTCCATAAATCAGCCTTAGAATTATCTTATGGACAACAACAATGTCTTTGTATAGCTCGCGCTTTAGCACTTAAACCACAAGTCATCCTCATAGATGAATTTAGTGCTGGAATGGATCCTATTGCTAGTAATAAAATCGAAGAATTAATTGAATGTTTACGCTCAGAATTGACCATTATCTTTGTTTCTCATAATATTCCACAAGTATCTCGTCTTTCAGACTTTACCGCTATATTTCAATATAATCAGCACAATATTGGCCAATTAAGAGAATTTGGACCAACGAAAACAGTAGTTAATCAATTTATGAGTCATCGTTTACGGGATTATGTGAATTGGGGTATGATGGCATGATATTGATTTCGCGCATCAGCGAAGCGAAACACTTGCGTTAGACGCAAAGTTTCAAATTTTGAATTTCTCAATTTCATACCTGAGTTAAGTAACGCCAAAATTAGCTATTAGCAGTCAGCAGTCAGAAAAATTCTTAATAACATCCTATATTATCTGCGTTGAACTATAAGTTTGGGAATTGCTATATCAGCAACACCGAAAAACCTAGATTTGTGCGGGTAAAGTACATTGCTCATTAGTGTCAACTTAATTTACAGCCCATGTAGAGCGTCTAATGCGTCGTTTTATGGAACATCTCTACTGGGAATGAATTACCAGTCTAATAGCAAAAGTCATCTAGGAATGACTATAGCTGACGGGTGACTAATAACCCAAGTTGCTAGTTACAGCAGTTTGCGTTATTATGAGGTACAGATGTTAATGATAAAACCCTTGTAACACAGGCATCTTGCTGTGTTCATAGTGTACCTCATGTAGATGGAATGTGCTGTATTAATTTTTGGATATTTTGTAGTCTGTAGGGTGCGTCAGACAGAATAATTTAGGTTAAAATTACCAGTTTTAAGATTCTGACGCACCCTACTTTATCTAACTGGCAACTTACCTTAATATTCTAAAAAACGGCGCAGAAGTAAAAAACTAGAAATGGTTTTTGCATCCACATTTTCACCTTCAAAAATTGCCGTTTCTAACTCTTGGGGGGAGAGTATCACAATTTCAATATCCTCATCCTCTTCCTGTTGTGGTGGAGTGGCTAACTTTTCTAAATCTCTGGCCACAAAAGCGTAAATAATTTCATCAGAATAACCAGGAGCAAGGAAAAACTCACCTAATTTATCCCAATTATGAGCGCAATAACCCGTTTCTTCTTGAATTTCCCGCTTAACAGTTTCTAAAGGATCTTCATTGGGTTCAATAGTACCAGCAGGAAATTCTAATAACCTACCCTGAACCGCAAAACGATATTGACGCACCAGTATAAGTTTACCATCAGAGGTAACTGGCACAACCAAGGCACCACCAGGATGACGAACACACTCCCATTCACCCTCGGCCTTATTCGGTAAACGCAAGCGGTTGACTTCAAAATTGAATTTGCGTCCTTTATAAAAAAAGCGTTGCTTAAGCAACTGTGGTAATTCTCTACCTAATGGCATAGTAAACTTCTACTGGCTGTAAACACACAAAATATATACGGGGAGTTTCTGAGTAATCAGATAATTCATAACAGGTTTTTGGGTATTCAGAAGGTGTTAATCACCATGATTAGCCCTGTAACAACTGTACATCAGAAATGTCTACCTCTAATACTAAATCTTTAATTAATTGTTGAGATATGGGATATAACCAATTTCCGGCAATTTCCGCCAGGGGCACTAGGACAAAAGCCCTTTGGTGCATACGGGGATGGGGAATTTGCAGATCGAACTGATTCAGAATTATGTCATCATATAATAACAAATCTAAATCCAAAGTTCGCGGTCCCCAATGTTCTGTACGCACACGCCCAAATTTTTCTTCTATTTTTAATAAGTTTGTTAATAAGTTTACAGGTGATAGTGTGACTTTTAGCACTACACAACTGTTGACATAGTCTGGTTGAGTCGGTCCTATGGCTTTAGTTCTATACCAGCTTGATTGTGATTCAACAACTATTCCAGGTGTGGTAGCTAAAGTTTTTATCGCTGCTTCTAAGGTTTCTACAATGGTTTGGGTATCGCCGATATTACCACCAAGAGCAATAGCAGCGTGGGCGGGTTTGTTCATAAAGGTACGGGATCGGGTGTCGGGTGTCGGGTGTCGGGATCGGGGTGCGAAGCGGGCAACCACAGGGAGATTGCCCCTAATGACTCCTTGATATCCTGATTCCTAAATTTTACAAAAACAACATTTATTACTGTAATAAATTGGTTCTTTATGGGGTATTATACTAAAACTTAGATATTACTCTCAAATCCACTAGGAGTATTTGCTGTTGTTTGTTGATGATGATCAAATACAATGCACCAACTCCACACCTGAAAACTTAACACCGAAAATGCTACTAAAAACTAAAGAGTTACTTAACCAGGTGAATAACCTCTCATCAGAAATGTTGAATAAATTTGCCCGTACCGGTAAGCCTTTTTATCGTCGTCTTTGGTTTTGGTTGGGGTGTGGTGTGGGCGGAGGGATCATTGCGTTCCACTATACAATTGTAGAAATAGATAAGACTTTGCCAGATGAATCTGTTCTTAAAGCAATGGCACGAGAACAAACATTGACTATTAAAGCTGGTGATGGAACAATTATACAACAGCAAGGTGAAGCTACTAGAGAACATCTACTTTTAAAGGAAATACCAGATATTTTACAAAAGGCTTTTATTGCTTCGGAAGACCATCGCTTTATGGAGCATAATGGTATTGATGGTCAAGGTATTTTGAGGGCGGTTGTTAGTAATTTGCGATCGCAAGATTTGGTAGAAGGTGGTAGTACCATTACTCAACAAGTAGCCAGAATTTTATTTCTTAAACAAGAAAAAACTATTTTACGCAAACTCAAGGAAGTCCGTCTCGCCCAAAAAATTGAACAAAAATTAACTAAGGACGAAATTCTCGAACGTTATCTTAATCTCGTTTATTTGGGTTCGGGTGCTTATGGTGTTGCTGATGCAGCTTGGGTATATTTTAGTAAGCCTATTAATCAGTTAACTTTATCAGAAATGGCCACTTTGGCTGGTTTAGCTCCCGCTCCTAATATATACGCTCCCGATAAAAATCCCCAATTGGCTATAGAACGCCGGAATACCGTCCTTAAACGCATGGTTGATGCGGGATTTATCACAGCTAAGGAAGCACAAAAGGCTACAGAAGAAAAATTAAATGTTAAAAGCAGTTTGCCTAAGCGTTTAGAATCTTCATTTCCGTACTTCACTAGCTACATTCAGCAAGAGTTACCCAAATGTGTCAAACCAGAAGTGTTAGCTGCTGGAGGTTTAGTGGTAGAAACTACTTTAAACCCCACTTGGCAAATAGCAGGGGAAAAAGCAGTGGCTAAGGTATTAGAAAACCGAGGTGGTTGGCAAAACTTTACAGAAGCAGCTTTAGTAGCGATAAATCCCCAAAATGGCGAAATTCAAGCAATGGTGGGAGGTAAGGACTTTAGTAAAAATCAATTTAATCGCGTTACTCAGGCTAAAAGACAGCCAGGATCAACATTTAAGGGTTTTGTCTATGCGGCAGCGATCGCCACAGGTAAAAGTCCTAATGATAGCTACACTGATGCACCTTTAGTAGTGGATGGTTACGAACCAAAAAACTCTAATGATAAATTTCTTGGTTCATTAACTATGACAGAGGCTCTCACTAAATCAGTAAATACCATTGCTGTTAAGGTGTTAATAGATACAGGATTTAAGCCAATTATTAAACTAGCCCATGACATGGGTATTCAATCAGAACTAGAGCCTAACTACTCTTTGGCTCTTGGTTCTAATGAAGTTAATCTCTTAGAAATTACTAGTGCCTATGGTACATTCGCTACCCAAGGACTGCACACAGAAGTACATGGTATCCGCCGCATTCTTAACCGTCAAGGGGATGTGATTTGGTCAGCCAAGTATGAACAAAAACGAGTGTTAGATGCTGATAGTGCCGCTATTATGACATGGATGTTAGGCCATGTAGTTACTCAAGGTACAGGAGGAGAAGCCCAATTAAATGATCGTCAAGTAGCGGGTAAAACTGGTACAACTGACGAATCCCGTGATTTATGGTTTATTGGTTATATTCCCCAATTAGTAGCCGGTGTATGGTTAGGTAATGATAATAACCGTCCTACCTACGGTACTAGTAGCAGTGCGGCCTATACTTGGCGCAAATTTATGGAAAAAGCGGTAGAAGGAATGGAAGTGGAAAAATTCCCAGAACGTCCGAAATTAGAAGGTCGCAAGGGTACAATTAAAGCTGAACGGATTAAATCAAATAAAATTGTTAATCAATCTGTATCTGATAGTGATACATCAGATAACAACGATAATAATAATTCTGATACCACACCCAGACGGAGACGGAGACGTAGATACTATCAATCTGAAAATACAGATAGTTCATCATATAATTCATATAATTCATCAGAAAGAAGATCCAGACGCAGACGGCGTTATACTCAAGACAATACTAATACAACATCTTATTCATCTTATTCATCTACTTCATCCAGAAGAAAACGACGCTATAATACGGAGGATTCAAATAGTTATACCAATAACACTAACTCCTTCCGCTCCCGCAGACGCAGAAATTATGACTCTGGAAGTTCTGGTAATTCTGGCAATTCTTCAGCACCAGTTAATAATACCCCATCAGAATCCTCCGCACCTAAACCTTCTTGGAGAGAAAGACTTAAACCAGGTTCTTCTAGTACAGCAGATTAATTAGTTAATTAACTATAAACAGGGTTTGCACCAAAAAGTCTTCTTGTGATGACAGTTAAAAGGTAACAGTTGGTGCAAACCCTAGTAGCGCAGGGCGGAATTCATGCATTCAAAAGTCATGCATTCAAAACCAAGACAGTATAGGCTTTTGCACGATTTAGAATGGTTGGTTTATTTACCCCAAGCTGTACTACTTATCCTAAAGTTGTTTTATGACTCCTTATCAACCTTGGGAATAAAATCAGGACGTTCTTTACTTTCCCAACCTGCGGGACGTTTAGAATTATACCATGCAATTGAACCTATGCTAACAGCAGCAATAAAACCAATTACATAAACTAATGTAAATGCCAGTGGAAAACGATTTCCACTAGTTGCAGTGCTAACATCCAGTAATAAATTCATCATTATATTATCCTCATATTCGGTTACATTTCTTAATATAACCATATTAGGTGACAGCTAGGATAGTTGTCAGAATTTCTATTACAGCAGTTTCCGTTATTATGAGGTACGGATGTTAATGATAAAACCCTTGTAACACAGGTATCTTGCTGTGCTTATCATCTAAATCAGGAAAATAGTTTATTGGACGTTGGCATTTTGGACGAGTGCAGTAAACTTGCATAAATTGTCAGTTGTTAGTTATTAGTTTTGAACTAAAGCTCAACTACGAACTCAAAAAATGTTTATTCTATGTCCGAGGGGCTAGAGGTAGGTATATCTAATGTACTTACAACTAGATTTTGCTCTGACAATTTTAACACTTCTTGATTCCATTCAGGATTAGCAAATAAAGGTAAAATTTCTTTACTAAATGCTTCTGCTGCTTTTGATCTATAACGATTAGGGTTAACAATTAACCACAGTGTCCGTTTAACTACAACTCCTTCAATGGGAATACTATGTAAAACGCCCATTTGTAGTTCCTTAGCTATGGCCGCTGTGGAAACAAAGGCCGCACCTAAACCTGATTGTACAGCATTTTTAATCGCTTCTATGGAATTTAATTCCATTTCAAATTTAAACCTTCTGGTATCAATATCACAACGGGCTAAGACTTGATCAATGACCTTGCGAATTGTAGATTGAGAATCAAGGGCGATAAATTGTAATTTATATAGATCCTCTTTTTGGATGGTATCTAATTTACAGAAGGGATGAGAAACAGGGATAATCAGAGCTAGTTCATCTTCGGCATAGGGGATAGTGTTTAAAGACTCTGCTAGTTCTGAAGGAATTTCCCCACCAATAATAGCCAGATCAACTTGTCCGTTAGCCACACTCCAAGCGGTACGTCGGGTAGAATGAACGTGGAGTTGTACGGCCACATCAGGATATTTTTGCCGAAATAGACCGATCATCTTTGGTAAAAGATACGTTCCTGTTGTTTGTGATGCTCCTACAATTAATGTACCACCTTGAAGATTTTGCAAGTCTTCAATAGCACGACAAGTTTCTTGACAAAGACTCAGGATTTTTTCGCCATAACTCAACAGTAAATAACCTGCTTCTGTGAGTTGTGCGCGACGGCCACCTCTATCAAATAGGGGAACATCTAATTGACGTTCCAGGTTTTGTACTTGTAAACTAACGGCGGGTTGCGATACATAAAGACTATCAGCAGCACGTTTAAAGCTACCTTCTTGGGCGATCGCCTTAAGAATACGTAATTGATCTAAAGTAAAAGGAAGGTCAGACATAAGGTTAAACCGTTAAAAATGTTAAAAAAGAGCTAAACATAACAATTGCCAAGAAGATGGTGATATCACCTGATCATAAAACAGAAGATACAAAACAAAATTACGTTTTATTTTCAACACATTATGGTATTGATTGTACTGAATTAATTTTCTTTATTCATAGTTTAGTTGTGTATGTTGCCTAATCCTTCCATTACTTCGAGTCATTTTGTGATCCTGGGATTATTATTAGTCTTTGCTGTGGTTCATAGTGGCGGTGCTGCTCTCCGTCCTTGGGCAGAAAAATACTTAGGAGCGAGAGTATATCGTATTTTATTCGCATTAGGGAGTTTACCATTAGCAGTATTGTTAATTGTGTACTTTTTTAATCATCGTTATGATGGTTGGCAATTGTGGCAGGTACAAGGTGTACCAGGAGTGGGAATATTAGTATGGATTTTATCAGCAATTTCTTTTTTATTTTTATATCCTGCTACCTTCAATTTACTAGAAATTGCTGCTATTCAAAAGCCCCAAGTCCATCTTTATGAAACCGGTATTATCCGTATTACTCGCCATCCACAAATGGTGGGACAGGTAATATGGTGTATAGCACATACTCTCTGGTTAGGTACAAGTTTCACTTTAGTAACTTCTTTGGGTTTGATATTACATCATTTATTTGCTGTGTGGCATGGCGATCGCCGTTTAAGTAAACGTTATGGAGAGGCATTTACTGCTGTTAAACAACGAACCTCCGTTATACCCTTTCTAGCAATTATTGATGGTCGCCAAAGTTTACAATGGGAAGAATTTTTACGTCCTGCTTATTTCGGGGTTGCCATTTTTATAACGTTATTTTGGTGGCTACATCCCCTATTATTAGTAGCCACTAGCAAAATATTCTGGTAGTTTGCCTTGATCCCTCAAATTCCCCAAAAATAGAAATTTGATCATAATTTGGGCTGATCACTTGCTACCAAAACAATGTAGGATCAATTCCACTAGCTATCAGTAAATATTTTTTGAGTGACATTGAAATTTGTCATTATAGCAGGGAGCAAGAAGGATCAGGGAACAGAATTAAAGGTCTCTTAACGTCTATGTTTTGTCCTCAGTTGTATCTCATTCAAGTACATACCGCTATAATGTCAGTTATTTATATAAGAGAATACAGGGAGCAGGAAATCAGGAATAAACAATAAGTAAAAATTCTCATTTTCCATTTTTTTCTATCTCTCTAACTCTTCTATATCTATTTATAAATAACCAACAAAGACAAATTACAATGTCAATATTTCAAAAAAGCTGTTCCTTACCTCACGTTGGCTTTTTTGTCAACAAGATATTAGGGAGCAGGGAGGAGGGATAAAATTCCTCATTCTGACTTAGTCACTCCTGAATCTCCTGACTCCTACTGGTAGCAAATTTTCATATATCTGACAATGTGGGAGGTGTCATAGTGTTGTTGGTTACTGAACGAACCTTTACTCAAGAAGTTTTAGAATCTCAAGTTCCGGTTTTAGTGGACTTTGAAGCACCCTGGTGTAAATTATGCAAAATCATACATCCGATACTATTGCAATTTCAAGCACAATGTGGTACGGAAATGAAATTAGTCACGATAAATGCTGATCAAAATTTCAAGTTATGTAATACCTATGAACTAAAAACACTACCAACGTTACTTCTAATAGAAAGGGGAACTGTTAAACAACGTTTAGAAGGTTTTCAGGGTAGGAATGATTTGCGTCTAGCCCTAGATGGAATAAAACACAACTATAATATTAAGGATCACAGTTTCCAACCTTTATTTATTAACCGTGGACTTTTAGAGGTGGGAGGAGATAAACAGCATTTAAACAAATAATCTAGGATTGACACTTCATAATATAACTCTATAAACCGATACAAAAAAGCTAACTAATTTTAACAAAAGTTAGCTTTTCTTCCTGATTTGTCCTAGAAGTGTGGGCCTTATCTAGTCCACAGGATAACATGGTTAATCTAACCAACCACACCCTACAAAAGATTTTTGGTGTGACACTTGGGTAAGTCCTAAGTAGGTGGGCAATTGATGAATTAAGCTGTTGTGCCTTTAACTTGAATAATTAATACAGGCAAGATGCTTGTGCTACTGTAACTTCAGGTTTTTTAATCATACAGTGAGTGCTGCACATTAGCTTATCTCCATCTCATTTTCATGAAAGCAGCGCCCGTAACTAAAGCCGCAAATTGTCCCCAGTAGGTTACACTAGACTGATTAACACCACCTGATACATTTAGTCCACCAATTCCGTAAAAAGATTGCTGTATAAACCACCAAAATAGGTAAAGTAAACCAGGAACTTCCATCGGTATATAAACGACTAGTAAAGGAATTACTGAATAAATTTTTGATTTGGGAAACCTGATCAAATAAGCACCTAAAATAGCAGCAATACCAGCATTAGCCCCCACTATTGGTATTGCTAAATTTGGTGCTAACAAAGTAATTACTATGCCGGAAAATACACCAGCAGTCACAAAAAGTATTAAATAAGTTCTATGTCCTAAAACACCTTCTAATGTCCTCCCAAAAACCCATAAAAATAACATATTCCCTAAAATTTGGCTAAAACTACCATGTAAAAATAGAGAAATAGGTAAAGAAAGTAACCGCCAAAAAACCACTATCCAGGCAGCAGTATTATTAAACAAAGCATTATAAATAGCTACATTTGTCTGTGCTGGAATTATTCCCCAATTATTAATTAAATTCCCTAAATTTTCTGTGACACTTAATTGAATTTCCCAGAAAAATATTGCTAAATTTACCCCAATTAACCAATAATTAATAATTGGTTTCTTCCGAGTATGAATATGATCACTAATAGGAATCATTGTTTCCTGAATACATCCGTTACTATGCGGCACAATAGTAATAATTTAACATATAATAGCAATCAGTAATCAGCAATCTATCAGATCCCCGACTTATTTAAGAAGTCGGGGATCTGGGGTAATCTCAATGTATAGATCATATAGAGAAAAATCATCAAATGCTAGGAACCACACTCGTAAATAGATATCAAATTATTAGCTACTTGGGAGGAGGAGGTTTTGGGGAAACTTACGTTGCTAATGATACACAATTACCAGGTATACCTCAGTGCGTAGTCAAAAAACTCAAACCTCAATCTAGTGATACTACTACTTTAGATGTAGCTAGACGTTTATTTGATACAGAAGCACAGGTTTTATATAAACTGGGTACACACGATCGCATTCCTCAACTTTTAGCATATTTTGAAGAAAATGCAGAATTTTATTTAGTACAAGAATTAATAGTTGGTAATAACCTGAGTCAAGAATTAACCCCAGGTAAAATTTTCAGTCAAAATGAAGTTATTTCTCTCATTGAAGAAATATTAGAAATTTTGGCTTTTGTTCATGAACAAAAAGTAATTCATCGTGATGTTAACCCACGCAATATTATCAGAAGAGAAACCGATGATAAATTAATTTTAATTGATTTTGGTGCAGTTAAAGAAATTACCAGTCAATTAATAAATTCTCCAGGAATAACTAAAGCTACAATTGCTATTGGTACTCCTGGTTATATTCCCAGTGAACAAGCACAAGGTACACCAAAATATAGCAGTGATATCTACGCTTTAGGAATTATTGCTATTCAAGCATTAACTGGTCTATCTCCTCAGCAATTAGAAAAAGATGGGGATACTAATGAGATCATTTGGGAAAATTTCGCTAATGTAAGTCCAGAATTTGCTGAGTTTTTAAATAAGATGATTTGTTATGATTTTCGTCAACGTTATGCTTCTGCTAATATAGCTTTACAAGAATTAAATAAACATAAATCTCAGACAATTATTATTTCTCCCATAGCACATAAACCCGTTAATAATAGTCAGCAAAAACAACCTAAAAAAAATATATTACCTAAGTTATTTTTGGCAATGTTTTTATTATTTATTGGTAGTATTGGTGGTTTTTTTGTACTAAAATATATTAATGAACATAATGCTGTAGCTTTATATAAACAAGGTAATACACTTTTACAATTACAACGTTATGAAGAGGCTTTATCAGCTTATAAAAAAGCGGTAGAACTTAATCCTCAAGATGTTGCTAGTTTATATGGTCAAGGAAAAGTATTATTTCAATTAAAGCAATATGAAAAAGCCTTAAAAATCTATGATCAAACAATTCAAATGCAACCAGATTATTTAGATGCTTGGAAAAATCGCGGTTTTGCTTTGATTAATTTACAGCGTTATTCTGAAGCATTAGCTAGTTTTGATAAAGCCTTACAATTGCAAAATGATGATCCGGAAATTTGGCAAGGTAAAGGTGATGTATTTCAAAAATTAAATCAATATAATAATGCTGTAAAATCCTACGAAAAAGCCATAGAATTACAACCAGATAATCCAAAATTATGGTATAATCAGGGTTATTCTTATCAATTAATGAAACAATATGAGGTAGGAGTTACTGCTTATAGAAAAGCTGTAGAATTAAAACCAGATTATGATGGGGCTTGGTATAATTTAGGTAATTGTTTAGTGAATTTAAACCGTTATCAAGAAGCGGTGGAAGCCTATCAAGAAACGGTGAAATATAATCCTAAAAATCAAGCGGCCTGGTTGTCCAGAAGTAATGTATTAATGACATTAAAAAGGTATCCTGAAGCGATAGATTCTTGGAATGAAGTTATTAAATCTAACCCTAAACAATATCAAGCATTGTATAATCGAGGTTGGGCATTACATCAAGTAAAAAGATATACTGAGGCTATGGAATCTTATCGCCAAGCCCTCAATCTACAAAAAAATGATTATTTGTTATGGTATAATTTGGGAAACACACAATATCAATTACAACAATATCCACAAGCGATCGCCTCCTATGATCAAGCAGTACGTTATAAAATCAATCATTACGAAAGTTGGTATAGTAGGGGTAATGCTCTAGTACTTTTGGGGAAATATTCACAAGCGATCGCATCTTACGAAAAAGCGATAAAATATAAACCAGATTATCAAGAGGCTATCAACGCCCGTAACAAAATCCAAACTCAAAACCAAATCTTACCAAATATACAATAAAATGGAAGTCCTCGACATTAAACGCGAAATCGAATTGTTAGCTAACCGCCTGGGTAAAACTCAGGACTATCTTTGACATCCCCGCACTACAAGCTAAAATTCACGACTTAGAACAATTATCTAGTCAAACACAATTCTGGGACAATCAAAATACAGCCCAGCAAACTTTACAAGAACTTAATGATCTTAAATCCCATTTAGAACAGTATCACCAATGGCACAAATACCTAGATGATACTAAAGCCGTTGTAGAATTACTAGAACTGGAAACGGATACATCACTATTAGAAGAAGCAGAAACCACTATTAACAAATTAAATCATGAGTTAGATCAGTGGGAATTAGAACAGTTATTATCTGGTACTTATGATGCTGAGGGCGCTGTATTAACTATTAATGCTGGTGCAGGTGGTACAGATGCTCAAGATTGGGCATTTATGCTGATGCGGATGTACACCAGATGGGCAGAATTTCATGGCTATAAAGTTACATTGGCTGAAGAGTCAGAAGGTGATGAAGCAGGTATAAAATCTGCTACATTGGAAATTACAGGTAAGTATGCTTACGGGTATTTGCGTTCAGAAACAGGAACACACAGACTAGTCAGAATATCGCCATTTAACGCCAATGGTAAAAGACAAACCAGCTTTGCAGGTGTGGAAGTAATGCCGCAAATAGATAACTCAGTACAATTAGATATACCAGAAAATGACCTAGAAATTACTACATCGAGGGCGGGTGGAAAAGGAGGT
This sequence comes from Anabaena sp. FACHB-1237, assembly GCF_014696225.1. Classification (GTDB taxonomy): domain Bacteria; phylum Cyanobacteriota; class Cyanobacteriia; order Cyanobacteriales; family Nostocaceae; genus FACHB-1237. Next base: position 55,141 of record NZ_JACJPV010000021.1, on the reverse strand, counting down.
CAAAATGTTAATAAAGTAGAAACCGCAGTGAGGATAGTTCACTTACCTACAGGTTTAGCAGTGAGATGCACAGAAGAGCGATCGCAACTGCAAAATAAAGAAAAGGCACTAGCAAGACTTAAAGCAAGATTACTTGTTATTGCTAAACAACAACGCGCCAAAGAAATTGCGGAAATTCGCGGCGATATGGTGGAAGCGTCTTGGGGTAATCAAATTCGTAACTATGTATTTCATCCCTATCAAATGGTTAAAGACTTACGTACAAACGTAGAAACTACAGCTATTACTGATATTATGAATGGAGAAATAGATATGTTTATTCAAGCCTATTTACGGCAAGAAAACCAAATAGTAAGCGATGGACAGGTATAAGTGCGGTAGGGGCGAACGTCCGTTCGCCCGGAGTGCAGGGATAAACTTCTGTATTCTGACTCCTGACTCATGGAATGGGTTTAGCAGTAATAAACCCTTAATGAATATATGAATATATGATTATATGTCACTTACCGCCGTAGAAAAAAGCAATTTCCTTTTCTTTCAGAGGTGCAAAACCAGCAGCTATCAGTTTTTCATCCAGTTCGACTTGGGGTATATGTTTAGCACCGATGCGAACTATACGAGAACGCATAGTATTAGATACACCACTGCGCTGTCTTCCAGCTTCTAATCCCATAACTTGATTATATAATTCTATCTTAGCAGTAGGAATGGGTGAACCGTCAAAATCTATACCTTGAGCGATCGCTTGATCCACAGCATCAGCACCAGTAGTAGTTTGATTTGTAACAGGAATTTCAGTAGTCATGATTAATTGTTGTATTTTTGACTTAGATAGGGGGTGACAAGATATTTATAATACAAGCAAAATGCTTAAAATACAAGTAAGATACTGAAAATACAGCAATTCTCATTTTAAGAATCTCATGACATAAAAACCCTTATACAACAAGCTGTTTACAATTCTTAAAAATTCTAGCGATAGCGAAGCGCTGCTGGAAGCAGTTCGCTTAAATAGCGTAAACTGGTTTGAAAATGAGAATTGAATTGCTGCTGAAAATACAAGCAAGATGCTTGTACTACTTAGAAATTAGCTCACTGCTGATAGCTACATAGGTTTTCTCACCATTAAACCACCGACAAAAGCCCCTAAAACAGTACCAGTCCAAATACCCGCTGTACTACCTTGCAAAATTGCTGCTGGTGCTATCCAAGTATGACATATTTGTGTAAACCCCCAAATTGTATTTGGGCTTTTTTGACATTTTTGGCTTGCTAATGTCACCATAACTTGTGCAGTGATCAAACCTCCAAAAAAACCCGATGATAAAGCTAAAAAAGTACACAGCAAAATAGGATTTTTCATCATTTGTTTCATATCAGGTAACAGCTTTTACAAAAAAGGTAGAAGTTGAGGGATATGTAATTGATGATCTTTGGCCTTATATTCAGTCCACAATACTCAAGAATTTTTTGGGATTAAAATACCAATTTAGCAGATCCCCAACTTGTCATATCAATTTATGATTTGTCTACAACAGGACTTACGCAACTGGTACATTGGTAGGGTGTAGTTCGACAAGCTCACCAACCACGTCAGACAGTATAAATCATGTAAATAACCAAATTGTTGATATCTGACGCACCCACTGAACAGATTTTTTAGTGTAACACTTGCGTAAGTCCTATACAAGATGAAAAAAACAAGTCGGGGATCTTCTCCTGAAAACATCAACCTGTATTTCTCATTCCCGCAGCAATACCATTAATAGTTAATAAGGCACCTCTGAGTAATTCTCCTTTACTATAACGTGAGTGAATTACACCTGTAGTGGTATTCGCATTTTTCGACTGTCTTAGTCTTTTGAGAATGGAAACTTGGATGAAACCTAAAGGTACTATTGTCCCATTTCTTAATTGTACAGAACGCTGTAAAACTGGATCTCCATCTAATAGTTTTTCATGGCCAGTAATTTGCAAAACTAAATCTCTTGTGAGATAAAATTCATTCGCTATTTGCTGAAATACCTTTTCAAATCTTTCCCTATCTTGAGGATGAGATAATTCTCGCACATAATGACGCGCCATCTCAATATCTACTTTTGCTAGAGTCATTTCTGCTTTAGAAATTACCATTTTGAAAAATGGCCATTTCAAATAAAAATAACGCAACAATTTCAAATGTTGTTCTGGTTCTTCATCCAAAAATTCCTGTAATGCAGTACCAACCCCATACCAAGAAGGTAATAAAAACCGCGTTTGTGTCCAACTAAATACCCAAGGAATTGCCCTTAAACTGCTTAAATCTCTTTTGCCAGAAGGACGACGCGCTGGACGAGAACTAATTTGTAATTGACTAATTTCTTCGATGGGTGTAACTTGATGGAAGAAATCTATAAAGTCTGGTTGTTCATAGATTAAATGACGGTAATGTTGTCGAGACTTGGCTGATAATTCTTCCATAATTTCATTCCAAGGTTCAATATCATCAAACCCTGTTCCTAATAAACTTGCTTCTATTACTGCTGTGGTAATAGTTTCTAAATGATATAAAGCTAAGTCTAATAGAGAATATTTGGAAGCTAATACCTCCCCTTGTTCAGTAATTTTAATTCGCCCACTAATGCTATGACCTGGTTGTGCTAAAATCGCTTCGTAAGCAGGTCCGCCTCCCCTACCTACTGAACCACCTCGTCCATGAAAAATTCTTAAATTTAATCCATATCCTTCAGCTATTTTCTGTAGTGATTTTTGGGCTTTATGAATTTCCCAGTTACTACTTAAAAAACCTGAATCTTTATTACTATCTGAATATCCTAGCATTACTTCTTGTAAGTTAGGTTTTAGGGTAAAATGGGATTCTGTGGACTCGTTTTGTTTGTAACCTCCTGCTAACATTGCTCTATATAAAGGTAGTTCAAATAGTTGTTTCATTACACTACGAGAACGTTGTAAGTCTTCTACTGTTTCAAATAAAGGAACTACCCTAATTGTTCCTACTGCAATGACAGGATCGAATAAACTCGCTTCTTTTGCTAGGAGTAAAACTTCTAAAACATCGCTCACTTCTCTACACATACTAATAATGTATGTTTGACAAATGTTAATGCCAAATTCTTGTTGTAGCGATCGCACAGTTCTAAAAGTTTGAATTACATCATTTGTCTTTTCAGAAAATGGTAATTCCCCAGGAATTAATGGCCTACGAGTTTGCAATTCTGATGTCAACCAAGCTACTCTTTGTTCTTCTGATAATTCATTATAGGCTTGGGGTAAAATTTGCAAATATCCAAGAATTTCATCCAACGCATCTGAATGTCTTGATGACTCTTGACGAATATCTAATTGTGTCAAGTTAAAATCAAAAATTTCTACTTGACAAATTAAATTATCCAGTTCTGAACAACTTAAACCCGTTTCCTTTAAGTTATGTTGAATTAATCGCAAGTCTCCCAAAAATTCTCCTCCTGAACGGTACATGGGAGCATCTTCATTTTGTGGTGTTTCTTGATTATATAGTGATAAGTTGCGATCGCGCGTATTTTCCAACCGTTTTAAAATATAAGATAACTTTAAACGATAGGGCTCTTGCCTATATCTTAACGCTAAAGCATCATATATCTCACTTAGTTTAGACTGTTCTAACTCTAAGGATTCTAACAAATCTGGTAATACATCACTCCATTGCATAGAAACACTTAATAATTCAATTAACTGTTTCACAGAATTAATATATCTTTCCAGTACCATTTTCCGTTGGTAACAGGCGGTTTTCCATGTTACTTCCGGTGTTACAGAAGGATTACCATCTCGATCTGAGCCTACCCAAGAACCAAAGGAGCAGAAATTTGTACTGGGCGGTTCTAACCAAGGAAAAGTTTGTTTAAGTGCATACTTGAAACTTTTATAAAGTTCCGTGATACCGTCAAATAGTACCTCTTGGAAATAGTGAAGAGCATAGTCTACTTCATCTAATACCGTAGGTTTAAACTGATGCAATTCGTCGGTACGCCACCATAAACGAATTTCTTCCAGCAACCTTTCTTTGACTTCTACTACTTCCCAGGGATAACTACCAGCGCGAGAAATGCTTTCATCCATTTTTTGTAACAAATGTACAACTTGACGCTGTTTATCCCGGATGGTATGACGGACAATTTCTGTAGGATGCGCGGTAAAAACTAAACGGATATCTAACTGAGAAATGAGACGTTGAATTTGTTGGGGAGGTACATTTAACTGAAATAATTTGGGAAATAAAGCCGCAAAAGTTCCTTTTTGTTTAACTTCCGTAGTCCATACAGGATTAATTTCTTTTGTTACGGAGACTTCTTCTTCCCTTTGGTTGTGAGTATAAATAAGACTAGGATAATTTTCCTGATCTTCCGTATGGGGATCAGAATAACGATTTACCTGTTGTTTTTGTTCATACTCCTGTTCAATAATATTAATCAGTTGGAAGTACAGAGCAAACGCACGGGCAGCACGAATAGCCTCATTAATACTCAACTGTTCAATTAACTCTACCGCAGAAGAGGCTTGATCATTAGTAGCTTGTCCCTCGGGTGAGCACATATCACGCAATTGTCGTAACAAAACTACCATGTTTTGTCCACATTCTTGACGTAGCACTGATTCCCACAATTCCTCTACTACTTGTAGACGGTGACGCAAAAACAACTCCGATGTATAGTAAACATTGGCTGTTGGTGATAAAGACTGTAGAAAGGAAGTCATATTCTCGATTTTGGTAAGTACCATAATTATTGATAAGTCTAAGTTTTTACTTTTGGGTTAGAGAAGGGAGCATAAAAAAGTTGATCACTAACTCCTAACTCATGAATAAACTGCTATGATGAGTGCAAATCTTAACTTTAACTTTATTCCTGATAGCTTCCCTCATCGTAGGCATCGCTGGGAAAATTTAAAATTGGCAGGCGATCGCCCCTGAATAATTCCTCCCCTGCTTCCCCTAACGCTGCTAAACCCTGCACTGTAGTTTTTTCAGCTATTAGCAACATCAGTAACGAAACTGTACCTATATGGAGAAGACAATTGATAGGGATATAGCAAGGAGTAAAATTTAATCCGGGTTGACTTTGAGAGTGGTTGCCTAGAGATGACATAATTTTGGTAACTAGTAAATGAGTAGAATTAGGCTAAAAAAGTGAATCTTCATTACAGAACTATCTTTGCCGATTTTACCAGGTGAAATGGTAGCAAAATTGTCAGAAAAAAACTGCAAAATGTGATAATTCTCTGGTTTGCCAACTAACACCAGCACAATCACCCAAAACCCCCTTCCTGCTAAAGTTAACTTGATAATGAAAACAGTATTACTTGATAGCGAAGCACTCCTACAAGCACTTCGCCAAAAATCGTTAGTAAAGTGGGTAAGCAAAGCAACAGGAATAAATTCTTTTGGGGTCAAAGTCCGGTTGCTGGGCAATGACCTCCATATTCTCTGCGAAGCTATAGAATGTCCCCAACGTTGGCAAACTCTATCTGAATTGCTCCAAGCACTACAGCAAACAGATGTAGATACTCTTACCAATGATGAACAACCTTCAATATATCAAGTATTGGTCTATGGTAGAAAAAAAGGCGAATATCGTCCCCAATGGTGTCATCGAGTATATTTAAACCAATTAGACCAACATTTACAACAAGTAAATCAATCATTGTTGGATCAGACGAATACACCTGTAGTCTCAGGTGGAGCCATGATTATTTCTAATGAGAGTTTAGCACGTCAAGGAGATGTGGCAGCGATCGCTCGCTATCTCAGCGAAAATCTTGGCTATTTAGGTGTGTCTGTACAAGCCGAAACTGTTTTTCATCCACCAGAGAACAAAGAAAAATCTACTTTTAAGCGTTTGTGGGTATTGTGCCAGTCTAGTTATAGTCCAGATGCTTCCTTATTAGCGGAAACAGTGGCGCAAAAACTACGCCATCTTAAACTTTCTGGTTATCACGATGCTATTATTGTATCCCAAGTTCGCGGAGAAATAGAACCAGATTGGCGGTTAAGAATAGATTTAACGCCATCGGACGTGATGCTTAAAGACTGGGCGCGATGGGGAGACGTACAGGCCATCACTCGCATCCTTTCGGAAGTTCTTCTGGAGTTGAAAATTACTGTACAAGCATCTTTAAAAGAGTCCACACTCCATCTTGTTTGTACTACTGTTTTTGACAGCTTGGAAAATGCTCCAGCACCGGCAAAAGAAACCTGCATACAAGCAATTATTCCACTTTTAGAAGCGATCGCCCCCCAAGCTATTCAAGCTACCACCATTTACGGACAAATCACCAGCAGTGAAAAACCTTCTTGGGTACATTGGTCTGCCTTACCTGCATCAAATCATCCAGATCTATCTACATCAACCTTAGATATAGCTCATGCAGGTGATATTCCAGCTATAATATTTTTATTAGAAAGATTACTTAATCCTGACTTAGAATGGCGATTAAAAACAGGAGGTATTCGTGTATTATTACAGCGCAAACAAGACCTATTACATATTATCTGCGAAGCACCCCTGTGCCCCACCCGTCATCAAGTAGCGAATAAAGTAATTCAATTTATTCGCCAATTAAAAATACCAGGAATTATAGGTATCAGAGTTTACGGTCGTCGTGCAGGAGATAAACAACCAGCATGGCATCATAGCATGGACATCCAAGAAAGACCTAGACTAGTACCAGAACCCACACCAGAATTTGCTGCTACTTCCCAATATGTAAATTCACTAGTTTATCATCAAGCTATCATTCGCCCAGAATTAACAAAAACTGAACTACAAAACATTATTAGAGAGGTAACACAAAATTGGTTGACAAATACCCACAAAAACATTCAAAAACTGCTCATAGTAACACAATTATTTAGCTACTCCCATCAAGATACAGAAGAAAATCTTGATACTCCTGGAATTTGGAGAAGTTTAACATGGGTAATATTAGGTTTATTACTTACATTTCAAGCTGATTTCATATTAGGTTATGTCACAGCAAGAACTACAGCTATTTCTCGGAAAAATCAGCAAATGAATAACCAAATAAATAACAGTATAAGTTACAATTCCCAACCAGAAATAAATAATCAATCATCATTATTAGTAACCACACAAACTAGTCAAGTCTTTGAGAAAAATCATGATGATACTCTCAGGAATACTGCCTTTAATTCCTCTGGATTTATTAATAATACCCCCTCTGATCCTCTGAAACAAAAAGCTACATCTACAGCGATTTTATTAGCTGCACGTTCAGAAATTCCCTCATTTAACGCCAGACAATTAGATGAACAATTAGCTTTATATAAAAAACGTTTAGCTACCAATAAAAAACCACCAGACTTGTTAATTATCGGTTCTTCTCGCGCATTGAGAGGAATTGATCCAGTGGCACTGGCTAATACCTTAACCACCCAAGGACATCAGAAAATAGATATATTTAACTTTGGTGTTAATGGAGCAACAGCACAAGTAGTAGACTTTATTTTGCGTTATGTAATTCAACCATCAGAACTGCCAAAAATGGTCATTTGGGCAGATGGTTCTCGTGCTTTTAATAGTGGTAGAGAAGATATAACATTTAATGCGATCGCTGCCTCACCAGGATATAAAAAATTCCTAGAAAAAGCAGCATCTAAAAAACAATTACCACCAGGAAATCAGCAAAATAATCAACAGCAAAACCCCGAAATCAATCTCACCTCATTACCATCAGCAATTAGTAACTATGAAGTAGCAAACCAATGGTTAAATGAGAAATTGTCCAGCATTTCTCAAACATACAAAAACCGTGAACAAATCAAAATTCTCTTACACAAACAACTTAAATATGTACCTTTTAACAGTCAAAATTTACAAATGAGCACCAAAAAAAGACTGATTAATAATAACAATAACTCAGACATAGATACCGCCAAGCAAGCAGTAGATTTTGATGGATTTTTACCCCTATCTATTCAATTTGATCCTAGCACGTACTATCAACAACACTCAAGAGTTACTGGTGACTATGACAACGATTATAAATCCTTTCAACTCACAGGAAAACAAGAACAAGCATTAAAATCCATTTTAGAATTTACCAAAAATAATAATATATCCCTTGTATTTGTCAATATGCCACTAACAGCAGAGTATTTAGATCCAGTGAGAAATAAATATGAGCAAGAATTTCAAACCTACCTATTAACCTTTACAAATAATACCAACTTTATATATCGTGATCTAAGTTTACTATGGCCAAAAGAAAATAAATACTTTTCCGATCCCAGTCATTTAAACCGTTTTGGTGCTTATGAAGTTTCTAAAAAATTAGCAACAGATCCCACGATTACCTGGCCAAAACCCTAAAGTCAAGAAAATCATAAACTAGTACAGCTTGGCGTAACGTCCAAAACCCTATACTTTCTTGGTTTTGAATGCATGACTTCTGCCCTGCGGTACTAAGGAATTTCCAATAGTATCAGGACTTACGCAACTGGCACATTGGCAGGGTATGGTTCGACAAGCTCACTAACCACGTCACACAGTATAAATCATGTAAATAACCAAATTGTTCATATCTGACGCACCCACTCAACAGATTTTTTAGTGTGACACTTGCGAAAGTCCTAAGTAAGCTGTTGTGCTTTTAACTTGAATAATTAATACAAGCAAGATGCTTGTGCTACTGTAACCTCAGGTTTTTTAATTATACAGTGAGTGCTGCATATTAGCTTATATATAATTTAGGATAATTACCTTAAACATCAATCACAAATAATCATAAATATCACAGATCAAAAATGAAATTTATTTCCATCTTTTATGCAATTTTCTTATTCAGTGTATTAGGACTGTACTGGACTATTTCCTTATCTTATATTAGATTAATTATCTTACTAATAGCCAGCATAGTTTTTTATGCTTCTTTAAGCCTCCAATATGTACCATTAATATTAGCTTTAACCTATATCAACTTCCGCTTAGGATTAGAAATTGGTAGCAATACATCCCCAGTAAAACACTTCCAAAATTGGAACTTATCTAACGAAGAATGGCAATTTGCCCAAGCAGATTGGAATCAAAGAAGAATTAAAGTATTATGGATAGGGATAATATTAAATCTATTGATTTTACTAGGATTTAAATATATCAATGGCATATTAAAAATAATTTTTAACATAGGTAACAACTCTCACGATACTGTAATTAAATTAATAGCACCTCTAGGAATTTCGTTCTTCATCTTTGAATGTATTGCGTATTTAATAGATGTGTATAGAGGCGCACCATCTACCACCAAATTTATTCAATTTGCCTCCTATAAATTATTTTTTGCTAAACTGATTTCTGGACCAATTACTCGCTATCATAACCTCATAGGACAATTTAATGAAATTAGTTTTCCCAGTATTGATAAAATCTCAGAAGGATTATGGTTAATAGCTACAGGTGCAGTCAAAAAAGGTATATTAGCAGATAATTTAGGTATATTTGTAGATTTATGTTTTGCTAACTTACAAAGAGCAGGTAGTATAGATATCTGGTTAGCAACTTTTGCTTATGGCTTACAATTGTATTTAGACTTTAATGGTTATGTAGACATTGCCAGAGGAACAGCATTATTATTTGGGTTAGCATTACCAGAAAACTTTGATTATCCCTATTTTACTACTAGTATTGCCGATTTTTGGCGACGTTGGCACATAACATTAGGAGACTGGTTACGCAACTATTTGTACTTTCCATTAGGAGGTTCTCGTAGTGGTTTAATGCGTACCTGTATCAACTTACTAATAGTAATGATTGTCGCAGGAATTTGGCATGGTTCATCCTGGGGTTTTATTATTTGGGGAGTATTACATGGTTTAGCTTTAGTAGTGCATCGTTTAAATTATGCTCTGTGTTCCCATTGGCAAATATTAGGCACATTATGGAAAACACCACTAGGAATAATTTTAGCTTGGTTATTAACACAATTAATGGTTTTTACCACTTGGATCTGGTTTCGTTTACCTAATTTACAAGATTCTACTTTAGCAATTCAACATCTTTGGGGATACAGTGCTGATCAACAATTTGCGGAAAAAGTTTACATTGAGGCTTTGAATATCACTCAATATCAAATTACTTGGTTGTTGATATTTTTGTCAATAATAATGTTAATATCCTATGTTTTCAAAAGAGGTTTAAAAGTTGAATTAAGTTGGCCATTAAAACTGGTATTTGTTCCCATTTGTTTATATGCAGTGTGGATACTTGCACCAGAGGGAAGTTTACCTTATATATACTTTGATTTTTGATCCAACCCCAGGGCGTTGCTGAATTGGGGTATGATATTTATTAGCTATTAGCGATCGCTAAAAACTAATACCGCTCAAAATCAAATATTATGCAATCAATGTTCTAAGCTATTGTGCTTTTAACTTGAATAATTAATACAAGCAAGATGCTTGTGCTACTGTAACTTTAGGTTTTTTTAATTATACAGTTAGTGCTGCACATTAGCTTAAGCTGTTGTGCTTTTAACTTGAATAATTAATACAAGCAAGATGCTTGTGCTACTGTAACTTTAGGTTTTTTAATTATACAGTTAGTGCTGCACATTAGCTTATCATAGTCTTTTCCCTATCATGCCTGAAATCAGCAACACCTGATTTTTGATCACTTCAAAATGTCATACGTCAATATTTCACTAAATTTAAACTTAGAAATCATAGTCCCTTAGCGATTGACATTCCGCATTCCACACTACAAGCGGAATATAGGATGGAAATCTTAAATAAATCTGTACTTCAAGTACAAGTCTATAATTTTGATTTATATTCCTGAATGTGTAATTTAAGACAGGGCTAAAAACTACCAAAAATCAAATAAAACTTGAGATAGCTATCTAAAGCACATTATTTGTCTTTTGTTTAATCTCTAGTTAGAGCATCGGTGCTTTTAGTGACCTTATCTAAATATTACACCATCCTCACAAGGATGTTACATGGACTTGCTGATAAAGGCTTATAAAACTCAGTTATAAGAATTATTAAGTAAGGTTTTTAATTGCATTATCCAGTCAACAGTCAATGTGAAATCAAAACGATAATGACTTCCAGCAAGCAACCCTTTGAGTTGCCTAGTTTTTACGTGCCTTGGTCAGCAAGGCTCAACCCCAATTTAGAAGCAGCACGGGTTCATTCTAAAGCCTGGGCTTACGAAATGGGGATATTGGGTGCGCCAAAGGACTCAGAAGATTACGGGATCTGGGACGAACGCAAGTTTGATGCCCATGATTATGCCCTACTGTGTGCATATACCCATCCTGATGCCGATGAGTCCATGCTTAACCTCATAACCGACTGGTACGTGTGGGTATTCTTCTTCGATGACCATTTTCTGGAGCTTTACAAAAGAACTCAAGACATGACGGGGGCGAAGCAGTATCTTGATGGTTTACCTGCGTTTATGCCCATCAAGCCCCAAGAAAGGACTCCACAAGCCAAAAATGCGGTTGAAAGGGGGCTAATTGACCTATGGGAGCGCACCGTACCGAATGCTTCTGAAGATTGGATCATTCGTTTTTCTGAGAGTACCATTAATCTTTTAGCCGAATCTATCTGGGAATTGGCAAATATTAGCCAACATCGCGTTGCCAACCCCATTGAATATATTGAGATGCGGCGGAAAGTCGGTGGCGCACCTTGGTCAGCTAACTTAGTAGAACACGCGGTTCGGGCAGAAATTCCCGCCCGTGTTGCCCCAACTCGACCAATGCGTGTTCTCAAAGATACATTTTCCGACGGGGTACACCTGCGTAACGATATCTTCTCCTACCAACGAGAAGTAGAAGAAGAAGGGGAAAATGCCAACTGTATCCTGGTTTTGGAGCGATTTCTCGGTGTTAGTACCCAAGAAGCAGCTAACCTGACTAATGACCTACTGACCTCGCGGGTGCAACAGTTTGAGAACACCTTTTTTACCGAACTGCCATCTTTATTTGAGGAATACGCACTAACCCCTGATGAACGGATGAAAGTCGTTCTCTATGCCAAAGGACTGCAAGACTGGCAGTCAGGAGGACATGAGTGGCACACAAGATCAAGCCGCTACATGAATAAAAAAGCGGACAAATCTGGGGCTACGGGTTGGTTATTAGCAGGTCCGACTGGACTAGGAACATCAGCTACCCATTTAAGTTCCTTGTCGGACAGTTTGGGGCTAAAACGGTTCAAAAGCTTTACTCATGTTCCCTACAAACCTGTGGGACCGGTGAAGCTGCCCGACTTTTATATGCCTTTCTCCACCAGTTTAAACCCCAATTTAGACGAGGCGCGACGGCATTCTAAAGACTGGGCGCGTCGCATGGGGATGCTGGATGTATTACCAGGGATGCCGGAGGTTTATATCTGGGATGACCATAAATTCGATGTCGCTGATGTTGCTTTATGTGGTGCGTATATTCATCCTGATGGGGCAGCATCTGAGTTGAATATAACCGCTTGCTGGCTGGTTTGGGGAACCTACGCGGACGATTATTTCCCCGCTCTCTATGGTTATAACCGTAACATAGCCGGCGCGAAACTCTTCAATGCTAGGTTATTTTCCTTTATGCCCTTAGATGGTAGTCCGCCACCAGAAGCAACCAACCCAGTAGAACGGGGGTTAGGGGATATTTGGGCGAGAACGGTACAGTCCATGACTGCTAATGCACGTCTGTTGTTTCGTCGGGCGATCGCAGACATGACCGAAAGCTGGTTATGGGAATTGGCCAACCAAACCCAAAACCGCATTCCTGACCCCATTGACTATGTAGAGATGCGCCGTAAAACCTTTGGTTCAGATTTAACCATGAGTCTTTCTAGACTGACTCAAGGGTTTGAGATTCCGCCAGAGGTCTTCCGCACGCGAACCATGCAGAATATTGATAATTCGGCTGCTGACTACGCCTGTTTAACTAACGATGTGTTTTCTTACCAGAAAGAAATCGAATTTGAAGGTGAACTCAATAACGGCGTGCTAGTCGTGCAAAATTTCCTGAGCTGCGATATTGCCCAGGCGGTGGCTATTGTTAACGACCTGATGACCTCCCGCGCCCTTCAGTTTCAACATATCGTGGCTACGGAATTATCTATACTGTGCGATGATTTCCAGCTAGATAGCAAGGCGCGTAACCAACTATACGGCTACGTCAAGAAACTAGAACAGTGGATGTGTGGTGTACTCAAGTGGCATCGGGCAGTGGATCGCTATAAGGAATTTGAACTGCGGCAAAATTCCACAGAAAAGCGGTTATTCCCAGGACTTACAGGGTTAGGAACTGCTGGACTGAAAATTAAACCCACTGTCAGACCGGAAACCCCAAAAAGTCAGGTTCAATCTAGAGGATTTGGTATCCCTACAGGTTTAGGGACTTCCGCTACCAATATCCGATCGCTCTTGGGAGAGCAAGATTAACCGAATATTAAGTCTATGTTTAAATTGTGGAACTGAACACGACCGTGATGAAAATGCTGCCAAAAATATCAATAAAGTCGGGATAGGACATTGCCACGACTCTAAACGGACGCAGAGGCAAAGTAAGACTACTTAGGTAGCATCAGTCAGTGAAGCGTCAAGAATCACCGCGCCTTTAGGTCGGTGAGTATGTCAACAATCTATCAAGAAATCTTACTAACGGAGATTAATTAATTATGACGGACTCAGCTAATACTCCCCTAGAAAACCAAATTGAACAACAGCCCATGAGTTTGGGAACTGAAGCGGCACGAAATTTGGCGACCACCACCAAAACCCAACCCCAAATGCAGGGTATTACCTCCCGGTGGCTGTTAAAATTATTGCCTTGGGTTGAAACCGTCGGGGGTACTTATCGTGTCAACCGTCGCTTAACCTATACCGTAGGGGATGGACGGGTTAGCTTTACTAACACAGGGGCGCAAATTCAAGTTATTCCCCAAGAACTCACTGAATTACCTTTGTTGCGGGGATTTGAAGATGTTGAAGTTTTAAATGCCTTAGCAAGACAATTTGTGCAGCGAGAATTTGCTGCGGGAGATGTTATCATTCAAGCGGGTCAAGAAGCATCTGAGGTGCTATTGATTGCTCATGGTAAAGTCAATAAAATTGGATCTGGTAAATATGATGATCAAGTGGTGTTAGGTGTCCTGGCAGATGGGGATCATTTTGGTGATTATGCGTTAGTTGAATCTGAGGATACTTGGAATGTCACCCTGACAGCTATTACCCGTTGTACGATTCTATCTTTGCCTCAATCGGCTTTCCAAAACTTGGTTAACCAGTCAGAAGCCTTGCAAGTTCAAGTAGACAAATTCCGCGAAAAATTGAGCCAATCTCAGAATGAATACGGGGAAGCTAGTATCAATATTTCTTCAGGACACTCCGGCGAGTCTGTATTACCTGGGACGTTTGCAGATTATGAAATGAATCCACGGGAATACGAGTTAAGCGTAGCTCAAACCGTTTTACAGGTTAATACAAGGGTAGCTGACCTTTACAACGAACCGATGAATCAAACCGAGCAACAATTACGCCTAACCATTGAAGCACTGCGGGAACGCCAAGAAAATGAAATGATCAACAACCGTGAATTTGGGTTGTTGCATAATGCAGATCTCAAACAACGTATTTTTACTCGCAGTGGTGCACCAACTCCTGATGATCTTGATGAGTTGATCTCCATTGTTTGGAAAGAACCGAGCTTTTTCTTAGCCCATCCTCGCACTATTGCTGCCTTTGGTCGGGAATGCAACCGTTTAGGACTTTATCCAACTCCCATTCCTGTGGGAAATAGTGCTATCCCTTCTTGGCGTGGTATTCCTATCTATCCTTGTAATAAAATTCCTGTGACTAAGGAGCGTACCAGTTCCATTATCTTAATGCGGGCGGGAGCAGCTAATCAAGGGGTGATCGGTCTGCATAAAACGGGTATTCCTGATGAATATCAGCCTAGTTTATCGGTGCGTTTTATGGGAATTAACGAAAAAGCCGTGATTTCTTACTTGGTTAGTGCCTACTACTCCCTCGCTGTCCTTGTTCCTGATGCCTTGGGTATTCTGGAAGATGTGGAACTTGGTCTGTAAACCTGCCCACTAGGGGTGAACCTGCGTTCAGCCCTACAACACAAATGATGGTGATGGTAGGGACAATTCATGAATTGTCCCTACAAGGGTTTGGTGGTTATGCAAATTTGGTTATGTAAATTTAATTACCACCAGATGTCTAAACAATACAAAAGGATACATTAAATAAATTTTACTTTTATGACAGATGCTTCAATTAGGGCAAGTTTAGAGGGATCTCAGTTAAGTTTAACTACCCAAGCAGCACGAAATTTAGCCACCACCACGAAAACCCCTCCCCAAATGCAGGGCATTACTCCTCGGTGGTTGTTACAAATGTTACCTTGGGTCGCTGTCACGGGAGGCAGCTATCGAGTGAACCGTCATTTAACTTACAATGTGGGAGAAGGACGGGTTAGCTTTAGCAATACAGGTACTCAAGTACAAGTCATTCCTCAATCTTTGACGGAACTTCCTTTATTGCGAGGGCTGGAGGATATTGATGTTTTAAATGCCTTAGCCAACGGTTTTGTGCAACAAGAGTTTGCCGCAGGTGATATTATTGCACAGGAAGGACAAGCAATTGACCAAGTCTTTTTGATTGCCCACGGTAAAATTAATAAACTTAAAGCTGGTAAATATGAAAGACCAGCATTACGGGATATTTTAGGCGATGGTGATTGTTTTGGCGGCGAAGCAACTGTTTCTGCACAGGCAACTTGGGAGGCAAGTTTTCAAGCAATTACTCGTTGTACGATATTGTCTTTACCTATACAGGCATTTCGGGAGTTATTAAACCAGTCTGAAGCATTACAGACTCAACTTGACCGTTTTAGGGAAATTTTAACCAAACCCCAGGATCGCTATAATCAATCGGCGATCGCTATGTCTGCCGGTCATGGTCTAGAAACGGAATTACCAAGGACGTTTGTGGATTATGATTTGAGTCCAAGGGAATATGATTTAAGTGTCGCTCAAACCATTTTACAGGTGAATACGCGGGTTTCTGACCTCTATAGTGAACCGATGAACCAGACGGAACAGCAGTTACGGTTGACTATTGAAGCATTACGGGAACGCCAAGAATACGAAATGCTGAATAACCGTGAATTTGGACTGTTACATAACGCTGACCTCGGACAGCGTGTCTATACTCGGAGTGGACCACCAACACCTGATGACCTGGATGAGTTGCTGTGTCGCCGACGGAAAACTCATTTTTTCCTGGCGCATCCGCGAGCGATCGCCGCTTTTAACCGAGAATGTAACCGTCGTGGGATCTATTCCCCTAGTCGGGAAATAAACGGCAAAATTGTTCCCGCTTGGCGCAATTATCCGATTTTTCCCTGTAATAAAATTCCTATCACCAAGGAAGGGACAACTTCTATTTTAGCGATGCGGACTGGAGTAGACAACCAAGGGGTGATCGGTCTTCATAAAACGGGTATTCCTGATGAATATGAACCCAGTTTATCAGTGCAGTTCACGGGAATTAACAACAAGGGAATTAAGTCTTATTTAGTTAGTCTTTATTACTCTGCTGTCGTTTTGATTCCTGATGCGTTGGGTATTTTGGAAGATGTGGAAATTGGGCTTTAAGGTATCTAATGGCGAACTATAAACTAACTTAAATGACCTATAGGCTGGCACCTTTTTAATAAAAATCTGCAAAACCCTGATTAAAAAGCGGCTCTTGACCAATCTCTAAGTATGTTGATTACACCTATAGATTTATTAGACTCTAGTAGAGAGGTTGTATACAATCTCTCTACATTACTTTATGTTTTATCTTACTAAGATAACCAAAACTTATATTTGATATATCAAACTATAATCAAACAAAAATTGCAATTAATGTAAGGTCATGTTAAATTGGTATGTGGGAACGAATACAAAATCGTTTCTTGGATTTGTTTAACAAATTACCGCAATTATCGCAATTATAAAATAATGACCACAACCTTACAACAGCGTCAAAACGCCAGTGTTTGGGATCGCTTTTGCGAGTGGATCACCAGCACCGACAACCGTATCTATATCGGCTGGTTCGGCGTACTAATGATCCCTACCCTATTAGCTGCTACCACCTGCTTCATCATCGCTTTCATTGCCGCTCCTCCCGTTGACATTGACGGTATCCGTGAGCCAGTTGCAGGTTCTTTAATCTACGGAAACAACATCATCTCTGGTGCAGTTGTTCCTTCCTCTAACGCTATTGGTTTACACTTCTACCCCATTTGGGAAGCTGCTTCCTTAGATGAGTGGTTGTATAACGGTGGTCCTTACCAATTAGTAATTTTCCACTTCTTGATCGGTTGCGCTTGCTACTTAGGTCGTCAGTGGGAATTATCTTACCGCTTAGGTATGCGTCCTTGGATCTGCGTAGCTTATTCTGCACCTTTAGCATCTGCTACCGCAGTATTCTTGATCTACCCTATTGGTCAAGGTTCTTTCTCCGATGGTATGCCTTTAGGTATCTCCGGTACATTCAACTTCATGATCGTGTTCCAAGCTGAACACAACATCTTGATGCACCCCTTCCATATGTTAGGTGTTGCTGGTGTATTTGGTGGTAGCTTGTTCTCTGCAATGCACGGTTCTTTGGTTACATCTTCCTTAGTTAAAGAAACAACTGAAACCGAATCTCAAAACTACGGTTACAAATTCGGTCAAGAAGAAGAAACCTACAACATCGTTGCAGCACACGGTTACTTCGGTCGTTTGATCTTCCAATACGCTTCTTTCAACAACAGCCGTTCTTTACACTTCTTCTTGGCTGCATGGCCAGTAGTTGGTATTTGGTTCACCGCTTTAGGTATCAGCACCATGGCGTTTAACCTCAACGGTTTCAACTTTAACCAGTCTATCATTGACTCTCAAGGTCGTGTTATCAACACCTGGGCTGATATCATCAACCGCGCTAACTTAGGTATGGAAGTAATGCACGAGCGTAATGCTCACAACTTCCCCTTAGACTTAGCTGCTGGTGAAGTTGCTCCTGTTGCTTTAACCGCTCCTGCTATCAATGGTTAATACCTGGTTTTAGCTTGAATTAAGCAAAGCAATAAATAAAAAATACCCTCCAGCAATGGGGGGTATTTTTGTTTGGGTAGTCATTGCAGAGTGAGAATAAAGAATAAGCTGTTGTGCCTTTAACTTGAATAATTAATACAAGCAAGATGCTTGTGCTACTGTAACATTAGCTTATAATTTTATCCGTACTCCCTATACTCCGCAATTAATCACTCAATAATGCTTCCACAAACTCATAACTAGAAAAGGGACGAAGATCCTCTATTCCTTCACCAGCACCGATAAAACGAATGGGTAAACCTAACTGTTGTACTACCGCTAAGGCTACTCCACCCTTAGCTGTACCATCTAACTTAGTTAACACCACACCACTAAGTTTAGCCGCTTGAGAAAATACTTCGGCCTGCCTGATCCCATTTTGTCCCAGCGTTGCATCAAGCACTAATAAAGATTCAATGTGAGCATTTGGGGCTTTTTTATCAATGATTTTTCTCACCTTACTAAGTTCATCCATCAGGTTTTTCTTATTTTGTAGCCTTCCTGCGGTATCAATTAACAATAGTTCGGTTTCTCTGGCTTGGGCTGCAACAATAGCATCAAAAACTACAGCAGCAGGATCAGTGTTTTTACCAGGATTAGCAATAACTTCTACTCCGCTTCTTCCTCCCCACACTTTCACTTGTTCTACGGCAGCAGCGCGGAATGTATCTGCAGCACCAATAAGACATTTATAACCTGATTTTTGGGCAAGATGGGCTATTTTACCGATGGTTGTGGTTTTACCTGCGCCGTTTACTCCTGTCATTAACCAGATGTTAAGGGTCTCTTTTTCCGGTGCAAAACTTCGTTTAGTAGCTTTTTGGATAGGTGTGTCTAGCATATCACGAAGAATGGTTTTCAGATAAGCGATCGCCTGTTCTGGAGGTGTAACTTCTTCTCGTAATTTCTTTTGAAGAGCATTAATAATATAATCGGTTGCTTCTACTCCCACATCAGCTTGCAGTAATAATGCTTCAATTTCTGTAACTGCTGCTTGGTTAAGTGGTCCTTGTCCAACTATTGCCTTGAGTTGATTTAAAACACTACGTCTAGTTTTATCTAAGCCTTGACGCAATTTTTTCAGCCAAGTAATTTCTTCTATGGAAATATCTTCCGCTTTTCTACCTTGGGCTGCTAAAACCTCTGCTGACCATACAAACCCATCATCAAATACCAATTCAGATGTATCTGTAGATATGCTAGTTGTTAATCTTTCTTGTACAACTTCTACAATAGGTTCTACAGTTTCATCTATAGCAGTCGCAATTAGTCTTTCTTGTTTAGCTTGTTGTTCTGCTGCTGCACGTTCTAAAAATGATTTTGGTGCGGATATTTCTGCTTCAACTATTTCTTGGGTTATTTCTACAACTTTCTCTACAGTTTCTCCACTAATTTCTGCAACTGTTGTTTCTATATTTTCTACTGTTGTAATTTCTTCAATAACTAAATTTTCCACATTTTCAACTGTGTCTGTGGTAGTTTCTTCTGTTTCTTTTTGTTCTTGTTTTTCTTGAATATTTTTATAAGCAGCTTTGGCAAATGCTAATAAGTCAGCAGTATCTATTGTAGTTTCTGCGGGTGCATTTTCTTCTACAATAGAATTTTCCACTTGATTTTCTTGATTTTGTTCAGGAGATTCATTATTGGGACGACGAAACCAGTTAAAAGTCATTTTCGTGTTAATATAACTAGAGAATACAATGAGACAATGGGCAGAATTTGATCATATTAATTCATGATAATTAACAATTATTAATTGTCAATTATCAATTTCTAAGCTATTTGTTTTTGTTCACTAACTCGACGGAGTACACCATTAATAAAACGATGTCCATCTTCTCCACTATACCGTTTAGATAATTCCACAGCTTCATTAATGGCGATACTATTAGGAACATTCATAAACTTCATTTCCGCCACTGCTATTTGTAAAATATCTCTATCAATTTGTGCTAGTCTGGCTACTTGCCAATCTACCAAACCATGAGCAATATATTGATCTATCATACTCCGATTTTCATTAACGGTAATGATAATCTCCTTGGCATAATTACGAACTTCCCTATCTTGGTTCGCTAACTGTATAAGCTCAGGAAAATCTACTGATGATCCTAATTGATTTATTGCTGTTTGTGTATGTGCGATCGCTTCTTTTAACATTGCTCTGGCTGTATTTAAGTCTGACGCTCTCGTTTCACTACTTAATAATTTATCATTACTTCTTTGTAGTTCACCTGCTGCATTATTTAAGGTATCCTGCACTTCCAATGTCAAGGTTCTTACCGCACCTAATACTAGTTTAGACACCAATTGCTCATCTGATAAATTTTCTAGTTTTTTCGTGCTAACTGGTAGTTGACTGAGACTTAAAAGCGCCAACTCCCTGGCTATTTGTTGAGGTTTACGTTTTTGCATAGTAAGATTTATTCTATGGTATATTGTGGTTTGCCAAGTACGGAATTTGAGTGAGGTAAAAATTCCTTATCCTGACTCCTCACTCCTGACTGCTAAAGCTCCTTCTGGTATAATTTGTGAATTGGGAGCTACAATACCGCCAGATACTACTATTTTAAAAGCATCTTCTACAGATATTGATAAATTAACTACCTCATCCACTGGTACTACTGTGTACCATCCCGTCGTTGGATTAGGTGTAGTAGGAACAAATACACTTAATACGGGAACTGACATTTGATTTTGAATTTCATTGCTTATTGATCCTGTTACAAATGCGATCGCCCATACTCCTCGACGTGGATACTCTACTAATACCACACGGTTGAATTTTCCATTAGAATCTTTTAGTAATGTTTCTAATAGTTGTTTCAGGGTTTTATACACTTGGCCAGCTAGGGGAATAGCTTGTAATAGTCTTTCTCCCACATCTAAGAGCCATCTTCCCACGATGTTTCTAGCCATTAAGCCAATCACTAAAATACTTAATAGTGGTACAGTTAATCCTACCAGAAAATTGAGCACATTCACTAAAATTGGATTTAAGCCATCAAAGGGGTTTAACTGTTTAGGTATTCTAGTTAAAAAATCAATTACCCAATCTGCTATAGTAATTGTTAACCAGATCGTAGTTGCTAAGGGAATTACCACTAATAACCCAGCTATCAAATCATTTTTTAAGTCCTGCTTTATCTTCTCAATTAGCAAATCTCATCTCCTTTTTTACATATACTTGTGATTAATTTCTCTTGTTCAAAACAACCTAAACTCTCTTTCTTAGCTAGATATATAACATTTAAGTCATATTTGGTAATAATAGATTCTAACACCCAGACGCGCTGTTTACCATGATTTTCAAAAGGATCTTCCACAACGCGAACAGGATAAGGATGAGTATTTTCTAAGGTGCGATCGCCACTATCTCCACTAGATGAGCCTACCACAATTATATCATCAGATAACATCGCTGACTCAATACAAGCCGCAATATCTATCTGTTGTGAGTAAGTATATAATATAGAAAACATTGATTTTTCTCACTGGTAATTAACTGGTAACTACTGAGTTGCTAATTTTAGTTTCCCAGGATTTTGAAAAAGTGATCTATAGGCGAATACATTTTACCTCTACGCATAAAACTTTATATACTTTATATACTTTGTATCAGTATATATTTCAATATACTATAACTGCGTATGTAGTTCTTGTCTGTGTAGACGCGATTTACAATCGCCTATTTTAGTAACTTTAATTACTACCAACTCGTAAACTTTTTAGCCCTGTCCAACCAATTAGGATATAACCAATGGACAACAATATACTGTTAATACTAATTCTTAACTCCTTGGAAGCATCCTCTTGAGTCTTGTTCAAACGTTCTTCTTTTTGTGATCTAATTTGTGTAATTCTTTGTTGTGCTAACTGTTCAGGATTGGTTTGTTGGGCAATAAAATTATCTAAGACTCTAGGATTTGTTTTATATTCCTCAAGTAACTTTCTCTGCACTTCTGGCAATTGATTATTATTCAGAGCTTGATTATACTTTTGCTCATCTTTAATCAATTCGTTTAACTGAGTAGATAACTGTTCTTTTAATTCAAGTCTCTGCTTATCTAAATTCGCTTTTATTTGTTCATTAGTTAACTGGCTTTGAATTTCCTGTAACTTTTTTTGAACTTGCGCTTCTAACTGATTACTTTCTTGAGTATAACGTTGCAATGCTTGAACCTTGACTTGATTAACATTATTTAAGTGTAAAGGAACCATCAGTAAAAACATCAAACCTAAAATACTGGATAGGATAAATACT
This sequence comes from Anabaena sp. FACHB-1237, assembly GCF_014696225.1. Taxonomy (GTDB): domain Bacteria; phylum Cyanobacteriota; class Cyanobacteriia; order Cyanobacteriales; family Nostocaceae; genus FACHB-1237. Next base: position 32,738 of record NZ_JACJPV010000021.1, on the reverse strand, counting down.
GGTACTTTGAAATTTAACCTTTTTAAATTTAACCTTGAACTACGATTACTGTGAGTAAGACCATCAAACCAGTATGCAATCATCATTATTCCTAACCCAACTAAAGGAACAATACCACGATCTACCACATTTCTAACTAAACCAATTTGCCATAGTTTATCAGTGGGTCGAAACGGAAATAACAGAAATATAAAATCTACAAAGAATGACAACAGGCAGATAATCCCAATTAACTTTAGCCAAAGAGATATATTAGAACTAGAAACACGATTAGCCATAATTTCTCAGCGGAAGATTGATACAATAGCAAGACTTACGCAATTCCTATATTGATAGGGTGCGTCTGGCATAATCTGTTTATTTACAGAGTTTATGCCTTATAATACACATCACAACATATTTTTGCTATGACACTTACGCAAGTCCTAAATAGATTAATTATCATATTTAGAGCTATTAAAATAATGTTGTGACAACTCTAAACATCAATTTTACTGATAAAAATTCAGTAAAACTTTTAACTAATTAATATGATAATCCTTTTACTACATATAGTTAGCAGAAAACAGGGTCATAAAACTAGATATAATCTTTGCAAAAATACTTTAATACTCTTTATTATGTGTGAATAAGATACAAAATATATTGCAATATTGATAGTCTTGCTGTTGTAATTTCCTAGAAACCAGGAAAAATTTTTTCACAAAACCCTTGATTAAATCAAAAACTATGCTATAATAGTTGGCAGTAGTAAATGACTACTAAAACTAACCTTCTCAAAATCCAATTCTTAACAACTGTTTTTCCAAAGTTGTGATAAACTGAAATAGTTAAGACTAGCTTTACCAAAATAATACTGCGCCCTACGCACTGACAAAAATTGGCAAATGGAAAGCAGTTTTAATCAAGCATTTGCATAATAAAAAACACAAATACATTGCAGTTATGACTCAGAAAGTAATTCACCCTATGGTGGAATTGCAACACAAAGTGCAATCACTCGTAGAATCAAACATTATCAAGCCTACAGATAAAATCTGGAAAATTGCCTTCCTTTGTGAAGATAAGTGGCCACACTGGAAAAAAGAACTGTTAGACTTCGATTTTACTATGCAAGATACCATCGGAGATTTATTAGCGGTAGAAGCATGGGATGATGATTAATTAGAGGATGTTTGTAAAGTCTAAATTAATACTAAAATCGGCGATTAGAAATCGCGGTTTATCTTGCACACAGACAAAACCCTGGGTTTGTGTAGTAGGAATAGCGCAGCGTGGCATAAGCCTTATGATATTCGCCCAATACTTTTAAAACATCCTCTTAAAAGTTAAAAACTTGTGTAATAATTAAATCAAGTCTTTTAAACGGACAATTGAAGTAGATAAAATCTGGCGTTGCTGATAGTGTGACGTAAGTCATAGAAGTAAATTGAAACTTGTGGTAAATTGTTCTAAGTTTTGATTTTATTTAGTCAGCAACGTTAGATTTTGCCAATGATTAATTAACAAAGAAATCAGCAAGTGTGATAATTTCTAAATTAGAGTCCGATTATAGGATACGCGATCGCAAAGTTTTTTCATACAAATTTTTGTAAAGGAGTAATTTTGATTCACTTTAATATTTTCTGCCAGGTTTGTTGACGTTTTTGTGCTTTTTCTTTGCTGATATTCCAAAGAGTTTCATAGTAGAAGAAAGAAATACCCGCAAATTTTTGGTCCCGGACTTTTTCTACCTGACTTTGAATTTGTGTCATAGGTACAGAACGATTTTTTAAACCAGCTAAAATACCAATACTCACAGGAATATGTTTTTTTGCCGCTTGGACTTCTGGATATGCTAATTCACTGGTAAATACTTTTAAATCATTACGATAAACTTGTAATACTAAATCTTCTATTAATCCCATTCTTTCCCATTTTTGCCAATCTGCTAAAAAGTATTCATAAGAAAATCTTTGAGGGTTTGGTGCTACGGAAACTATACAATTTTTATTATTCTTTTTAATAGCTGCAAAAACTCGTTTCATATATTCTGTAATTTTATCTGTTCTCCATTTTACCCATTGAGGATCTTTGGAGTCTTTTGGCGGTAATTTACCATTATTTTCTAGTTTATATAAATTAGTGGTGTAGAAATCATAACCTAATTCTGAAGGTAGACCAAAATGATCATCAAATTGTATGCCATCAATATTATAATTGCTGACAATTTCTACAATTAAATCTTCAATGAATTTTTGTACCTCTGGATGAAAAGGGTTTAACCAAACTCGATCATGAATTCCTTCTTTAACTATGTTTGTACCATCACTACGACTGGTTAACCAATCAGGATGTTTTTTGGCTAATAATGAATCGGCAGGGGACATAAAACCAAATTCAAACCAGGGAATTACTGTTAATTTTTGTTTGTGTCCTTCATTAATTACCTCTTGCAACATATCACGATTTTGCAATCCTGGAGTGGGATCTAATGCTATACCAATTTCCTGATCTGCAACTTTGCTAGGATATAAAGTATAACCCCAATTCCACACAGTGGGATAAACAGTATTAAACTTAAATTTACGTAATTGTTGTAAACTATTTTTTAAGCGATCGCTATCAAATAAAACATCACTATCAATATTAGTTAACCATACTCCTCGTATTTCTGAAGAGGTAATATTTTTATTGGATAATTTAGCTTGTAATGGTGCAGAAAATGTAATTCCTATGATCATACTGAAAACTAAGATCATAGCGAAAAATCCTGTTCTCTGATATGTTCTATGCCAACTTATCAACATATTATTCATCTATTTATTACCTTAGTTACAGATCCCCGACTGCTTTAAGAAGTCGGGGATGTTGAAAGTTATACAAAAAAGTTATACAATGGACTGTTGATTAAGTTCTAAAAGTTGGTGAATGTTATCACTATTTACAGGGTAAACAGCACCAAAACCTCTTACAAACCTACCGCTATAAGGTTTAAGTTGAAAAATTCTAAAATCAGGTAAACCCCTTAAAACTTCTATGATATCTCCAAACCTAACATGAAACTGATCTACAATTTTTTGCCATGCTTCAGTTTCCTTTTCCAGTAAAATTGCTGTACAATCGAAAGTTAATCTTCTGCGAGCAAAAATTTCCTTAGTTTTACTCTCATCATCAATAAATAACACACTTAAAGATGGATTAACTTCCAGATTTTGAGTGTGAGTAGCTAAACCACTGACATAGATATAAATATTATATTTATCATCCATGACAAAAGGAGAATAACTACTATTAGGAATACCGTCCTTATTCACGGTACTAATCATTATACTCCTAAACTCCTGGGGAAACTGCTCATATTCAGCTTGAGCTTGGGCAATTTGACTCATAATCAGGTTATTATTAAATTAGGGATATTGACCATCACTTTCGGGATTATAGCAAACACTTATGCAAAATAACAACAATTCTCAATGGAATTTATGCCGATTTCTGAAAACTCTCATTTACTTTGAGGTATTTCCTCCCTTAAACTGGATAGATAATCTCATCAATGTTTTCATCAAATCTCGTCCTCAAATACATCAAAATCAAGCAAAATTACCTAAAAATATGTCTGTAATTCTTGTAGCAGGTGCAACTGGTGGAGTTGGTAAACGCGTGGTTAAGAAATTAATATCTCAAGGTTATCAAGTACGCTGTTTAGTAAGAGATATTGAAAAATCTCGTGCAGTTCTCAATGATGATGTTGATTTAGTATTAGGAGATATCACAAAACCAGAAACTTTAACAAGTTTAGTAATGCATAATATTCAAGGGGTAATTTGTTGTACTTCTGTTAAAGTTCAACCAGTGGCAGGAGATACTCCAAACCGTGATAAATATTATCAAGGTGTGAAATTTTATCAGCCAGAGATTGTAGGAGATACTCCCGAAAATGTAGAATATCAAGGTGTAAAAAATCTTGTAGAAGCAGCATCTAAATATTTAATTAAAACTAATGAAAAAACCATCTTCGATTTTACTCAATTAGATGATCAACAAAAAAGCATCTATCAAAATATTTGGGGAGCTTTAGATGATGTGGTAATGGGAGGAGTGAGTAACAGTAGCTTACAAATTACTGCTAATACTGCATTATTTACAGGTAATGTTTCCATTGCCAATTCCGGAGGTTTTGCTTCTGTCAGAACTAGGAATTTTACACCAACTCTTGATTTATCCAAATATCAAGGAATAAAATTAAAAGTTAAAGGTGATGGCCAACGTTATAAAATATTTTTACGCACAGAGTCTACTTGGGATGGTATTGGTTATGCTTTTGGGTTTAATACTGTTGCAGATACTTGGTTAGATATTTACATCCCTTTTCAAGATTTAGTCCCTGTATTTCGCGCTAAAACTGTTAAGGAATGCCCATCAATAGATACTCAAAAAATTTGCTCTTTGCAATTAATGTTAAGTAAATTTGAATATGATGGAGTGTTAAACCCACAATTTTCACCAGGAATTTTTCGCCTGGAAATAGCAACAATTACAGCATATCAAGATGACATTTTACCACAGTTTGTATTAGTTAGTTCTGCTGGTGTCACTCGTCCCGGAAAACCAGGAATTAATTTAGATGAAGAACCTCCCGCAGTGCGATTAAATGATCAGTTGGGAGGAATTTTAACTTGGAAATTACGCGGAGAAGATAGTTTAAGAAATAGCCGTATTCCCTATACTATTATTCGTCCTTGTGCTTTAACAGAAAACCCAGGAGGTAAGGAATTGATTTGTGATCAAGGTGATCATATTAAAGGTAAAATTAGCCGTGATGATGTAGCTGATCTTTGTGTTGCATCTTTACAATATCCCCAAGCTGTTAATCTCACTTTTGAAGTTAAAGAAGGTGAAAATAATGTCACTTCCAGAGATTGGCAACAGCTATTTTCTCAGTTAAAATCAGATTATTAACCGGTAGTACAGGCATCCTGCCTGTACTACTAGTTAATAATCTGTAACAATTAATCAAAATTAATCAAAAGTTATCAATATCATGCATGAATCTATAACATATTATGGTGGTTGTCATTGTGGAAAAGTCCGATTTGAAGTATTAGTTAATCATCATCAAGTACAAGACTGTAATTGTTCTATTTGTCGCAAAAAAGGATTTTTACATTTAATTGTACCACGAGAAAATTTTACCTTATTACAAGGAGAAGATGTCTTAACCAACTATCAATTTAATACCGGAATAGCACAACATAAATTTTGTAGTATTTGCGGTATTCATTCTTTCTATATTCCTAGAAGTCATCCACACTGTATTGATATCAATATCCGTTGTTTAGATGGCGATGTGATGGGTAATTTTGAGATTATTCCCTTTGATGGTGTTAATTGGGAGGACAATATTCATAGGATCAATAATCAACTATAAGAACTCCGACTTCTTCCAGAAGTTGGGATGATCAACTAAATTCCATAGAATTGCCATATAATGGCTAGATAATGTTATATTAGAGACTGGTATTAATTGTAAAAAGTAGTCGTCATTCCCAAATCATCAAAATTATGGAAACTCAACAACCAGTGGATGTTTTATCCGTCATGGATGGAAAAGATATTCTATCTTCGGTTTCATCAGCTAAAAAACCTCAAAACGAGGTTCAAAAAATTTTTGCACAGGTTGCAAAATTTTTGGATAAACTACCAGATTATTTAGGTAGTTTTTATACCCAAAATCAGCAAGGTTTGTTAACTATTGTTTTGATTTTATCAGCATTTGTCACAGTGAAAGTTATGATTGCTATGCTTAATGCTGTGAATACCATACCTTTGTTACAACCAACTTTTGAATTAATTGGTTTAGGTTATTCTTTATGGTTCGCTTTTCGTTATTTACTAAAGGCTGAAAGTCGTAAAGAACTATCTGAAAAACTCAGTGTCTTTAAGCAACAATCTTTAGGTTAACAATTAACTTTTAGTCACTGTTTACCAATTAGGGTTTAGCATTGCTAAACCCCTACATTCGTTATGTCAGTATTTTAATATGACGTAACCTACTTATTGTCATAATTACGAATTAGTTTGTCTATTACCCCTACTTTTGTTTTGCATAAGTCCTGATTTTATGACTCATATCTTAACTATTAACCATCATCTTTAAGCCCCCATCCCAGAATATTTTTTTAACCCTGCACGCCATAATAAACGATTCACTCCTAAAAATAACAGAAACCATCCTATAATTGATAAGAATCCTCGGAATAAGTCTACTGGTAATCCTACTAAAATACTCGCAGGAAAATTAATAATATAGGGAAAAGGTGTCAACATTACTATTTGTCTAATTCCTTCAGGAAATATATCTAATGGTGCTATCATTCCCGATAAAAATAAGAATAAGATCAAGAATAAATTTTCAACTGCTGAACTTTTTTCTGTCCAAAATGACAACATTGCAAAGGTATATTGAATTATAAACCGCAAAGCAAAGGCCATAATACTTACTATCATAAATACTAAAATAGTAGTAAAATTTGGCAACCAAAATGCTTGGGGATATAATACAAAAAATAAAATGATTAAGCAAATTATAAAGGGCATTCTAGCTACTCTTTCTGCAACATGATTCATAAAATAATGCCATAATGGATCTATGGGTTGTAATAATCTCGGTGAAAGTTTACCCTCTACAACTTCTTTTTCAAATTCATATATTACCCACACAAGTGTTATTTGTCTAGCCAGAAACACAGATAAAAAATAGCGTGCAAAATCTATACTTTTTAACCCAAAGTTACCTTTATCAGCAGCTTCCATCCAAATACCCATCATGATAATTGGTAAAGAACCCGATAACACCCATAATAATATTTCTGAGCGATATTCTAGCATATAAGCATAGTATACTGAAAAGAAGGCTCTGATTTTTTTAACAGTTTGTTTCATAATTTGTTTGCTAATTTGTTTGATATAGGACTCATATTTGAATTTTGAAAAAAAAAGAAAAAAAAGAAAAAAAAGAAAAAAATTAGGTATTTTAGGATGGGTCAGATACAGCAGTTTCCGTTATTATGAGGTACAGATGTTAATGATAAAACCCTTGTAACACAGGTATACTTCGACAAGCTCAGTACAAGTCTTGCTGTGTTCATAGTATACCTCTTGTAGATGGAATGTGCTGTATTATAAATCTGTTGATTGATAGAATTTATGGAGTCTGACATGGTTGGTAATTAACAAGAACAATTGCATCATATACTTACACATTTCCAGCTTGAAAAACTTTACCAATCACTTCTTCTACCGGAGGTTCTGCTACCGTTAAGTCTATCACTTCTAACTCCGATAAAATTAGTGATACAGTTTGAGTTAGTGCTTCTTGCTTGACAAGAAATCTCACTGTTCTACCATCTATTTTATTTATTTCTCCATATTTAATTAATGTTTCTTGCGGTATTATTTCAGATAATTCTACATACACTTCTCGATAGGGTGCAAAACGTTCTAAAAGCCCATTCAATCTACCATCATACATTAATAGTCCTTGATGAATTAATAAAACTCTAGAACATAAAGCTGTAATATCTGCCATGTAATGACTTGTTAATAAGATGGTGGCTTGATACAGTTTATTATACTCTTTTAAAAATTGTCTTACTCCTACTTGAGCATTAATATCTAAACCTAAAGTTGGTTCATCTAAAAATAAAACTTGGGGACGATGTAACAGCGCTGCTAATAATTCTGCTTTCATTCTTTCCCCTAATGACAATTTTCGCACTGGTTGGGTTAATTTACCTGCTAAGGATAACATTTCTGTTAATTCACCAACACGACGCTGAAATTCTCTCTCGGAAATATTATACACTGCGGCGTTAATTTTTAGGGAATCTAAGGCGGGTAAATCCCAAATTAATTGCTGTTTTTGTCCCATGACTAAGGTAATTTTTTGTAAAAATTCCTGTTGACGATTAAATGGCACAAAATCAGCTACTCTAATTCTACCATGAGAAGGATAAATTAACCCTGTGAGCATTTTTAAAGTCGTGGTTTTCCCTGCTCCATTTGGACCTAAAAAACCTACCATTTCTCCAGGTTCAATTTTAAATGAGATATCTTTAACTGCATGAATTTTTCTGTATTTTCGCTTGAAAAAATGGTTTATTGTTCCTTTTATTCCTGGTTCTTTAGTCGCTACAGGATAGGTTTTACTAATGTTTTCAGCAATAATAATGGACATAATACTATTCCTAAAAATTGATTTTGATAAAATTTGGCATCATTACATCATCATATCAAATAAGGTGCAGATCCCCTACTTCTTAAAGAAGTCGGGGATCTTTATGGGATACTTTACAAATTATCTAATCAGCATTATTGCATAGTTTAGAAAATAACTTACTACCAATTTCACTTTTAACTAGTATATTCCGATCTCTATCAAATAATACTGAACCACAAACGGTACTTTGATGGTTTTTTTCATTATGGCTTTTAATATATTCCTGACAGCGTGCATCTATGGTATTCGCGATCGCATCATAAACTAAATTAACCCAATTATGATCATCATTTTTCACCGAACGCAAATAATTCAACGCTCCCTCTGCGGTGGAACTATGAAAAACTGTTTCTATATGGGGCGATGATAATCCTACCATAGCACAATGGGACGTTAATATTTCTCGACGACCATCGGCCAGATGATGATGTGTATGGAATATCCCCCCAGCTAACTTGAGTAATTTTCCATGATACCCAAATAATAAAATTTCTGATACTCCTAAAATACTCGCACTCACTAACATCGGACCTAACCAATTCGCTGTTTTGACTAATTGCTTTTCCTTAATACCTAACTTCTTCCCTAAGTCTAAACCATTTTCTCCAATACAAAATACTAAAGTAGAAAAATTCGCTGCTTTAGTTTCTAAATCACTTTGAAAAGCTGCTAATTGTTCAGGAGTGCTTAAAGGTTGAGAAATTCCACTTGTACCTAATAATGATAAACCCTCTACTACACCAAAGGCAGAGTTGGAAGTTCTTACCGCCAGCGATCGCCCTTCTGGTAAAATAATAGTAACTTTAATCTTTTGGTGAAATTCTAGCAAAGGTTGTAAATTTTCTCTCAACAATATTTGAGCATAACTATAAATCGCTGCTTTTCCTTTTCCGGCATCTTGTATTCCTATACCTTCTCCACCTACAATAATGATATTTTCACCATCGCCTTGATACCATTCTACTATTGCCCAAATTGGAGTATTTTTAGTTAAATCTAAATTATCACCAGGATCAGAACGAGTAATAGCTAACACTTGATTTGATGATATACTCGCAACTTGTTCTATGGGAATTTCTACAATTTCTTTAGGTGTAATTAAATTTACAGAAACAGTAGATATAGCTTGAGAATTACGTAAATATCTTAAAGCAGCAACGGCAGACGCACACGCAAACACCGGTAGAGTATATCCAGATTTAGACATAAGTGATAGAGTTTAGGGTGAAAAGATCAAAATTACAATATAAGTTTAAATTATTAATCTCTTGGTTTTTGATAAGTTTTTTAAAAAAACGCGCCCTTTTTTTTGGGTTCCTGGCGGTGTGAGTTGTGGTATGATAATCATATTAAATATAATCGAACATAAGCAACAAACTTTTTTCGCAACTATTCCCATTATAAGAGTATCATTCTCAAAGATTATCACCCCTAGCAAAAAAAGTCAACTATTTTGGTCCGCAAAAAATTTTTAAATTTTTTTTAAATTTTTTTTAAATTTTAAATAAAATAGCTGATAGCTACAAACCAATATCTGAAAGCAAGAACTCCATATCTGACAAAGAGAGATTTTGTTGAATATAGCGAGGTGAGTCAGGATTATATGGACTAGCGACGCGATCAATACTGATTATTTTGAATACATCCGGTAATACTGGGATATCAGGATCAAAAGCGGTTGGGTGCATTAAAGAACTAGAAAAACCTTTAAAGATTAAAATGACATCAGACTTATTTTCTATTTCTCCACGCACAATTAAAACTTCTTGAGGTTTTTTGAGAGTATATTGTTCTAGTTTTTTACCGAGAGAATCTTTAATCATTGTTGTAGATGGGAACATCAGTAAGGTGTAGAATGAGTGTAGTGTGAAGTGCACAGGAGTCGGGAAAATTCCAAAGTTTAAATTGCGACTCCCCACTCCCAACTCCTAATGAATAGTAGAACGTCCATATTTGCCAAGTTTAAACGAAACAAAGTAAATCAAATAACAAATATAAATAGCTAAACCCATAATACCGAGAGAACCCAGAAAAGCAGGTGTACTATTTTGATGGAAATATTCCTTAAACAACAATGGTGCCTCCAACCATACAGTACAATAGGGAGTTTTTAAAGCACCTTCAGAAAAAGCACAACTTAAAAAAGGTACAAGAGCGATCGCTCCCAATGTACAATACATAGTGGTAGCCCAACGCCAACCTGTAAAAATTACTTTTAACAACCCACTAGGATAATAATCAATTTCATCATTGATATCCATCCAAAACCACAATGATGTGGGAATAAGAACCTTTCCCATTAAAGCAGATATAAAACTAACTCCAAAATTACCAATCATTAAATATATGCTAATAGCTAATAAACTAGCTACCCGAAAATAGATTACTAATAAGCGTTGCATTGCGTCAGATTTCTGCACAAAACACCAAAGGAGGAGAATAACAGGAATAATGAGAGTAAATAATAACCCTAGTCTATAGTCCATCCAGACATAAGGGCGAAACCATACTTGTGTCATAATAGAAAAACTTAATTTTTTACTTTTTTTAATTTGTGCTTTGTTATTCTACTTGAGAGTGCGTCAAATGTAGAAAATTTGTTAATTATTAGCAAACTATCTAATTTAACGCACCTGCTAATGTGCTAGATGTATAACTGATGAATTATAAAGGGAAGATATTAGTCATCATAAAGACGACATTCATCAGCTTCTGGGTTATCATCGCAATATCTCTCAAAATTGCTTTTAGGCTTTTCTTGACGTTGATGAGATGCTTCCGCTTGTAATTCCTCTACAGCATCCCAAGCTGCAGCACACTCAGGAGAATTACTACCATTGATATCACAAATAGTGCGAGCTTGTTCTACTTCCTCTTGAATTTTTTCTTCAATGTTAGTAGTTTCTTTTTCTTGTATGTTGGTGTTAGTCATGATGTTGTCTCTGTAACGGTTTTGTTTATCCTAGTATAGAAAAACCCAAAAAATGGCAGTTTTTGTTTATAGCTAACCATTTTTATAGTTCAAAACTGGAGTTTCTCAACTTTGATGGCAAGATATACAAGCATTATACATTAAGTTTTTGTACTTATAATTTCTATATTTTGCATTATTTAGGGTATTTTCATATTATTCTCGTATTTTTTGACTATTTTTGACAATTCTTGATTATTTGTAATTTAACGTTGAATAACACATAAGTTTTTTAACTATCTCTGAATAACGCTGCAAAATAGCTAATTGTGATTAGATGAGAATATGTTATAAATATTCTCATTGATTAATTATTTATGTGTCTAATATATCAATTCTCTAACTGTTGACAGTTGATATTTAAACATACATGATTATATATTATAGTAAATTTGGGCATTTTTTTTGATATTCAATAATTTGATATTTGATAAAATGTTGCCATCATCAGGAATTTAACATAAATGAGTAACCAAAGTAACACTAAACAAAAACCAGAAATTACAAGAATTTATCTTTCTCATTTTTTACATCAGTTAAGTAATGATTACGATAAAACTAAGGAAAAATTAGAGCATTTGGTTAATATTGGTAAAGATGATTTTATAAAAGCAGGAATTTTAGAAGAGTTGGAAAAATTAACTGTAACTATTGAAATGTATGCCATAAGAATATATAAGAGTTATCAGGTTGAAGATAAGAAATTGGCAATTATAACTTTAGAAAATATGCAAGTTTTTAATATTCCTGTAATTGCAGAATTTTTCTTTTTTACTGATGCCAAATATCAAGACATTAAAGATTATATCAAAATGTTGGATTATTTGCGATTATTGATCTTAGAATATTTACATTCTGATTAGTTTAATCAAATAAATACCCAACTTTGCTTAGAAATTGGGTATCTTATGATTAAGATATATTCCTACCTACATCCTATAATTTTGCAAATCAGATTCATAAATTTGATCTGTTGGAACAAATTTAACACCTAATTCATTAGGTAAGCTGTTGTGCCTTTAACTTGAATAATTAATACAAGCAAGATGCTTGTGCTACTGTAACTTCAGGTTTTTTAATTATACAGTGACTGCTGCACATTAGCTTATTTGTGGAAGTTAATCACGGTTAAAATAGAAACTATTTAATCCTGCTTGATAATAATGGTTAAAAATTCCAGTAATATTGAGTTGTATATTCCTTCTTTGCTCATCAATATTTTCCCTGTGTGAATTTTTTTTCTGTTTAACACTTGACTTTCTAGTTCTGGGTTCAATAACATGAGGACTAACGCCAAAATGTTTAGCACCTTCAGACATATCAAGTGTTAATAATAACTCATCTCCTAAATCCTGTACTATCTGAGGTTTCACAGGTTGAATATCCAAAACCTTGATAATTTCCGTGGCCACTGCTTGCGCTAAAAGCGGAGGTACAGAATTTCCAATTTGTCGAAAACCATGCCATTTGGTAGGATGAAATCTAAACCAGTCTGGATAAGAATGTAACCTTGCTGCTTCTCTAACTGTAATACATCTAGGAATAAAGGGATGTATTGGCCGAGGGGATGTAAATGCACCTTTATTACTCGCTGTACCCGCCCTTAATGTGTTACATAACCCATCAGGATGCAGTTTAAAAAAGCGACTGATGGGTTCAGTTTTTCCCTGGGGAGTATCTGCAAATCTAGCCATTGACTCTTGACTATGATTTGTTCTTAAGCTAGATGTTAAAATGTGAGGATCATAGTTTCTTTGGTAGGAATAATCATTTTCTAAAAGCGATGAATTTCTCAAATTCATGCTATAATTACTAGGTTTACCAAATTCTGCAAATATCCAATCTTGTTGATATAACTCAGGATATTGTTCAATTTCTGGTAAGTCTTGTAATGCTTCCCATACTGTGGGTACTGGGGGTAGATGTTCATAAAATTTGCGATAAAATTTGCGATTTTTTGATGTGGGTATTTTTGTGGTAGGTTGGGGATATTTGGGAAGTGGTAATTCTTGACGACAACCTAATAAAAATAATCTTTCTCTGTTTTGGGGTACTCCATAATTTGCGGCGTTTAAAACTTGATAGTTATTTTCGACTTGATAACCATTTTCTTGAAATTGATTGATGATTTCTGTGAGAAAATATTTATGATCACCTAATGTCATTCCTTTGACATTTTCTAACACAAAATATTTCGGTTGTAGTTCTAATACTAACCTAATAAAGTGAAAAACTAGAGAATTTCTAGGATCATCAAAACAGCGTTTTCCAATTAATGAAAAACCTTGACATGGTGGACCACCAAATACTATATCTATTTCTTGATCACCAATTTCTGATTTATTTCTAATTTCTGATCCTGTGGTTTCTGCAATGTTTTGACATAAAATTGTCCACCAGGGAAAATTGAATTTGTGAATTGCACAATGTACAGGATCTATTTCCACAGATACTAATACATCAAAACTAGCTTTTTCAAAACCAAGGGTCATCCCTCCCGAACCTGCGAATAAGTCCACTGCTATGGGTCTTTTTGCCGTCATTTACTGTATAATCAAAAGTTTGTCAATGGTCAAAATTTATTATATGGTGTCTGAGATATAGTAATTCTCTGTTCCTTGTTCCCTATTATATGGATATACAACAATTTACACAGTTAATCATTAATGGTATTGCGGTAGGTAGTATTATCGCCTTAGCAGCAGTGGGTTTAACTCTGACTTATGGAATTTTAAGACTGTCTAATTTTGCCCATGGTGATTTTTTAACTTTAGGTGCTTATTTAACTTTCTTTTTAAATAGCTTGGGCGTAAATATTTGGTTGTCAATGGTGTTATCTGCTGTAGGAACTGTGGGAGTGATGCTATTGACGGAAAAGTTATTATGGTCAAGAATGAGGGCTATCCGTGCTAGTTCTACCACATTGATTATTATTTCTATTGGGTTAGCGTTATTTTTGCGAAATGGGATTATTTTTACTTGGGGAGGACAAAACAAGAATTATAATCTTCCTATTACTCCAGCTTTAGAACTTGGAGGGTTGCGAGTACCACAAAATCAGTTATTGGTGTTAGTATTAGCTATCCTAGCGATCGCTTTTCTCCATTATCTCTTACAACATACTAAAATCGGTAAAGCTATGCGTGCTGTGGCTGATGATTTAGATTTGGCTAGGGTTTCTGGGATTAATGTAGATCAGGTGATATTATGGACTTGGATCATTGCAGGTACTTTTACTGCTTTAGGTGGAAGTATGTATGGTTTAATTACCGCAGTTAGACCAAATATGGGCTGGTTTTTGATTTTACCTTTATTTGCGTCGGTAATTTTGGGTGGTATTGGTAATCCCTATGGAGCGATCCTTGGAGCGTTTATTATTGGTATAGTCCAGGAAACTAGTACCCCTTGGTTGGGTTCTCAATATAAGCAAGGTATAGCTTTATTAATTATGATATTGGTGTTGTTTATCCGCCCCAAAGGTTTATTTAAGGGAACAACATAAACAACACCTTACTACTTCAACTATTCAATGATGTGGAAGTAGTAAGCTGCTACTAAAAAGTTCACAGCTAATAATAATAAAGCCCAAGTAGTACGAAAAACATAAGTGGGTTTAGCTTCTTTGGTAGCCATAAGCGGTTCTCCAGATTTAATTACTTCTTTAAGAAATACCAAACAGAGGACACATTTCCAACTATTTTTAATGAAAATACAGAAAAGTCTGGAGTATGAAGTGGATAGTGGGAAGAAAAGTACAACCCACACGACTGGAAATAAATTTCTCAAGATGACTAAAAAAACCAGAATATATTTTCAGTTATTTCAGTTTACTTTAGTAAACTTTTGCTATTAGTTATGAAATTTATTTCATGGTGGGTTGGTCAGATAAACAAATAAGCCCTCTGTAGCTAACTCTGTACTCTTCTAAGATACAGAAAACGCTACAAAAATTACACCGCCAATTAAGGCCACCGCAGCAACACCTAGAATAATATAATTACGCTTTTGGTTACCTGTGGGGGGTTCTGCTTGATAAACCTTGGGCTCTTTAGCAAAGTTGTTTAACAATCCGCCTTCTTCAGTAGTATATGGCATGATATAATTCCTTAATTTTTTTCAATCTTACATAACTTAATGTTTCATAATTCTATATTAAGTTAATAAAAATTTACAATCAATTTGAAAATCAATCAAAGTTATTTTCCGATAGTTCCAGTTAAGGGCGAACTAGCACTGGCATAATCTTTCATAGGCATTCTACCAGCAAGATAGGCTAAACGACCAGCAATAGTAGCCATATTCATAGCATAGGCCATGGCGGGAGCGTTTTCTGCTAGAGCGATCGCACTATTAATTAATAACGCATCTGCTCCCATCTCCATTGCTTGTGCTGCTTCCGAGGGCGCACCAATACCTGCATCTACCACAACTGGAATCTTCGCGTTTTCAATGATAATCTGGATATTTGCAGTGTTTTTTAATCCTTGTCCTGAACCTATGGGCGCAGCTAAAGGCATTACTGTGGCACATCCCACTTCTTCTAATACCTTGGCTAACATTGGATCTGCATTAATATAAGGTAACACAGCAAATCCTTCTTTTACTAATTGTTCTGCTGCTTGTAAAGTTCCAATGGGATCTGGTAATAAATATTTAAGATCGGGGATAACTTCTAACTTGATAAAATTATTGTCTTCCTGGCCTAATAACTTGGCCATTTCTCGGCCTAACCTAGCTACTCTAATAGCTTCTTCTGCTGTTTGACAACCTGCGGTATTAGGTAACATCCAAATTTTACCCCAGTCTAAAGCCTCTGCTAAACCTTCATGGCCAGGAGCGTTAGTTTGTACTCGACGTACTGCTACTGTTACTATTTCACAACCACTAGCTAAAACACTTTGCTGCATTTCACTAATGTTACGATATTTGCCCGTACCTGTCATTAAGCGAGATGTAAAGGTTTTACCTGCTATGACTAAATTACTATCTTGTAAAATACTTTGATTAGGTTTAGGTACGTTCTCAGAAATGCTAGGAAAATAAGTCAACATGGGTTTAGTAGTAGATGAAGAACTTTGAAATCGAGAATAATGAAATTTGTCTAATAGGGAATCTGCTTTCTGTTCACAAATTAAGTCTGCTATTAATTTAGCTGTTATAGGTGCTAGTAAAATACCATTGCGATAATGTCCCGTTGCAAAGGTTAAGTTTTCACAGTGACTATTCCCTAAAATGGGTAATTCATCAGGAGTTGCAGGACGAAAACCCCACCAAAACTGTTCTATGGGATAATTTGCTATGTTGGGATAAAGCTCTATGGCTGATGTTACTAAAGTTTCTATACCCTTAGGAGTGTTATCTGGTGTAAAACCTACGTTTTCACTAGTTGCACCAATAATAATACTACCATTGCGTCGCGGCACAATATAAGTATTTTCTCCATATAATACTCTCTTTAAAGGTAGTTGAGATGACGTTTCTGGTATGCGGACACTCAACATTTGTCCTTTACGCGGAGTCACTGGTAAAGGTAATAATTCCTGACTCCATGCACCTGTGGCTAATATATAATGATCAGCACTAATTAAACCTTGATTCGTTTGTAATGCTATAACTTGGTTATTCTGTTGACATATTGCTTCTACTTCTACACCTTGCTGTATTTTGATACCTAAACAATGCACCGCTGAATGTAAAACTTTCATTAAAGCAATATTATCCACTTGTCCATCTTCAGGATACCACCAGCCACCAATCACATCCGCACCTAATCCAGTTTGGTATTGATTAATGGTATCCTGATCTAACCATTGCCCTAAAGCATGGCGATTTTTTACTCCTGGTTTACTGTAAACTGGTGCAAGAATACCACAAGGCCAATATCCACTATTTAAACCTGTGAGTTGTTCTAACTTTTGTGTCCAGTTTAAATATATATCACGCGATCGCCTACATAAAGACAACATTGCCTCATCTGCAATATTTTCTGCTTCTGGTGCTAACATTCCCGCAGCAGCATAACTAGCCGTATTTTGAAAAGTACGGCTCACATCACGACAAACTACAGTTACATTATTACCACGTAACTTCATTTCTATAGCGCAAGCTAAACCAATTACGCCACCACCAATAACTAGAATATCACTCATTATTTAGGGAACACAGAACAGGTAAAAGTTTATTGTAGAGTGTCCGAGTAAGGAGATCAAGGATTCATATACCAATTACCAATTACGAATCACCAATTACCTTACCACAAAGCGCGAATAGGAGATTTATTTTGATCTACATTCTCTGAATTAGAACTAGAAGAGGTAGTGCTAGAACCATTATTTTCTGTATTATTGTCTGTATTAGCATTTTCATTACTAGTATTAGAACCACTAGAATTAGATCTATTTCGATTAGAAGTATTAAACTGAGCTACAGCAGTGCTACCATTACTATTTCTCCTAGAATTACCTCCAGAATTGCTATTTCTGCTAGAATTGCTACTGCTAGTATTTTCTTGCTCATTACCATTAGTAGAATTATTAGCAGAATTATCAGAATTATCAGAATTATCAGAATTAGCAGAATTAGCAGAATTACCGTTTTCTCCATCATTTCTATTGGCGGTACTATTCACATTAATATTAGCTGGTAGTACACTAGACGCTCTTCGTCCAGATGGAACATTAGCACTTTGTTGTCCACCCATAGGAACATTAATTCCCAATAGTGTACCTAATAAAATTGATACACCACCAGCCATTAAAATTAAAGGTGTCCATTTACCCATTTTCTTGTTCTCCTTTGTTAACGTTAAGCTACTATCTTAGAAAAATTTATCAGTTATCCTTTATTAGCTGGTAATTTGTGATTATCTTACCATTACCTTGCTGTGAAAATCTGTTCATCTGCTTATTAGCTGTCACCCTGAAACAGCGAGAATTAACTGGTTAACTGTTTCGTTAATTATTTCTAGCTTCCTGCTACATATTGGCACATTCCTACAGAAATGTCAGTTATGACCACAACTTCCACGCATCAGATTTGGATGTATGATACAACCCTACGAGATGGTACTCAACGTGAAGGGTTATCACTATCTATAGAAGATAAATTACGCATCGCATACAAATTAGATCAACTTGGCATTCCCTTTATAGAGGGTGGTTGGCCAGGTGCAAATCCTAAGGATGTGCAATTTTTCGCTCATTTACAACAATATCCACTTCAACAAGCTGAAATAGTTCCCTTTTGTTCTACCCGTCGTCCCCACAGTCAAGCATCTCAGGAAACCATGCTACAAGCGATTTTAACGGCTGGTACTCGCTGGGTGACAATTTTCGGGAAATCTTGGGATTTGCACGTTATAGAGTCTCTCAAGACCAGTTTAGATGAAAATTTGGCTATGATATCTGACACTATTGAGTATTTACGTTCTCAAGGTAGAAGAGTGATTTATGATGCTGAACACTGGTTTGATGGATATAAGCAAAATCCCAGCTATGCTTTACAAACATTAAATACAGCAGTGATAGCAGGGGCAGAATGGATAGTTTTATGTGATACTAATGGAGGTACTTTACCTCATGAAGTGTCGCAAATTGTTAAAGATGTGATTTCTTACATAGCAGTTATTAGTAATATACCAGGAAAAAAATTGCCACAAGTTGGTATCCATACTCATAATGATGCAGAAATGGCCGTAGCTAATGCTATTACTGGAGTAATATCTGGTGCAAATATGGTACAGGGAACTATCAACGGTTATGGAGAACGCTGTGGTAATGCTAATTTGTGTTCTGTCATTCCTAATTTACAACTAAAACTGGGTTACAATTGTATTGGTGAACACCAGCTACATCAAATTACAGAAACTAGTCGTTTTGTCAGTGAAGTAGTGAATCTTGCCCATGATGAACACGCACCTTTTGTCGGCATTTCTGCATTTGCACATAAAGGAGGTATTCATGTTTCTGCTGTAGAACGTAATCCTTTAACCTATGAACATATTAAACCAGAACAAGTGGGAAATCATCGGCGTATAGTCATCTCCGAACAGTCTGGACTTAGTAATGTTTTAGCAAAAGCCAAATCTTTAGGTATTGAATTAGATAAAGAACATCCCCAAGCTAGGGAAATATTACAACGTATTAAGGCTTTAGAAAGTGAAGGTTATCAGTTTGAAGCAGCAGAAGCTAGTTTTGCTTTGTTGGTATATGATGCTTTAGGATGTCGTGAAAAATTCTTTGAAGTTAAAGGTTTTCAGGTACATTGTGATTTAGTTGAGGGTAAGGAATATACTAATTCATTGGCTACTATTAAAATAGCTGTAAATAGTGAGAATATCCTAGAAGCAGCAGAAGGTAATGGTCCTGTTTCTGCTTTAGATAATGCTTTGCGGAAAGCGTTAATTAATTTCTATCCGCAAATAGCTGATTTTGAGTTGACAGATTACAAGGTGAGGATTTTAAATGGATATACTGGGACAGCCGCAAAAACCCGCGCTTTGGTAGAGTCTGGCACTGGCCAACAACGTTGGACTACAATAGGAGTATCTACAAATATTCTGGAAGCCTCTTACCAAGCTGTGGTTCAGGGTTTAGAATATGGTTTGTTGTTATTTTCTAAGATCGCGCATTAATGCAATTAATCAAATTAAGACAGAATTTTTAGATTGTAAATCTACCATATATAATACAGCACATTCCATCTACAGGAGGTACACTATGAACACAGCAAGATGACTGTGTTACAAGGGTTTTATCATTAACATCTGTACCTCATAATAACGGAAACTGCTGTATCTAAATTTGCAATTAAGCTAATGTGCAGCACTCACTGTATAATTAAAAAACCTGAAGTTACGGTAGCACAAGCATCTTGCTTGTATTAATTATTCAAGTTAAAGGCACAGAAACTGCTGTATCTAAATTTGCAATTAAGCTAATGTGCAGCACTTACTGTATAAATAAAAAACCTGAAGTTACAGTAGCACAAGCATCTTGCTTGTATTAATTATTCAAGTTAAAGGCACAGAAACTGCTGTATCTAAATTTGCAATTAAGCTAATGTGCAGCACTCACTGCATAATTAAAAAACCTGAAGTTACAGTAGCACAAGCATCTTGCTTGTATTAATTATTCAAGTTAAAGAACAGCTTATTTCAAATTATTTCAACTGCTTTATTTTGAACGTTAAAAAGTTCTACATTTATTCTAACTAGAAGTTCAGGATCTTTAAATATTGTCATTTTCTGCTAATTCTTTACCCATGCGATATTTTATATCATAGTTGATGATAAAGTCTAATTCCTCTTGTGTAAATTTATAATGTTCTGCTAATATTTTATCTATTTGATCTATGATAGGTTTGGATAATTTGGGATAATACTCATCATAAATTACCTTACCAGTGGTTTTGTATGATGCTTCTTTGCGAAATGAATTTTTCTGAAAATCTTTCATTAATTTATCTGTTAATGTTATCAGTTGGTTTTTCATATCTGTGGACATTTTCTCTAAACTCATAGGGAAATTATGAATTTCTCTTGTAGTTAAATCTCGACAATTAGAACATATAATAAACCAGTAATAAAATAAAGAACTATTCAAAATAGCAACCATAGTTAAACTATCTAATTCTGTTTTTAAATAAATGGGTTTAAGATGTGATGATATTTTATTTCCTTCCTTTTCATTCCAAAAATAGGGGATAAAATTTATAGTTCTTATCCAATATTGAGGAGCATTATGATAATATATTATATGATGAGAATATTTCACAAAATTTAAACTTATCTTTTGATAATTACTAATTTTAGTAAAAATAGATAAACCTAAATTATTATTAATTTTAGGAATAGAACCTTTTAGGAAATAATTAGTAATATTTTGATAGCTTATATTTTCAAATAAAGTATTTCTAGTTTCTGAATACCAACGAATGTAATTAGTTGAATATACTTTTTTATCTTGACGATTAATATTTTGTTGACAAATTACAATTGTAGCTCTAATATGTTCTAAACCATCAAACAGTTTACCAGGACGATCATCAAAATTAGCAAAATATAAATAATCGGCATATTGTCTTAAATAATCTTGTAAAGATATCATTCTATCAGTACAAACAATGGGTAATTGTACAATCATTCCCAGATAACTTTTATTAATGGCAATATTACCACTTCTTTCAATAGTGAAACCATACAAATTACCACATTTTTCTGTTTGATAACCCTTAATTTCATAATCTTTTTTAACCTTACTATATTCCACATAAGGAGGATTACCAATAATCACATCAAAACCACCATGATTGATAATATCATAAAACTCCACAAACCAATGAAAAGGACGATGGGATAACTTCCACTTTTCCAACTCCTGCTTATTCTTAACATCTATCCCATATTCCCGCGCTAAATACTCATTCAACTCCTCATTTAAAATATTTAAAGTTTCTTGTATCATTTGTTTATTTTTATAAGTTTTATTAAAGGTTTGTATTCTTTTAAAAGTTTCATAAACTTCTATAAATTGTTGAGAAACTTCCACCGCCTTTTTTACCTCATCATAACTAGCAAAACCTACCAAACTATTACCCGCACGAATATTAAAATCAATATCTGGTAAAGGTTCAATTCCATAATTAGGTAAACTATGATTTGGAGTTACTTGTGCTGCTAATTTGAGAAATAAACGTAACTTACAAATTTCCGTCGCTTCCTCCATAATATCTACCCCATAGAGATTATTTAACATAATCTTCTTGAGAATAAAATAACGTCGGTTATGATGAACTTTCACATCATTTAAAATTTGTTGAAACTGTTTTATAGTCTTATCTTTATCATTATCTTCTATAAAACTTGTCATTTTTTCCAAACAAGCATCATAAAGAGGTTCAAGAACATTCACAGCAGCAAATAAAAAAGCACCGCTACCGCAAGTAGGATCGAGAATAGACATCTTACCTAATTGCTGATAGATATTATATAAAAATTGCGGTTTTTGACAATTATTAATGACATCTTCTGCAAATTGACGAATATTCAAATTATAAGTAATTAAATCATTAATACTCTTAACTTCTCCATTAACCAATTTCTCTCTAATTTCTACATAACGGTTTTTTCTGGTAATATATTCTCTCCAAATTTCCGTAGGTAAACCATAATTTTCATCTGCTGGTAAATTCCAACTTTGTCTTTTGGCAATATCATTTAAACCAATAGCAATATCATCAGGTAATGGTAAATTTACCCCTTTTTTCACTGCTTCATAAATATAACGTTCTGGGTTATCTTTTAATAAGTTCCAAATGTCATAATTTTCAATATTTTCACTTTTGACAGCATCGAATAAATAGGGAATAATGCAATTTTTACTAATATATTCTGTAATATCTTCTTTAGTATAATATGCTCCCATTTGCTTTTGGTTAATGTACTTTTCAAAGATATAACCTAAAACATCAGGGTTAATTTCATGATCATTTTTTAATGGACGTTCATCCAAATACCAGTTATACTGATCAAAGAAGTTGAATATTTGGGTAAAAGCAGTATCTTGAATAGTAATTTCTGGATAGGTTTGTTCTAAATAATGTACAGTGAATAAACCACCATTCAAATAGGGAATTTTCCCTAATAATATTTCTAATTCAGGAGTTCTATTTTGACTTCCTAAACCATTATGAAATAGTCTTAATAGAAAATAACGATAAAATGAGTAGAACTGATTATTTTGTTCATTATTTTGTTGACATTGATTTAATTTAGTTCTTAAATAATCTAAGTCGTTGTTTAAAAAACCTTTACGTTGAATAAAGTAAATGAACATTAAACGGTTTAGCATTAAGGAAGCATACCATTCATGATCAAATTTTACGGGAATACCTTTAATAAATCTTAAAAATGTATTATATTCTTTTTTGAAGTTTTCATAAAATTTCTTGGTAATTTTATCTATTGATATCTTATTATTTTTTGTGTTAATTATCTTTTTAATTGTCATCACTTTTAATTATGCTGAGATGTTTTTAATTAAAAACTTTATTCGCTATTATAGTCCTAAATAAAATCTGCTAAACAATTACCTAATTTTAAATTTTCTATATGTTGAAAATCACTATCATAAGTAAATAAGATTAAATCATGTTGAATTGCTGTAGCTGCAATCCAAATATCATTAGTAGGTATAGGTTTACCTTTTTTTCTTAATTGATGGTAAATTATAGCATAATATTTTGATGTTTTTTCATCTATAGGAAATATTTTTATTCTACTAGATTCTAAAAATTTTTCTAATTCATAACAGTTAGTTTCTTGTTTATTTCCTAAAGCAAAACCTCCTAATAATTCTCCTATAATGATTGTATTTATGGCAATAATATCTACATTTTCAATTATTTCAACTGCTTCATTTTGATGACGTTTAAAAGCAGTATAAGCATTTGTATCTATTAAAATTGATTTTATTGCCATAATTTTTGATCTATTTCATTAAATTGTTTAGTATTAAGTAAAAATTCAATTTCATCTTCTTCACTCCATGTTCCTGCAAGATAATCTAAATCATGATAAGGGTAAGAATTAGAGAGATGTTTTTCTTGGGATGATATAATTCCATTTTTTACATGATTTATTTTATCTGTAAATTCTTTTATCCACTGATAAAGGTTATTCAGTTCTTCTTCTGGTATTTTGTCAATTTCTGCTTGAATAAGTTCTTTTACAGTCATATAATTTTACTCCTGTTATTAATTTACCATAGTAGCTACATTTTTAACTAAATAAAGTTAATAATTCTCGATTTTCTGTGGGTAACTCCAGTACAATAAAATAGGAATTTGCATAAAGATAGTCTTCCCCTGATTCATCTATTATACGCATCATTTGATGTTGATTAGCTTTTTCATCGGGTATAATTTCATAGATTTTTCTAGTTTCTAATGATGCTGGGTAATTATCATTTTTTACACAGATAGCAAATTGTTTTAATGTGCTTTTAATAGGCATAATTTTACTCGTCTAAAAGGTACTTAATTCTTTGTTCATTGTCAATTATCAATTGTCAATTATCCTCTTCTGCTAATTCTTTACCCATGCGATATTTTATATCATAGTTGATGATAAAGTCTAGTTCTTCTTCTGTAAGTCCATAATGTTCTGCTAATATTTTATCTATTTCATCTATTATAGGTTTGGATTTACTGATTTTAAAAGATAAGCATTCTACAGTTTTTTTCCCTTTATAAACTCTCGTTGTGTTTTCTGCATTCAATTTTAAGTCATTTACATATTTTCGTCCCAAAATAACCAGCTTTTTATACAATTTATCTGGTAATGTTTTTATATCAAGCGGGAAAGTATTAATGTCTCTATTTCCTAAATGACGACAATCAGAAGTTATAGTAAAATACCAAAACCAAATATTGCTACTTAATACAGCAATTATCAAATATTTATCTACATTTTCTAAAAGATAAATAATTTTTTCTTCACTTGATTCTGTTGTAAAATCTACAAAAACCTTCCAATATAATCCACCACGTCTATAAAATACAATATTATTGGATTTTTTCGTAAAGTAATGCCCTATTTCACTTCTTTCCTTTCTTAATTTATCTAATATTAATACTGATTTCTCATATCCTAATTTTAGGATAGATCCTAATAATCTATTATCATTAGTTAGAATAAACTCAATTTTGGAAAATAGTTCATTACGAGTTTCGGATTCCCATAAAATATATTTAGTTGTATAAATGTTGTTATTTATGTTGCTTGTATATCCTATTTTTTGGATCATAATAGTTAATTGTAGATTAACTCCATCAAAAAGTTTTCCTGGCCGCCAACTAAAATTAGCTAAGTATAAATCTAAGGACGTTCTTTTAATATAATTAATTAGAGGTTGCATTCTATCAGTGCTAAACGCACTTAAAGGGATAATCATTCCAATATAAGATTTTATATGACTGATAAATGTACATTTTTCTAAAATATATGCAAAAAGATTACTACAATTCTTTGTGATGTTATCAAGAATTTGATAATTGTCCTTTATATCTTTATATTCCAAATAAGGAGGATTACCAATAATCACATCAAAACCACCACGATTGATAATACCATAAAACTCCACAAACCAATGAAAAGGACGATGAGATAACTTCCACTTTTCCAACTCCTGCTTATTCTTAACATCTATCCCATATTCCCGCGCTAAATACTCATTCAACTCCTCATTTAAACTATCCAAAGACTCTTGTAAAACTTGCTTAGTACCAGTAAAATCACTACTATAAACCGTAGCAGATTGAATATCTCTAAAAGTTTGGTAAACCTCACTAACTCGCTTTGCTTTCTCATCAATTCTTGTCATATCACTAAACAAGTCTAACTTCAATTGTTGAGAACCTTCCACCGCCTTTTTTACCTCATCATAACTAGCAAAACCTACCAAACTATTACCCGCACGAATATTAAAATCAATATCTGGTAAAGGTTCAATTCCATAATTAGGTAAACTATGATTTGGAGTTACTTGTGCTGCTAATTTGAGAAATAAACGTAACTTACAAATTTCCGTCGCTTCCTCCATAATATCTACCCCATAGAGATTATTTAACATAATCTTCTTGAGAATAAAATAACGTCGGTTATGATGAACTTTCACATCATTTAAAATTTGTTGAAACTGTTTTATAGTCTTATCTTTATCATTATCTTCTATAAAACTTGTCATTTTTTCCAAACAAGCATCATAAAGAGGTTCAAGAACATTCACAGCAGCAAATAAAAAAGCACCGCTACCGCAAGTAGGATCGAGAATAGACATCTTACCTAATTGCTGATAGATATTATATAAAAATTGCGGTTTTTGACAATTATTAATGACATCTTCTGCAAATTGACGAATATTCAAATTATAAGTAATTAAATCATTAATACTCTTAACTTCTCCATTAACCAATTTCTCTCTAATTTCTACATAACGGTTTTTTCTGGTAATATATTCTCTCCAAATTTCCGTAGGTAAACCATAATTTTCATCTGCTGGTAAATTCCAACTTTGTCTTTTGGCAATATCATTTAAACCAATAGCAATATCATCAGGTAATGGTAAATTTACCCCTTTTTTCACTGCTTCATAAATATAACGTTCTGGGTTATCTTTTAATAAGTTCCAAATGTCATAATTTTCAATATTTTCACTTTTGACAGCATCGAATAAATAGGGAATAATGCAATTTTTACTAATATATTCTGTAATATCTTCTTTAGTATAATATGCTCCCATTTGTTTTTGGTTAATGTACTTTTCAAAGATATAACCTAAAACATCAGGGTTAATTTCATGATCATTTTTTAATGGACGTTCATCCAAATACCAGTTATACTGATCAAAGAAGTTGAATATTTGGGTAAAAGCAGTATCTTGAATAGTAATTTCTGGATAGGTTTGTTCTAAATAATGTACAGTGAATAAACCACCATTGAGATAGGGAATTTTCCCTAATAATGTTTCTAATTCAGGAGTTCTATTTTGACTTCCTAAACCATTATGAAATAGTCTTAATAGAAAATAACGATAAAATGAGTAGAACTGATTATTTTGTTCATTATTTTGTTGACATTGATTTAATTTAGTTCTTAAATAATCTAAGTCGTTGTTTAAAAAACCTTTGCGTTGAATAAAGTAAATGAACATTAAACGGTTTAGCATTAAGGAAGCATACCATTCTTGATCAAATTTTACGGGAATACCGTTAATAAACCCTAAAAATGTACTATATTCTTTTTTGAAGTTTTCATAAAATTTCTTGGTAACTTTATCAACATCAAAGGCTTTTTTTGTCTTTTTAGTAACTTCTGATAGGGTTAAATTTTCTTCTTCTGCTAAACTAATATAAATAGCTTCTAATTTTTGAATTAAACTTTCACCAGACTGATGAATATGATAGTTATTTTCTCGACTAGCTACAGGTTTTCCTGGTTCACGTCTTACCCATTGCCAAATTTGTTGTTTTTGGGCTTCATCTGTATAAATAATTAAATGTTCATGACTATAATTAGTCATTTCTTCATCTATTTTTCTTCTAGTTTTATTAATTGGTAATTTACCATTTTCACCAAAACAATGATAAACCATTAAACCACGTTTTTGGGCAATACCTGTTAACTTATAATTCTCCATATCTACTGTTAAATAAATAGGAGAAATATCAGTATAATCCCAACCTAATTCTTCAATAAATAGTGTGGTGAAATTAAATGATTGGAGATGCTTCTTAACTTGAATGCGATTGAATTTCATAAGATTAGATTTATTTAACTACTTAATTATTACGCTAATAAACATCCTGTGATAATTAAATGTGTATAAACTCTAAACCCTTGTAAGGACAATTCGTGAATTGTTCCTAAGCTGTTGTGCCTTTAACTTGAATAATTAATACAAGCAAGATGCTTGTGCTACTGTAACTTCAGGTTTTTTAATTATACAGTGAGTGCTGCACATTAGCTTAATTGCAAATTTAGATACAGCAGTTTCTGTGCCTTTAACTTGAATAATTAATACAAGCAAGATGCTTGTGCTACTGTAACTTCAGGTTTTTTAATTATACAGTGAGTGCTGCACATTAGCTTACCATGATTTTCACAAGATTTCTAATATCCTCATAATAACGGAAACTGCTGTACAATATCTTTCTATTTACCTTGATCTGCATCTATTTAGTGAATCTTACTCACACAAGTTCTATATATGGGAAAATATCAAACCCACAGGAATGTGGGTTTTATTAGTGTAGAATTGTAGGATTAGAGAATTTTAGCAGCTCGTAGACCAAATAATAGACCTACAGCAATAGTCAAAAACGCACCTAAAAATACCACATATTCAATAGCAGCAGTCATGGATCATTCTCCTAATTACTTGATTAATTGACTAAATATATTCAAGCATAAAAACTAGATGATAGATGATTAGGTGACAGGTGACAGTAAAACCATGAAAATTCTTGCTCTTCACTCCTGAATATTCTCATCATCATGTACAATAAACTGGGCGCTTCTCAAGGCTTGATCCATGACTGTGATAAAAGTAGATATACCAGAAAAATCCTATAATATAGCGATCGCACCAGGTAGTTTAGAGCAACTTGGCGCACAAATGCAACATCTAAAACTAGGTAAAAAAGTCCTCCTAGTTTCCAACCCCATGATATTCAAACATTATGGACTAAGAGCGATCGCTTCTCTAGAAAACGCCGGTTTTCAAGTCATTCACTACAACCTCCCTCCAGGAGAACGTTACAAAACCCTTAACTCCATCCAAAAACTTTATGACATCGCTTTAGAAAACCGCTTAGAACGCTCATCCACCATGGTAGCATTAGGAGGAGGTGTGATTGGTGATATGACAGGTTTTGCAGCCGCTACATGGCTGAGGGGGATCAACGTTGTGCAAATTCCCACCAGTCTCCTGGCTATGGTAGACTCTGCCATAGGCGGTAAAACCGGTGTCAACCATCCCCAAGGTAAAAACCTCATCGGTGCATTTCACCAACCTAGTTTAGTATTAATTGATCCTCAAGTCTTAAAAACCCTACCCACAGCCGAATTTCGCGCAGGAATGGCAGAGGTGATCAAATATGGTGTAATTTGGGATACTGAACTATTCACTCAGTTAGAAGCCAGTAAACACCTTGACCAACTCCGCTACATCAAGTCCGACCTGATAGATACCATATTAACCCATTCCTGTCAAGCAAAAGCAGATGTTGTCAGCCAAGATGAAAAAGAATCAGGATTAAGGGCAATTTTGAATTATGGTCATACTATTGGCCATGCTGTGGAAAGTTTAACCAACTATCGAATGTTCAAACATGGAGAAGCTGTAGGAATTGGCATGGTTGCGGCCGGACAAATCGCCGTAGAATTAGGAATGTGGACAAATACAGATACAAAACGCCAAAATACCTTAATTAAAAAAGCCAACTTACCAACTCAAGTACCAGACACGGTAGATATTGAACAACTTATTAACGCCCTACAACTTGATAAAAAAGTCAAATCTGGAAAAGTCCGCTTTGTCTTACCCACAGCTATTGGTAAAGTTACTGTAACTGACGAAGTACCCACAGACGTGATTAAAAAAGTAATTCGTAATTCGTAAAGTTCTCAAACACGAAAAAAAGGGGGTCCAAAAAAGATTTACCCCTTGACAAACACCAAAAAACTTGTTATAATAAACTTGATGAGGAAGAACTATCTTGTCCGCTTAATCAAGTAAGTTAGGTTTAAAAACCCAACTCATAGCTATTTACACAGGTAGAGGTTACACAGGTAGAGGAGGTAAACCATTTAACTGACGTACAGCATTAATACAAACTGGACAGTCACAACCAAATAACTTAATAGCTTGATCACTTTCCGCATCAGAGAAATTTAACTCATCCGCATCATTGCCAGTTGCTTGTGCTACTTGAGTAGAAGATATAGTAACATTGGCAGGAGTATTGCTTACCTGAATACATACCTTTTGAGGTGTTGCAGTATGAGGAGACATCACACAAGAGAGATGAGTACCAGCAGAAGTATTAGCAGGACTAGCATGAACTGGTCTAGTCAGCATCACTGTAGATATTATAGATGTAAATAAAACCGGACTAGAAAGCAAAGTTAATAGAAATTTTTTGTTCATTGAGTTTTCCAACCTTATCTTATAGGAAAAACATTTTTAAGTAGTTAGCAGTCAGCCAAAGAACTTAGGATTTAAGCGATCGCTCAAAACCTAACCCATTGATTAATCTTATAATCTTATCTACAAAAATCCACATTGTCCAAATTACCAACTTAACCATTAACTAACCTTACTTCCTGTTGCCTGTTCCAAATATAATCGCAAATAGTTAATGCTAAGTATTAACAGGGTATTAATAAAAATTCATCATTGAGATGTTACACATATCACCCCTCTATCCTGTATACTACTAGTCATATATTTTTAAACATTTTAAAAACTAATAGCCCTATTGTGACTTTACTAGCAGAACGTTACGAAATTATCCGCGAATTAGGTAAAGGTAGTTTTGCTGTTACTTACCTTGCAAAAGATCATCAACTACCTAGTCATCCCTTGTGTGTGGTTAAACAACTCCATACTATTCATAAAAACGATCAGCGTGTTCTCAAACTCTTTGAAAAAGAAGCCATAGTATTGGAAAAACTGGGTAAACATCCCCAAATTCCCACATTACTGGCATATTTTGGCCAAGATGATAACTATTATATTAGTCAAGAATACATTCTTGGAAATGACCTGAGTACAGAAATTGCTCACGGTAAGCGATGGAGTGAAGATAATGTGATTCAATTATTAAAAGAAGTCTTAGAAATTCTGGTTTTTGTTCACACTCATGATGAAGGAGTAATTCACCGCGATATTAAGCCGAAAAACTTAATGCGTCGTCAACCAGATGGTAAAATCTTTTTGATTGATTTTGGCTCAGTCAAAGAACTCGGTTCAATTATCCTTAACCCCCAAGGTGGAAGTACGGTAGCTGGTTCTCCTGGATATATGCCTCATGAGCAGTTTTTGGGTAAACCCTGTTATGCTAGTGATATTTACGCTGTGGGCATGACTGCTATTTATGCTTTAACTGGTATTGATCCGCAAAAATTAGAAGAAGATGATTATGCTGAAAAAATTTGGCGTTATTCTCATTTACAGGTGAGTGATTATCTGGCAGAATTTTTAACTACCATGATCCGGCGTAAAGCTGATAAACGCTACCCCTCCGCAAAAGAAGCATTAGCAGCATTACAACCATTATTAGAACCATCTACGGGAACAATAGTTTTTACTCCTGCTAAAAATGTGTATTGTAATGAAGTTATTAAAAGATTAAAGGAAGGAAACGGAAAATTATCCGTAGTAGCAGAACAACTTTTAAAACAGGAAAGACAAAGATTAGCTTTATCAGAAGCAGATGCTAAGGAAGTATATCAATATGCTATTGCACAAGTGCGAGACTATGAAACCCGACTTCAGGAATATGAAGATTTATTAATTAAAGTGGTACAAGAACAATTTCCCTTTAGTCAACAAACAGAAGCAGAATTAGCACAATTCCGTGAATCTTTGGGTTTAAAGTCAGAAGATGTGCTTAAAATTGAAGAACGAGTTAAATATGAATATCGTCCCCAAAAACTACCCACACCTCCACCCCAACCAGAAAAGTTTTTAGGTATTTCTGTTACCAGCTTTGAATTTGAAACCGCTAAGTTAATTCAAAAACCGGGTATTTTCGGTTTTGGGAAAAGTTGGGAAATTCAACGCAGTCGCAAAAAAGCGAGATTATTTATTGAAGACTTGGGAAATGGTGTAACTTTAGAAATGGTGGCTATTCCTGGAGGTACTTTTATCATGGGTTCTCCAGATGATGAGGAAGAAAGATATAATTCTGAAAGTCCACAACATCAAGTTAATGTTCCTCCGTTTTTCATGGGTAAATATCCCATTACTCAAAAACAATGGCAAGCTGTAGCTGCACTAGAAAAGGTTAACATTGATTTAAACTCTGATCCATCTTATTTTAAAGGTGATCATCTACCTGTTGAGTGTGTATCGTGGTATGATGCTCAAGAATTTTGTGCTAGACTTTCCCAAAAGGCGCAAAAAACCTATCGTTTACCTAGTGAAGCTGAATGGGAGTATGCTTGTCGTGGTGGAACTACTACCCCCTTTTATTTTGGGGAAACTATTTCTACTGATTTAGCAAATTATCGAGGAACTGACTGGAAATATCAAGGTGAGGTTTATCCTGGTAATTATGGACAGGGACAAAAAGGAGAGTTTCGAGAAAAAACCACAGAAGTAGGAATTTTTCCGGCTAACCCTTGCGGTTTATATGATATGTGTGGTAATGTATGGGAATGGTGCGAAGATGAGTGGCACGAAAATTATATAGATGCGCCTACAGATGGCAGTGCTTGGACAAGCCTAAGAGGTGGGGAAAATGGATACGTTGTACTGCGTGGTGGTTCTTGGATCAACAATCCTTACATCTGCCGTTCTGCGTCTCGCAACCTTAATGCTTGGGCGGAGCGCGACCTCCTCAGCTACGATATCGGTTTTCGTGTTGTGTGTGGGGTGGGGAGGACTTTGTAGCCCTTTATACTCTTGCCCTTTTGACCTTTGGGTTTTTTTACCCTTTTGTCGCCTCTGGCGACTCGATTTTTTTGGCATTTTTTTAGGGTACTGGGTTAATATTTAATTTTGTTATTTTTGGGTATAGGATGAGAAGGTATTTAAACTATACATGGAATTGTGGATTTTGTCAAGTTGTCAGAATCAGGATATCCAGGATTTAAGGATGTACAGGATTTGATTGTTGATGATAGACTGGTAAGTTAGTGTTTGTGTGCGATCGCTAAACTTTGATTTTGTCACAAATCACGATGTACAGGATTTGATTGTTGATGATAGACTGGTAAGTTAG
>NZ_JACJPV010000020.1 GCF_014696225.1 Anabaena sp. FACHB-1237 | reverse complement strand
ACCAAAACCCTTGAAAGGTGGCTTGAAGACGGGAAAATCGAAGGCATCTTTACCCAGGGTGGACAAAGAAGATATAACCTTGATTCAGTTATCCCTATTCGACAGGGCAATCCCACAGACGAACGAGGTTGAGCGATCGCCTGACCAAGATGAAGTAAAATTTTATCTCTAGTAAAATCTGCTGCTCGTGCCGATTTTGCTAGAATAATATCAGTATTGAGTTTAAATCACAAAAATATAGTCAAACATAGTCAAATATAGTCAAATATAATCATTTGTGTTATGATTGGAGAATGAAACTATCTGACTATGCAAAATCAAAAGGAATAAGCTATTTGGTGTCAGTTTCAAAAGTTATTAATATCTAATCAATAAAAGTGAATAAAAGTGCAGATAAAGAAATTTGCATACTGCTAGGTTTAATCCCTTCAGTGAGAATAAGATTTAACTTATCTGTATCTTGAACTAATTGAATGACAAATTTTTCATCATCTAAACTGGTTTTATCTCCATCCGTATAATCTTTTAAAAGTTTTTGTACAAGTTTACGTTCCTTCCAAGAATTAAGTTTTTTGAGTGTACCCTTAACCATCACTCTATCTAAACCATCTGGAAGGCTATCAAGCCTACTTAGCCGACGTTGAATTTTGCTAATCCGTTCAGATGTAATATTAATGTTTTCTAAAGTTTCCGGCTGTTCTAATTCTGCACTACGTTGTTGTTTTAATTTTACCAGTTCGTTGTAAATTGATTCAGCCGATGATAGTAAGTATTTTGAGGAAAATATATTCTTGGCTATGGGGGTTTTGATAGCAGTGGCGATCGCTAAACCATAACCGTCTTTTTCTCCTGTGATATTGTTCCAAAATAGGGTTTCTTGTTTGTCTGTAATTGGTTCACCATTGGGTCCAAAATATCGCACTGTTAAGGCTATTAGTCCGGTTGGTTGGTTTGGTTCATTGATCCGACCTACAGCAATGGGATTGGCCTGATAATCTTCACCTAATCTTTTTAATAATTCACTCAATTCTTCACTGTGTAATATTTCATTTTGGGTGTAAACATCTCGATTAGTTTCTTGTTTTTTATAAGCATCCTCTTGTAAATTACTTTGTTCCATTTTCCTAGCTTTCACTAGACTTTGAATAAAATCTACATATCCTGGTAAAATTTCATCGTCAAATAATGTATCACCATAAATAGAAGGTCCTAAGGTATTAATACTAGAAATAGTGGGAATGTGAGGATTATTTTCAATATTTGTGACGTTACCATCTTGTTGAGCTAATTCACCTACCAGTTTTTTATGTAAATTTGCTAGTCGAGATGCTTGTCTAAGTAGTTGACTTTCACTGTTTGCATAATAAATATAAATATGTTCTGCTTTGTGTTGTTTCGGTCTATCAATCCGTCCAATTCTTTGCTCTAAAATCATTGGATTCCAAGGTAAATCAATATTAATTAAATAATCAGCATTTTGCAGATTTTGACCTACTGATAAGGTTTCTGAACCAATTAATACGTTAATTTCTTCTTCTTTTGTAGGGCGTTCTGTAGGATTTTTACAGGTAGCATTGGGGGCAAATAATCTCAAGATACTTTGGCGATTTGAAGTAACTGGACTGCGTTTAGGTTGTAATACGTTAGCAGGGCTGATTTTTTGGGCTTTGTCTGAATTGTTGGGGTAATATAATTTTGTAGAACCAATTAACATTCCAATGCCTTTAGATGCGATCGCACTATCACGAGTCATGTAACGGTAATAATCAATCACGGTATCACTGAATGTAGAAATTAGTAGTACCTTATGTCCCAGTTTGACTAACTCGCGGACTTTTTGGGTAACTTGTTGTTTTTTGTGATCAACTAAAAATTCATCTATTAATAAAGTTTGAATTTGCTTTAATTGTTGTAAGTCATTTTCACAATCATTCAACATCCGATAATAAATTTTTTGGGCATTGCTAGGATTATCTCGTAAGTTATCTGTGAGAATATCAATAGAACGTCTTAATTGTTGACGTTTTTGTTGTTGTTGTTGTTCTGCTTCATTTTCGTCATCGTCTTCTTCTTCATAATCTTCATCTTTATAATCTTCATCTTTATAATCATCTAAGAAACTTTCTGGTTGATTTTTTTTATCTGATTCAAAATTGTAATGAATTAGTAAAAATTCTTTGAGTCCGTCTGCATCAGGAGAAACTGACTCTAAACGGGTCTGCATCCCTTGAATCCGATCACCAAAGTTTTTGATAGTTCGACTTAGAGCATACATACTAGATTCAGCCCGTTGGAGAAAAAACCGGCGTTGGTTGGCTAGTAAACTGCGCTGTTCTACATTACCTGTTAAATAACGAATAGGGTCAGCAAAAGGAATATAAAGACTAGTTTCAAATTGGGTAAAAATTTGGTCTAGTGCCTGTTCGGTACTAACTTCAAATTGCACTGGCAACCATTCCGCTACCCGTTTGGCATATAAGTTTAAATCTGGTGTAGCTTCCCGCAGCATTTGTCTAGTGCGCTGCAAAAACAATTCTCGATAAATACGGCGGAATAGTTCTGTATCATCTGTAAAGTTTTCTACACCAGTCTCTCGATTTTCAAACCACTGAGTAACTTCGGCAGGGAATTTTAAATCTTTAAAGCCCTCTGGACGGCTGATAAATGGTGAAAGGATGTTATAAATATCTTCCCTGCGGTTATTCCAAGGTGTAGCGGTTAAAAGCAGAAAGTAACGTTTTCTGTTATATTTTCTATCTTGTTCCTGAATTTGTACACAGGTTTTGTGAATACGGTTTCTATAATTGCGAATACCTTCATGGGCTTCATCAATAATTACTAAATCTGGTCCACCATAACGATTAAAGTTTACTAGGAAGTCTCCACCCTTACGACTCATCAGGTTTTTGTTATAAAGTTCGTAATCTTTGGGTTGAAATCCTAATTCTGCTAATTCCCTTTCCCAGTTAGCATGAAGTTTTTTAGCAGCGATAATAGCGATTTTTATTTGTCCATTCTGCTGACGATATAATTTGGCAACGGTAGCAGCTAACCGGGTTTTACCTAAACCTACGGCATCTGCACAGATAGCCACACCAAAATCTTGCATAACTCTTAGACAATGTTGCGCTCCTGATTTTTGGTGTTCAAATAAGATGTTTTGATTTAACAGTTCATCAAGTAAATCACTGCGTTCTACTCGAAACTGTTTAGGACGCTGTTGTGCTAACCAGTAAAGGAAGTCTTCCGGTGTGCCATGATTACCTGCTAAAATCATTTCTACCGCTTGTTTAAATCCTTCAATTTCTGGAAATTCAGGAATTTCTAAAGATTGACTAACTACAGGCGGTTTTTTGGGTGTTGTCTGGTAAGTTCCCCCGGTGGTTTTGACTTTCAACTCCAGGGGTGTTGGTGGGTGATCTGGATCTACTTTAACTTGGCCAATGATCCGTTCTGGTTCTTGGTTGTCAATGGTGACAGTTACCCACGGATCATCAATAATTTCTATTGTTTCTATTTTGTCTAGGTTTTCACCCGTAATTTCAACGGTTGTAGTTTCCCCTGGGGGAAATTCTTCAGGGGTAATAGATTCTATAATTGGTGTTTTTAACTGACTGCGCCGTTCTCGTTCTGTTAATACCTGTTGTAAAAATTCTAGGCTTAAGTCAAAGGTTAAATCTTCTTGTTCCCATTCTGCATCAAATTGATTAATACTGTCTAATATTGCTTCTGTATCTAATTCATCCCAAGAATATAAAAAAGTTACACTTTCAGCATTGTTAGAATGTGCAGCGCGAGTAAAATTATCTGAACCGTCATGTTGAATATGGTTTTCTAATTGGTCACTGAGAATACCTGTTTTTTTATGATAGATGGCTTTACCTGATTCCATCTTAATTAGTTTGATTTGTAAAAATCCCAGTCTGACTAATTCAGCTAATATTTCTGTATTACTTAACTCACTGTCTTCTAAACCCTGAAGAAATTCTTGTAAAGTGCGTTGAGCAAATTCGGCGCGATAATTGGGGTCGTGTAATTTTTCTAATTCTTGAATATCTGATTTTTTAGTAAATCCCTGCCAGTCCATTAATAAACGAATTTGTCCTTCTGTTTGAATAATTGCGGCCAAGGGTTCTTCATATAATTTTAAAACACCACTATCAAAATAAGCAGTGGAACGACGATAAATTTTACTGCGTTCCAGGGCTTTAGTGAAAAACTTATGATATTTATCTAAATCATTTGGTAAATTAAAACGGCGTTGACGACCTGTAATTTCTAAGAAACTTCCTGTAAATAAGGCTTTTTCTTTGGTGACGTTTTCTTGTTTTAGGAAGTTTTCAATGATGCTAAGTTTGGATGTTCTTAGTAAAGTAGTGCTGGGTAAGTCACCTTGTTTGATGGGGGTGTATTCAAAGATTTTGGCGGTTTTCGGGTCTATTCTTAATAGTTTATAAGTTGCTTGTTTGTTACCAGTACCTAAGAATTTTACGACTTTATGCAGTAGGTTGTCTGCGTCACGATGTTTGAATATTAGCCAATATTGATTTTCAATGCCTTTGATGGGATTACCTTGTAGTAGGTAGTAAGGGCGTTGTTTCCGAATTAGTTCCTGGATAAAGTTTTCTAGCATTTGATTAAGAGTTAAAAAAAGGACTTACGCACGATGTTACCAAAACCCTGATTATTGTGTAGCGGTAATTCATGAATTACCGCTACTTTCGTGATGTTTTGCATAAGTCCTGAAAAAAATAAATCATTTTTCTTAATAAGAATGACGTTTCAATAAAGAATTTAGCAATGATGATGAAGCTCGAAAACTTGTTTTTTGTAAACGACTAATAACATCAGGTAAATCAATTAAATTTTGAGATGCTGCTTGCTCTAAAACTCCCAGTAAACCAGTCACTTTTAAACCGCGTTCGCTGGCAATTTTTCTTCCTAGTCCATCATCAATAATAATTAAATTGGCATTTTCTTTTTTCGCTAAAAGAATAGCTGCTGTTTCTCCTGGATCTAAAACTTCTAAATCTGGACTTCCAGAAATATCAATATTTTTAATAATTAACCAACCAGGAGAATCATTAATCCAATTCCGAACTAAATCTGGTGATTTTTTATGAGATAATTCTTCTTGAACTACCTGGGGAATTAGCACTTGATGATAAAGTTGAGCAAGTATGTCAATTTCATCAATTAACACTAGATAACAAATTGGAGAGGTATCACATATAACTAACATTATTCTATAAAATGCCTGATTCTTGTAATTCTTGATGTGTTTGGTGATCTTGCTCTAAATCCATTTCATTATAAGCTAGATCAATGCCTTGAGATTGCAAAAAAGTATCTACCTCTAAACGGGTTTCCATACCTAATAATTCTCTTAATTTACCTACACTAATTAAACCTTGACGATAAGCCTCAACTGTAATCATTTCCATGATTCTACTATCTAAATCACCCCATTTTTCTGTCAGATGATGAGCTATAGCATCGGGTAAAACAATAGAAATTTGCATATTTTTTTCCTTGTCAGAATCAGGTGGTTATCGAGCGTAATCAGAATCAGGTGGTTATCGAGCGTAGTCGAGATAATGTCCAGGATTAAAGAATTAACAGGATGAAAACAGAGATTTTCTAGTTACAAATATTCAGGTCTATTTATAACTGGCAACTTAGGTTGTTATCAATTACCTACCACCTTATGGTAGCATATTTTCACTATAGTAAACATCAAGACGGTTAAAACATTTACTGAATAGGCCACTCTGGTATTACATCATCAATTAACTGCATTAACTCCATAGTTTCTTTAAGTGCCACAACCACACGCTGATAATGTTGAATGTCATCATCATTTAGGGTGCGGCCTTTGCGGTCTTTTAGCCATTTTTGACATACTTGATAACCTCCTATATAAAAATTCCAAACTTGTTCTGGTACTCCCATAAATTTGTCACCTTTTTTGTTGATGACTACTGCACCCTTGGTATATTTAGGATGTCCTGCGTCTACTATTTGACTACCACCATTTTCTGTAAATTGGGTAATCAGATTGTTTAATTTAGGTGATTTCATTAGGTGCAGTGCTACTAATTGTTCTCCATATTCTGCAAGTTGACAGAATAATTCATTGTTACTGGTGAGGGGAACACGGGGGAAGTCTATTTTCAGAAATTCAGCGTAGCGGCTGCGGTATGTCGGGGAGTGGAAGATGGCGTATATGTAGTAAAATATGGTTTCTGGAGTGGGTAAATAACCAAGGTTTAATTCTATTTTTTTAACGAAGTTTTCAGAAAAATTGGGGCGTTTTTGTTGTTGGAGTTCTTGGGGTTTACTTGTGTCGGGATAGAGATAAAGGGGAAATAAATAATTAATTTCTTTTGTTTTATTTGAAACTGTACAACTTTCTGTAACATTAGAACCTACATAGCATAAGTTCCAAATACTTTTTTGAGATTGTTGACGACAAGCCATCAAAACTAAATTATCACCTAATAACATATTTTTCATAACTTCGGGACGAGGCATACAAATAAAACCTCTACTTTTTCCAGTATAATAAGTGAATTTAATATCAAAAGGTCTGTATAAAATTGGTATAATTTTACTTTTATCAATTTCACTATTTCTAATATCATCTTGTGCCAATTCAACTTTCCAATCTCTTGAATCTTCACCTAAATTATATTTTTCTCTAGCTTCTTCAATATCTAAAGCAGCAAAATCATTAACAATATTCCAAACTTCTTCAGGACTATCTTGAATAGTTAATTTATCCCTAGCTGTCACAATACCTACAGAATTTACAGGCATAACATCAGTTATTTTAAAATACTGCTCATATTCTGCAAATAAATCTGTATCTTGAGGAATTAATAAATAAAACTCAGATTGTGGTTTTACTTCTTTAAAATTAGTAGTATTAACGGTATTTTCAGTCAATACATTATATTTGTACCCCCTCAACCCATATAAATGGGCATGATGAGTATATTTATCTTTTCCCTTAACAGCTAAAGTAATACTTACGCCCTGTTGAATATCAAAGACATTTTCATCTTTACCACCATCTAAATCAGTTTCTTTTTTCTTACTATTTCCATGTAAATCATAAATATAAATCCCATCAAAACTATTAATCAAATGCTGACGCATTCCCCTGAAAGTAGGATTATCTAAGAACCCATGATTACTAATAAATGCTAAAATTCCTTGTCCAGATGTATCAATTCGCCATTGTGCAAATCTAATAAATTTAACATAATCATCCTGTAACCATTTTGGATTTTTCTCACCTAAAGATTTACCATCAACAAAATAATAATTATTAACTAATTCCTTAATCCAAGGATTATTATTTTCAGAATGTCCTGAATAGGGAGGATTACCAATTACTACCATAATTGGTTCTTGTTTTTTAATCCTAGAA
Source organism: Anabaena sp. FACHB-1237 (assembly GCF_014696225.1). GTDB lineage: Bacteria > Cyanobacteriota > Cyanobacteriia > Cyanobacteriales > Nostocaceae > FACHB-1237. The sequence continues at coordinate 73,671 of NZ_JACJPV010000020.1, read as the reverse complement.
CCTGCTTTAGCTTCTTCAGCAATTAATTCCTCCATTTGGGGAATAGCTAGGTTTAACTGTTGGGTTTCATTCCTTAATGTAATATCTTCTAAAGTATTAATTAAATAGATTCCCAACCGCTTACCACTATCAACTTGATACCCTGTTTCTTCTAAAAACAACCCTATTTTTAGATGTGCGATCGCATAGGGAGACATTAACAACTCAAAACCAAATATTCTAGGCAACAACCGTTCTTTAACATAACCAGACCAAGACTTATCATCTAACCCTGCCGTGAGTGCTGCTGGTGACTCCTGAAAGCGTTGATATATGAGTTTACAAATCCATAATAAAAACGTACCAGTACCACAAGCAGGGTCAAGAATCATCACTTCTGGATCAGCCAAACCCAAAGGTTTATTAAACTTTTCCTTCACTAAAATATCTACAGAACGCACCATGTAAGAAACCACAGGTTCAGGAGTGTAGTAAACCCCCCGACGTTCCCGCATTTGTGGTTTATATGCTGCTAAGAAATCTTCATAGAACCGAATGACAATATCTTCCCGGTTCATTTTCATCTCAAAGTCTGAGAGAATCGCATCCATTTTAGTAGCACGAAGGATAATGAAAATATCAGCGATCGCTCCTATCAATTCATCACCCAATTCTTCAGCACTGCGTTCGGAAACATCCTTAAACAACTTACGCAGAAATGGGTTAGTTTCTGGTAACTGTTTCCAGGCTGATTTTCTATCAAATAAAGTTTCTTTTGTCCGTCCTGCTTTTTTATCTCTGACATGACCAAATACCCTAGCTGTAAACAAAGCATAGGCTATGGTTTGGGCATAAATATCAGCAAAACTATAATCCTTCTCGTTATCTGAACTGAGTTTGAGAGAAGGTAATAATTCCCGTTGAAAACTCTTGAGTAATGTATGTAAATACCCATCTTCCTGTTCTTGGTTGTAAACTTTGGGTATAACCTGTTCAATTTCGCGGGCTGCTTGTGCTAATTTTAAGGCTAATTCCTTAGCAGTCTTAATTGGTTCATAAAATACCCATTCCACCAAAGGAACAGACATTAAACCTCTAGCAGCAATAGGTAATTCCCCTTGTGTGAGACGCTTTAATCGTGCCAGTAATTGATCGTCATGCCAATCAAAAGTTTCAATTTGCCGTTGACGTAATCCACCCTCACCAGGAAGTATTAAAGGTATTCTGCCATTTGTCTCTTCACTAGGTAACAGTAAATACATTACTGGCTGTTGTTCAAATATTCGGCTTGTGTAATGCCCGTAAATTTCTTGTTGCTGTTCTTTAGCAGTTAAAAATCTTTTAGCTTCTGAGTCTGTAATATCTGCAAGTTCATCATAAAAACCTACTGCTATGGGGCAAGTTTCCGCAGCTTCATTTTCATCACTACCGGGGCGCAAGTACCAAAATCGTGAACCTTCCGGATCAAGTTCTTTCACCGGGTATCCCAACAGTTGACGCAATGCCTCAACACGGCTATTTTTATCCTTGCCTTTCATTACTACTTGCAACTGTTTTGATGTGAAAGTCATTTGCCCCTCTTATCAATAAATTAATAAATTAATAAGTTAACTAGTTCATCAAATATTCAAATATTCAAATAGCGATCGCATAACTGCCCGTCCGAAGCACCGCTAAATAAAAATTTCTCGCTTACACTGTCAAATATTTCTGTAACAATTCCTTACCTTGTTCCCCCATTTCCTCAATCTTTTGCTGAATTAACTGCATAGCAATTGATGAAGGTGTAGAACGCCCCTTTTCCCAACGGTTAAAGTTCCATAAGTCACACCTAGATAAGCCCCAAACTGTTCTTGAGTAAGTCCAGTAAGCAACCGTAGTTTCCTTATTAGTCCCCCAACTGCGGGCTGTTTAACTAGTAGTGGTCTTTTTAGTGTTTGTCTCATTACTTGATGTAACAAGTGATATAAGCTGTTGTTCCTTTAACTTGAATAATTAATACAAGCAAGATGCTTGTGCTACTGTAACTTCAGGTTTTTTAATTATACAGTGAGTGCTGCACATTAGCTTATCAGTTAATATGATAACAGTATCTAAATCTACTTGGCAAGTATTTTACTGGTTTATTTTTGTTGAGTTTTGTTAATAGCTAGATATTTTCTGTAACAAAACTTTAGCAGTGAATACTAGGCAATCTTTATTAAGTTGATGCTGGTAAGGCTTCTATAGTCATAACGTTATAGTTACAGGACTTCCGGATATAATTAGGTACACTTTATTTTCTATTTTCAGGCATAAAGTAGAAGTTAAAAACCAAGAATTTTAGACTGTACCTCATAACAAAGGAATCTGCTGCATATCATCTAAAACTTGATAATTAGGATTTTTTTGATGTTGGAAAAAATTCCTGATAGATTGTTTTAAATTATCTTTGATATATCTTTGATAATTTTTTTAGTAAAGTCATCTATGCTTTACAATTCCTCATGATCATTAACTCTCAATTAAATTCAACCCTAAAATTATTAAGTCTCTTTCTACACCATCTAAATCAGCAACTTTAGGTAAAAGTCCCCAATGTTGAAAACCGAAAGCAGTATCTTGAATGTTATATTTAATGTTATCATATAACTACAGTAACATTTATTTTTAAAAACAACTGAAAACATGAAGACTATCTTTTCCAATACCTCCAAACAAGTAGAACTACCTTTAAACTTACTCACTACAAAACACAAATTTACCTTTATTGATTTATTTGCAGGTATTGGAGGATTTAGAATAGCCTTAGAAAAATTAGGAGGTAAATGTTTAGGTTATTCAGAAATAGATAAACAAGCAATTCAAGTATATAAGCAAAACTTTATTAGTTACTTAAATACCAATGAAACTGAGTTAGGAGATATTACTAAAATTAATGAACTTCCTCCAAATGTTGATATAATTGTTGGTGGTGTTCCTTGTCAACCTTGGTCTGTTGCAGGAAATTTAAAAGGATTTGACGATCCTAGAGGAAAATTATGGTTTGATGTAATTCGGTTAGTTAATAAAAGTCGGCCACAAGGGTTTATCTTTGAAAATGTCAGTGGTTTAGCAAGTCCTAAAAATAGGGATAATTTAGAACTAATTATTAATGAATTAACAAAAATTGGCTATTTTGTCAAGTGGCAAGTTCTCAATGCTTATGATTTTGGTTTACCACAAAATAGAGATAGAGTGTTTATTGTGGGAGTGAGAAAAGATATAGAGAAGAAAACAGATTATCAATTTCCCCAACCATTAAATATACACCCAAAAGTTTTAGATATTTTAGAAGAATTGAAGAATATCAAGGTAATTGAAAAAGTTAAATTAGATGCAGATACTTTATTTAATGGTACAATTCCTCCATCAAGAACAAGATTTCAAAAAGATGATGAATTAAATGATTTCTTCATTTTCTCTGACTTAAGAAATGGACATACAACAATTCATTCTTGGGATATTATTCCAACAACTGATAGAGAAAAAATGATTTGTTTAACTCTTTTGAAATATCGAAGAAGTAAGAAATATGGAGAGAAAGACGGTAATCCTTTATCTTTTGATAATTTTCGAGAGATTATTACTGATATAGATATTAGTGAATTAACCACATTAGTAGATAAGGGAATATTAAGGTTAACGGTTGATCACAAGTATGAATTTGTCAACTCTAAAAACATGACAGGTATTAATAATATTTACAGAATTATTTTACCGAATGCTGATATTTTCCCTACTTTAACTGCTACTGGTTCTAAAGATTATATAGCAACTGTTTCTATTTACGCAAGTCATCCCCAGCAATATAAAAATATTTTCCTGGAAAAAATTTATCATCCGAGAAAATACATTCCTATTACTGCAAAACACGCTTGTAAATTACAAGGTTTTCCTGATGATTTTACATATCATAAAAAAGATGAAGTTGCTAAAAAACAGTTTGGAAATGCTGTACCTATACCTGTGGTTGAGTATGTGACTAAAGAGTTACTAAAAATTATTAATATTTAATTTATTCATTGGGGTAAAATATATCATGAAATTCTGCTGCGAAATTTTCTTTTCCTAACTCAATAAAAAGAGATTGTAAATCCTCAAATGTATTTTTCTGTCCCGAACAAAAATCCCAAAATTCATTTTCTACATAAATATCTCTTTCAATATCCAGAGGAGACGCTAATAACATACTTTTTTGTTTTTCATACCATGATTTTTTAAAAGGATTAAAAGGAATAGCAATACGCGCTTCTAATTGAACATCTGGGTTTTTAGCTAATCTGTAAGCATACCATTCTAACAGTTGTTTATTAAATCCCTTAAATCCACTTTGATTTGGTTGAGTAGTTTTTATATCAAAAATATACTCAACATCATTTTTTAAAAAGTAAATATCTACTCCTGTACCTGGAGGTGGAGATGTATATTTAAGTATTTCTTGATCATTAATTTGTAAAGCAGCATTCCTCAATCTTTTTATACATTCTTGTGTGGAAATTCTTTGGTTATTATACTTATTCTCTCTTGCATCAATTAGTTTATTTAACTCCTGTTGTAAAATTGCTGGAAATGGTTCTGGTCGCAAGATTTTTGAAGTTATAATTTCAAATCCATTTAATGTTGCTAAAGTTTTAGCTATGGGTTCCCAACAAGTTGTACCTAAACTTGTTTCTAGTCCCCCAATTAAAGAACGTATTCTTCTTTCTGTGGGAAATATATCATCCAAGACTTGATAATTAGGATTTTTTTGATGTTGGAAAAAATTCCTGATAGATTTTTTTAAATTATCTTTGATAATTTTTTTAGTAGAATCATCCATGTGTTACATTTCCTGATGATCATTAACTCTCAACTAAATTCAACCCTAAAATAATTAAATCTCTTTTCACACCATCTAAATCAGCAACTTTAGGTAAAAGTCCCCAATGTTGAAAACCGAAAGATGAGAAAAGTTTTAAACTAGGTTCATTATGAGCAAAAATGAAACTCATAAGATTTTCAATCCCTAAATTTGGACATTGACTAATAGATTCTTGTAAAAGTTTTTTACCCAAACCTTGTCCTTGAAAATTAGGAGAAATATAGATACTAATTTCCGCCGTAGCATGATAAGCTGCACGATTATAAAAAGATTGAAAACTCAACCATCCACCAATTATACCATCAATTTCTACCACCCATAAAGGCAGATGGGAAGGAGTTCTTCCTTTAAACCAATTTTTGCGACTTTCTATAGACACAGGTTCTAAGTCTGCTGTGGCCATGCGTGTAGGAACAGCCGCATTATAAATTTCTACAATAGCATCGGAAAAGGAGCAGTATATTTCGTTTTTGGTGATCATCTTCCTGAAGTTTGTCAACCAGGACAACCTTTGACTTTTTATGATTATAAAATTTGGCGTATTCCTAGAGGTGATACTTTTGATTTGAATCGCATACCATCACGGGGTTATTATTTATGTAGTGTCAAAAAAGGTAAGTTTGATTCAGATCCTTATTGATCTAAATTCCCTGGAAAATACTAGATATGGAGAATGAATATTACAGGCAGGATGCCCGTGCTACTAGAATTACAGGCAGGATGCCCGTGCTACTAGAATTACAGGCAGGATGCCCGTGCTACTAGAATTACAGGCAGGATGCCCGTGCTACTAGAATTACAGGCAGGATGCCTGTATTAATTACAAGTTTTTGACAATTGCACCAAAATCAGCTAAAACACGACTATGGTTTCTTAATAATCCTAGCAGATTTAACCGATTTTCTTTAATTTGTGGATTTTCATCCATGACTAAAACACTATTTTCTCCATCAAAGAAATTAGTTACAGTGGGAGCAATTTTTACTAGTTCGCTAACTAAAAGTTGATAGTTGCGACTTTTTTGAGACTCTTTTGTTTGGGGAACAATATTGACTAATGCATTGTAAAAATCACTTTCTGATGTCTTTTGAAATAGTTGAAGATTGATGAATTTCTCTGGTTCTAATTCCTGATAATTTAACTTTCCTTGGGCTGCTAAACGAGTGGAACGGTTGACAGTTTCATAGATTTTATCCATTGTACCATCTTTGCGGATTTGTTGTAAATAAATTGCGCGATCGCGCACATCTAATAAATTTGTTAATGCCCTTTCTGCGTATTCCACATCATCTCCTAAAACAGCATTTACCAAATCATAATCTATTTGTTTTTCGTCCTGTAATAAACTTTTCAATCTTTGCAGGAAAAATTCCCGTAATTTAGTAATTAAAGATTTAGCATCTTTATTAAAAGTTGTAGCAAAATTTTGGGCAATTTCATCAATTAAACCTCCTAAATTAATCTGTAAATTAGCATTCCAAGTAATATTAATAATCCCATTTGCTGCCCTTCTCAAAGCAAAAGGATCAGAGGAACTTGTGGGAATTGCACCAATACCAAAAATACAAATTAATGTATCTAGTCTATCAGCAATTCCTACCACTTGGCCAGTTAATGTCTGCGGAAAAATATCATTAGCATTTCTGGGTAAATAATGCTCAAAAATAGCAGTGGATACCTGATGATTTTCTCCATTAGCTAAAGCGTACTTTTGTCCCATGATTCCCTGTAATTCAGGAAACTCATAGACCATTTGCGTTACTAAATCTGCTTTACATAATAATGCAGACCTTTGTATATCAAGACTTTGATGCTTTTCTAATAATAGTTGATTACTGATTTTTTCCCCATTAATCACTATTCTATTAACTTTGGATCTCATTGAACCTAATTCTTCTTGAAAAGTGACCTTTTCTAATTGCGGTAATAGTGTTTCTAAATGTTTACTTAAATCAGCTTCATAGAAAAATCTACCATCTGCTAAACGCGCTCTAATTACCTTAGCATTGCCACTAGCAATTACATCAGATTTAGCAGGATCACCATTACTAATTGTGATAAAATAAGGTAGTAATTCCTCACACTTCTCATTTTTAAACACAGGGAAATAACGTTGATGACTTACCATTACTTCCGTAATTACTTCCGTTGGTAAATTTAGAAAATCCTCTTCAAATTTACCAATAACTGCGGTAGGATATTCTACTAAATTGATAACTTCCTTTAGTAAATCTTGGTAAATTGGGGTATATCCTCCTAATTTTGCAGCCGCATTCTTGACTTGTTCAATGATGATATTTTCTCTTGTTTCTGGAGTAACAATCACATAACCATCATTGAGAGAGTTAACATATTCTGATGCTTGGGAAATAGTGATATTTTCAGGATGTAAAACTCGATGACATCTAGTCATGCGATCGCTTTTAACAATCTTCTCACCATTTTGTAATTCTAATGGTAAAACATCCCCATTTAATAATGCCACCAACCAGCGAATAGGACGGGAAAATCTGCCATCTCCACTACCCCAACGCATCAATCTTTTACCCTCTAAACTCCAAACCCATTGAGGAATTAATTCTTGCAATATTGCTGATACTGGACGACCAGGAATTTTCTTATTAATAAAGATAAAATTACCTTTTTCTGTGCTACGAATCTCTAATTTAGAAATATCTACTCCTTGTTTATTTGCAAAACCAATTGCCGCTTGAGTAGCTTGTCCATCTTTAAAAGCTGCTTGTGCCGCAGGTCCTTTAATTTCTTCTGTTCTATCCGCTTGTTTTTCTGGTAAACCCGTGATAACCACAGCTAACCTGCGTGGAGTGCCATAAACTTCCACTTTTTCGGGATTAAGGCCGTGATTAGCCAAACTTTGCGGAATTAGCGATCGCCATTGTACAATAGCGCTACCCAAAAAATTAGCTGGTAGTTCTTCTGTACCAACTTCTAATAAAAATGACATCATCATAGCCTTCTGCTTATTTTCATTGCGTGGCTTAATATTATAGCGGTTTTCATTTCCATAAGCACATCTCACCTTCAATTAACTGTTAATTAACCATCAATTGATAATTATTAAAAAAAGATTAAGATTAATAATTGACAATATTTGCAAGATTATTGATAATAAGAGCAATAATTTCACGAAAATAGGTCGTTTCAGCCCTTGACATTTTTCGTTTTTCCTGGTATGGTATCTTAAGTGATATAATTGGCTTAGGCTATTTGTGGTAGTTTTCCATATAGCTCTTGTAACGCTCTCATACTTAGCTTTTTTTTCTACTGACAGGATACCGTTACGTGGGCTTTCTTACTTCTCATACATCCTCTAATTAAAGTGTATTCACTATTCTATCATATTGTATTAGTTTGTAGGGTGCGTCATTGATAGTATAACGCACCATATTACAACTAATAACTTAGACTTCCACCTTCTTCTGATTCAAATTAACCACATCCTGCAACCTGGAAATCACAAAAGACTTCTCCAAATAAGACAACAAACCACCAGCTTTAGGACCTTTTTCTTTATTCAAGAAAGATAGATATAAAGCCTTAAAAGCCATTGGTTGTTGAACCCCTAACTCCTTAGTAGTCGAGAAAATTATAGTTTGTAATTCCTCAGCTTCCCAGTTACCAATATTCTGCAAATTCTCCATTAATTTTTGCAAATATCCCACTTGTTCAACATTCAAATCATTAGCTTTTTCTGGAACTTGTTCCAAATAAAGAACTAACTTTTCTTCTTCATCAGCATAGTCTTCTAACCATTTTCTCGCAGCAGCAATTCTTTGATTAACTACTATTTCATCATACTCATTTAAAGGTTGTGAACTACGTTGTTTTACCTCATCTTGAATATTTAAACGAGGAACTTGTAATAAAGAAATTAAGGTACTAAAATCAAAAGGCTGGAAAGTTTTAACTTCATCTCCTAACTGCGCGTAAAATAACGGCATTAATTCCTCAGTTAATTCAGCAGAATTAGAATACTTATTAATTAAAGTATCATAATCTCTAAATAAACGAGTAGTAGTTTCATAATTGGGAGCAAAATTAATTACCGTTCTGGGTTGAGTTCTTAACATTAAAAACCGCAATAATTCCGCAGGTAATAAATCTGCAATTTCCCTAGCACTAGAACCTACACCTTTAGAAGAACTCATTTTTGTACCATTGACAAGAATAAATTCATAGGGCGAATGAAAAGGAGGTTGTTTTTGTAAAACTTTACGACAAATTGCATTAGCTACATCACGAGAACCACCTTTTTGAGAATGGTCTTTACCCGCCATTTCAATAGTTACACCTAATACATCCCATTTAGCCACCCATTCCACTTTCCAAGGCAATTTTCCATTACCATTAAAAGGAGAAACCCAGCCAGAATGGCCACAACCTTTTACATAGTCAACGCCATCAGTTTTACAAGTGTAAAAAACTTCTGAACCATTATAATCTGTGGTTACAGTAGTAGCAATTTTCCCGCAATTTTCACAAATAACTTGAAAAGGATACCAATTATTTGCACGTTCAGCTTTACTAACTTCTTTATAAGCCTCCCGTACCATAAGGGCATTTTTTAGGAAAATATCAATATGAGAATTAAGTTTTCCCGAACGATATAAGTCGCGTAAAAAATACGTTTCTGGTTTAATTCCTAAGTATTCAAAAATCTCAAAAAACTCACCAATAAAATACTTAGCATAATCTTCTGCACCATCACCAGGAGAAGGAACATTACACAAAGGAAAACCCAAATAAGGCTTAAATTTTTCTTTATCTAAGTATTTAGGAACTGTGTCCAACGCATCATAATCATCCACACCATACAGAAATTTTACAGGTTTTCCTGCGTGTTTCAAAGCACGGTAAATAACGTCATGGATAACCACACCGCGCAAAGATCCCACATGAACTCGTCCAGAAGGAGTCTTAGAATCATTAACTACTTGTTCACCTACTGCATCAGCAGCAATTTTATCAGCCCAAAACATTTATCTTTTATTATTTGACAATCTCTCTATTTTAACTGTTGTCATGGAGAATAAAATCATTATTCTATAAATTGATTAAGTTCGATAATATTGCCATCGGGATCTTTAATAAAAATTGCTGGCCTCCCAGAAGCACTGGCTTGAAATGGATAATTTTTAGCGGTTAATTCTTTCTTAATAGCTTCTAAATCCATTACAGCAAAAGCGATATGAGGATTTTGTCCCCATTTTTCCTGTTGGTTATCTGTGGGTACTGTAGGCGCAACTATCAGGTGAAGTTGATAATTACCAATTTGATACCAGATACCGGGATATTTTAATGGCCGTTCTGTTTTTTTTAGTTCTAATATATGACTATAAAAATATTCAGACTGTTCTAAATCAGTAATGAGGATAGCAGTGTGAAGACTTTGGATAATTTCCATGATGGTGTTATTTTAAAATGTTGTAAAATGTTGCGTTCTCATTATAGTGTTAAACAGGTTGGTTTATGAAAAACCAACCTCCAATAATTAAATCGGCGTTGCTGAACTCAGGTATGAAATTGAGAAATTCAAAATTTGAAACTTTGTGTTTAACGCAAGTGTTTCGCTTCGCTGATGCGCGAAATAAATATCATACCCCAATTCAGCAACGGCATTAAATCAAACTATGTCCCAAAGCCAAGCCAGTAACCAACATTCCTAACACTAGAAAAGGTTGAGCGCTCGCTTGATATTTCACATCATTAGCGATAGGATCTCGCAAGAAATACATATCTTGAAAAGTGATTTGGGGAATAATTAATAATACTAAAATAGCAGCATATAAATTTTGATGAATACTCACCAAATAACCTGCTACTAAACCTTGAAATACATCAATCATCACCACACAAATTAAAGCCGCTTTTTGTACACCAAACATCACAGGTAATGATTGTAAACCAAGTTGGCGATCGCCTTCCACACTTTTGAAATCATTAACAATAGCAATACCCAAACCAGCCAAACTATAAAACAGAGTTAACACCACAATTTTCCAATTTAACTCTCCAAATAAAGCATGGCCAGCCCACCAAGGTAAAGCAATATAACTAGCACCTAAAGCATAATTTCCTAACCAACCATTTTGTTTTAATTTTAATGGTGGTGCAGAATATATGTAGGCAATAAATGTCCCAAGAACAGACAACATTAACACATTAGGAAAACTATGACCTGCCCATGCATCTAAAGTATAAGCTACACCATATCCTAATAATAGTAAAACAATGATTTGACTAATTACTTGTTTTTCAGAAATAGCACCAGAAGGAATAGGGCGATAAGGTTCATTAATAGCGTCTATTTCTCTGTCATAATAATCATTTAAAGTTTGGGTATAACCAGTTAATAATGGACCAGAAAGCAACATACAAAGTAATGCTTTGAGAAAGTTTTCTAAACTCCAAACATAATGGCCAGAAGAAGCGGCACCACAAACCACACCCCAAATTAAAGGTATCCAAGTAATAGGTTTCATTAATTGTAAGCGAATTTTCCAGATAGAAGTTTCGCCATAACTCGCCCCTTTCATTCCTAACAATTGGCGAGTTTTTGCAGTAGTATCTTCTTGATCTGTTACTGCTTTAATATCAGGTAAATTGGGTGTAGTATCACTCATAATTTATTGGTTGGTAATTGATAATTGACAATTGACAATTGATAAAATTTTCACCTTATCCCCTATTCCCTATTCCCTATTTTCTCAATAACACTTACGCCAGATGTAGTTGAAACCCTGATTCTTGTGTAGGGGTAATTCATCAATTACCCCTACTTTCGTTCCCTTTTCCGTAAGTCTTGCTAAAAAGAAATTATCAAATAACTGTTTTGAAATTTTGCCCCAGTCACAGGTTTACCACTTAAAGCCGGCGGTAGAAAGATATTACGTCTCATATCTCCAGCCTCTACAGTGACTTCTGGACCGACTTGGGTGAGTTTTACCTGTTTTTTGTCAAAACCTGGCAAAAACAGTCTTACCTGGCGATTATGCACATCTATCTCTATGGGTTTAGGTGCGGCTATTGCTTGTTGGGCAAAATTAGGTAAGGCATCCATCAGAGCTTGCCATTCCGTATTTACATCAGGTACAATACTCATGGGTAAAGGTGTAAATTCTGAAGCTATCTCAGTATTTTCTCCATTAACTACAATTACCCCACCAATAGTTAATCCGACTTGTTGAGACGCTCCCCATAAATAGCGGGAGTTAGCAATATCAATAGTTTCTGAAGTAGTTACTAAAAACCCTGCCACTCGACTAGGATTAGCTAAAGCATCTGTACCTTTTTCCAGAAAGTCATTAGCTTGGTTAGTAGGTAAAGAAAAATTATCTGCTGTCAAATTAACATTGAAAAGACTGCTAATTAGTGGTTGGATAAAAGGCGATTCGCTGATATTTTTGCCTAAATCAGAATTAACTAGTAATTGTCTAAATCTGCGAATATACCAGGTTAACGACTCAGGCATTCCTAACATTCTTAAAGCGGCAGTATCTCCCGTACCATCGTAGATAATTACATCGTATTTATCACTGGCATCATATTCACGGATAGCATTGAGAGCAAGGGCGTTATCCATCCCTGTTAACACAACCAACTCCTGTCCGTAAACTTCTCTAATTATTGGAGTACGGAGATACTGCGCTTCTAACTTTTTAACCTCTTCCCAGTGGCGTTCTAGAAGTACAGAGACTTGAAACTGTACTGCTTGTAAATTAGGAGAGATTTCCTGGGGATCAGCACAGAGAGTAGTTTGTAGTAAAATGGGCAAAGTAGGTTCACAAAGACCTGCTAAAAGTACCTTCTTGCCTTGGGTTGCCAATAACTTAGCAGCAGCGATCGCTATTTTACTGCGAGCAATGCCGTTTTTACCTAAAAATGTCAGTATCAAGGCCATCGTTTGAATTTCCCATTACCATCTATTGTCAATACCAACTTAGCATTTAACTCAAACTACTAACTTACCTATACAGCCTTAACTTCGTCTTCAAAAAACCAGGTAGAAGTGTTATCGTCAAATTTGACAATCACACCAACACCACCATCAAGGACTTTATAGCCAGTGATCACGCCGATTTTTCCTAATTTTCCAGCTATACCAGAGGATACGCGATCGCGCAGACGAACTAATTTAACGTTTTGTCCAACTTGCATATTTCTTTACATTCCAATCATCCAAAACATAGTTTACCGGAATCTGGCACTTTTATTTATTCATATCTTTGATTTCAGATATAACCTACGGAAGTATCACAGCAAAAAATCTCTTGTAGGGCGCGTCAGATAGCATAAATTATGTAAATAAACACATTTATAAACACATTTTGCGTATTCCCTACTATAATGCTGATAGTTGCCTGCTAACTTTTGCACAAAAAGCTGAAATTGAATGCCACCAGGTTGAAAGTGAATACCAACGGGCTAATAAGTTAGCTCAATATTTGCCATTCCTTCAGATCACTTGGCTATCGCTTAGTGTAGATTCCGATAGTTTATAATAAAACACAGTAACTTATCCAAATAAAATCTATGGCCTTAACAGCACAAGAAATAGAAGCATTAATGCCAGATTGTACAGAACTACTAAGCGACGAACCAGAGATGGAAAGCTCCTTACATTATACACAATTATTAATGCTAGTAACCTGTTTAGAATGGTTATGGCGAGATAGAGAAGATTTCTTTATTGGTGCAAATCTTACCATTTACTATAGCCGAAAACAGCTAAAAAACCGGGATTTTAGAGGACCAGACTTTTTTCTCGTCACAGACACTCAAAAACGTCCTCGCGCTTCTTGGGTAACATGGGAAGAAGACGGTAAATATCCCAATATGATCATTGAGCTACTTTCTGATTCTACCGCTAAAGTAGATAAGGGATTCAAGAAAGAATTGTATCAAAATCACCTCCGCACACCTGAGTATTTTTGGTTTTCTCCAAATACCCTAGAATTGGTAGGATGGCGATTAGTTGGTCATGAATATGAAAGTATTGCTCCTTCTGAAAATGGTTGGTATTGGAGTCAGGAATTAGGGTTATATTTAGGAGTGTCTCAAGGTAGGTTAAGATATTTTAGCCTAGAAGGGAAATTGATACCTACACCAGAAGAAGCTAATTTAGAAGAAATTAGAAAAGCTGAAATTGAACGTCAAAAAGCTGAAATTGAACGTCAAAAAGCTGAAATTGAACATCAAAAAGCTGAAACTGAACGTCAGCGTGCTGATAAAGCAGAGAACAAAGCAGCTATTCTAGCTCAAAAGCTGAGAGAATTAGGTATTGAACCTGATAGTTTGTAAATTGACATTGATTAATACAGCGATCGCATCCTATATACTTTAATATTTATCAACTTTAGTTAACCTTACTCAAGCAAGCGATCGCCTCTACACAACCATAAATATAACTTACGCAACAGGCACATTAATAGGATGCGTCAGATATCAGGGGTTTGTTTATTTACTTTATGCAGTGTAACCAAAAATCTGCGATACAAGCCCCGTCCTTGAAGGCTTTTCTTGATTTTTAAGATACTCCTTTAATATTTCTAATGGCGCACCACCTACAGAAATGCACCGTTAATATTGTCAGAATCATCAAATCCTACAAAAAATTATCTAATAACATCCTGTAAATCCTATGATCCTTGGTTGGATGTTTTGCAAAATGATCCTGTACCCATTTTACAACGGGATGGTAATATACTGATAAGGTTAGCAAAGGTGATAGATTTAGGATTAATTGAAAAGCCAGAAATTCATTTTAAAACAGCAGCAGAATTTAAAGAAGGGTTGTTAAATTGTACTTAATCATCACAATTATTTAATATCAAGAGGAATTGCAATAATAAACTCTGTTCCCTTATTAACTTCGGAAATACAATCTAACCTACCATTATGTTTATCTACGATAATTTGATAACTAATAGATAAACCTAAACCTGTACCTTCCCCCACTGGTTTAGTAGTGAAAAAAGGATCAAAAATACGATTTTTTATTTCTGGTTTAATACCTATACCATTATCTTTAATAGAAATTTGTACATAATTATTAACAACTTGAGTAGTAATAATAATATGAAAATTACTATCTTTATTAGATAGCAAATTTTGACGCTCTTTTAAAGCGTCAATTCCATTACTAATAATATTCATAAATACCTGATTTAATTGAGAAGCATAACATTTAACTAAAGGAATTTTACCATAATTTTTAATCACTATATTTTGAGAATATCCTAATTTTTCCTGAAATCTAGGACTTAATAACATGATTGTATTATCAATTCCTTCATGAACATCCACAGGTTTTATTGCTGATTCATCCAAGCGGGAAAAATTACGTAACCCTAAAACAATATTGCGAATTCTTTCTGAACCTACCATCATGGAGTCAAGAATTTTTGGTAAATCTTCTAACAAAAAGTTGATATGATTTTCTTCTTGATAGGTTGCAATTCTGGCTGTGGGTTGAGGATATTCTTGGTTGTATATTTCTAAGAATTCTATTAAACATTCAATATAGTCTCTCGCGTGTTCTACATTAGCATAAATGAAGTTTATAGGATTATTGATTTCATGGGCAACTCCTGCTACCATTTGTCCTAAACTAGACATTTTTTCCGTTTGAATTAATTGAGATTGTGTATTTTTCAACTGTGTTAATGTTTGTTCTAATTCCAGATTTTTTTCATTTAATTCTTGAGTTCTAATTTTAACTTTCTCTTCTAATTGACTATATAGTTGGGCATTTTCTAAGGAAATAGCTGCTTGAGAAGCAATTAAGTTTAAGATTTTTAATCTTTCTTGTGTAAATGCACCAATAGTCAAGTTATTCTCTAAATAAATAATACCAATTAATTCACCTTTATTTAAAATTGGTGTACATAATATAGATTTAGGTTTATATTTGATAATATAGGTATCATGGGAAAATTCTTTATCTATAGTTGCATCAT
This sequence comes from Anabaena sp. FACHB-1237, assembly GCF_014696225.1. GTDB lineage: Bacteria > Cyanobacteriota > Cyanobacteriia > Cyanobacteriales > Nostocaceae > FACHB-1237. The sequence continues at coordinate 57,831 of NZ_JACJPV010000020.1, read as the reverse complement.
GAATTAATAAATATTCTTCGGTATGGTTGACATAATTAATTATAGTTAATGGTACAATATCATTATTATCTATAACTTGAGGTTCTAGATAACATTCCAGTGCAGTATTACAATTAGCTACAACTAAAGCTACAACTAAGAAATTATCATCTCTTCGCAAAATTAATGCTGATTTATTTGCTGCTACATTTTCTAAAATTACCTGCATCAGAGTAGCTAATAATTTATCTATTTTAATTTCTGAAGAAATAGCTAAGGATGCTTTAGTCACTGTTTCTAAATCTAATAATGCTGATGCGCTTGTCATTCTAGAATCACTGACTAATATACTAATTTGATTTTTATTAACATCAGTTTTTGCTGGAGATATGAAATTTGCTAATAACTCAGGATAGGTATTTTCTAATTGATAAATTCTGGCTTTTGCATTCCAATTACCATAGCAATAATAAGCATCTATTAAATAAGTTTTAGCAATTTTTTCTTTATGATGACTTAAATAAAATTTAGCTGCTAATTCATTTGCTAGTGCTTCCTCTTGGAGATATTTATGTTTTTTAGCTCCTATAATGGCTTGATCATAAAGTTCCATTGCTTGCCAATAATTGCCTAATACTCTAGCTTGTTCTGCTGCAACTAAATTATATTTATGTTGATAATTACTAGGTGCATATTTAGCCCAATTTAACAGTTGTTTTTGATTATTACTGACTATTTCTAAATATTCTTGTTGTAGGGTATTACTTTGATGGGGATATGCTGCTAATAAAGATAAAGAATAATAAAAATTATAATGACTAATGGTAACTTGTCCCACAACAAATTTTAAATATTCACTACCAGCAACAGAACTATTTATTGCTAATTCAGGATATCCAAAGAAATAGTAAAAGATGGTTTTGGCTAAAAACAAAGAAAATAATACAGTGGAACTTTTACTAGTTAATAGAATTGGTAATGTTTGCGCTTCCTGGAAAAATTTCCCAGAAAATTCGTGTTTATTAAGATTATCTTCGTCAATTTGGGAAAAATTCCATACTAATTGTTGCCATATATTCAACAGGATAATTGTACCTCCTTGTTGAAATTTATCTACAGTTTTCACATAAATATCTGCTTGAGAGGATACATATTCTAAATTTTCACCACTGAGAATTAAACTAATAATATAAATAGCTGAAGAATAGGAAAAATATTCTAAATCTCCAGTTTCTATTCCTGATTGTAAACCTGCTCGTAAACTGGGTATGTTCTCTCTTAATGGTTTTTTCCAAAATGCAATATTAGCATTCCACATTAATAAAACTCGACATTTAATAGTTTTAGCATCGAATTTTTCTAATAAACTTAATGCTATTTCTCCCAAACGATATCCAGTATCAATATCTGATAAAAAACCGCAAAGGATCACGCCATAATTAATATATCCATGGGCGGAAAATGAACAATTACCATATTGATTGGATAGGTGAATCATGGTAAATATAATCTGAGGAAATAAGGAAGCATCTACAAAATAACTAGCAGCAGTTAAGTTGGTTAATATTCGCATTGTGGCAATTTTGTCAGCCCCATTCATGTCTGGTAAATTGATTAATTCATCTACATTTAAGTGAGGAGGAGGTGCTTTTTCTAAGTTAAATCCTAGTAATCTAATTAAGTTTAATCCTGTATCAATTCCTAATTTTATTTGCATTTGTGCTATATAGATGGCAATTTTAATTTCTTCAACTTCGATAGTATCAATCAGTTGTTTAGTATTTTCTTTGACTATTTTAATATAATTTTCTGCCTGGGTAAAGTTGATGTTTAAATATTCTGTTTCTGTAGCTTGAATATAGAGATTTAGTGTTAGTTCATATTCATTGTTCCAGCTATCTGGAGGTAGTAGTTCTAAACCTACTTGTAAATATTTGATAGCAGCATCATAAGCTGTGGAAGATTTAGCTTTAGAACCTGCAATTAAATTTAATTTTGCTAATTCATATTTTTCTGCTTGACTATTAATTAAATTTCTACCAATATTTAATTGATTAACTATGGCCAATATATTTTCCTGTTGTGCTTGATATTGACTGTTTTTTAATAAAAGTTGACCTATTTTTAAGTGTGTTGCTAATTTCTCGTTTTCTGGAATTAAAGAATAAGCTGTTTGTTGTACTCTGTCATGTAAAAATTTGTATTCTACTAATATTGTTTGTATTTGTTGTGAATATTGATCTATATTATCTCTGTTATCTGTGAAGAATTTATAAGTTTCATTCTCTGGGAGAATAAATTGTTCTTGTAAAGCTGTCCATAATTCCTCTGATATTTCTGATGGAGATTTTTGACAAACAATAGATAGGGTAGTTAAATCAAATCTGTTGCCAATACAAGCAGCTATTTTTAATATTTCTTGTGTGCTGTGGGGTAATTTTGTTAATTGACTGGTGATAAATTTAATAATATCATCATGATGATATAATATTTTAGCTGCATTAATATCACATCGCCAATAACCTAGTTTTAAATCAAAGGTAATTAACCCATCTTCATGCAATGATTTCAATAATTGATTGATAAAAAATGGATTTCCTTTTGTGGTATTAACTATAAGTTCACTTAATGGTTGAATATCCGCTTCTGGACAAAATAGGGTATCTTTAATTAATTGTTTAATGTCAGATTCTTTTAAGGGTTCTAGGGTAATTTGATTAATAGTAATTTCAGTTTGTTTAATATCTTCTAACGCAATAGTTAAGGGATGGGTAGGGTTGACTTCGTTATCTCGATATGCTCCTATTAATAGTAGATATTTAGGTTCATTGTCTGTGATTAATAATTTGATTAGTTTTAAGGATGCAGGATCAACCCATTGTAAGTCATCTAGGAATATTACTAAAGGATGTTCTGCTTTAGCTAATACTTGAATGAATTTACTAAATAGTAAGTTAAAACGATTTTGGGAAGCATTTCCTGTCAATTCTGGTATGGGAGGTTGTTTACCAATGATATTTTCTAGTTCGGGAATAACATCAATTATGACTTGTGCTTGTTCTCTTAATGCTGATAATATTTGGTTTTTCCATTGTTCTAGTTGTGTTTTACTTTCTGTGAGTAATTGTCTCATTAAACTGCGAAAGGCTTGCAATAATGCTGAAAAAGGAATATCTTTTTGAAATTGATCATATTTACCTGAGATAAAATAACCTTGTTCCCTAATAATAGGTTGATGAATTTGATTGACTATGGTAGTTTTGCCTATACCAGAAAATCCTGTAATTAATATGAGTTGTTTATGGCCATCTCGAATATATTCAAAAACATTTAATAAGGTATGAATTTCCTCTTGTCTACCATAAATTTTATCAGGAATGATAAAGCGATCGCTGATGTCTTTTTCTGCTAATGTAAATTTAGTAATCTCCCCTTTTTCTAATAACATTTGTTGACATTTTTCTAAATCATAGCCAATTCCTGCTGCTGTTTGATATCTGTCTTCAGGATTTTTCTCCATTAATTTGATAATAATATCTGCTAAACATTTAGGTATTTGTGGATTAAGTTCTTTAGGGTTAATTGCTGCTTTTGCTAAATGACAATATACCAGTTCTAAACTATTTTTACTATTAAAAGGTAATTGTCCTGTGAGTAATTCATAAAAAGTTACTCCCAAGGAATAAAAATCTGTACGATAGTCTATACTTTTATTCATTCTTCCTGTTTGTTCTGGAGACATATAACTTAATGTTCCTTCTAAACCGTTAATGATTTTCACATTTGTATTTTCTTTAGGTAATAATGAGGAAATACTAAAATCTATGATTTTGATTTGCTGATTCTCTGGATTAATGATAATATTTTTAGGTTTAATATCTTTGTGAATTATCTTATTTTGATGTAAAACTTCTAAAATTCTCACAATATCAATCCCTATTTTAAAAAATAAGTTGATATCTAATGGATAAGTTTTCACATATTCACTTAATGATATACTGTGACAATCTTCTAAAATCAAAGCATAACTATTACTATATTCCACTAAGTCATAACATTTAATAATCCCAGGATGTTGGATTTTTTGCATAATTGCAAATTGATTTTTAACGGCAATTAAATTGCGTAACCTGGGATATTGATCATTTAAAATTTTGATAATTACGGGAGTTTTTGTTTGTTGATGATAACCACGATAAACGGTGGTTTTACTACTGACATAAATAATTTCAGTAGCTTGATAACCAGGAATAGAAATTGCACTTATATTATTTTTTAAGAAGTTTAAATTATTTTGATTCATTGGTTTAAAATGGGTATATTAAACGGTTATCTTCATAAATTGAATCATCATAATCATTACTATATCAAATATAGTGTTGCAGGCATCTTGCCTGCAAAAATTATCAAGTTACAACAATCAACAAAATTAAATGCTATCAACCTTAACACATAAATGTATTAACTCATATCTGAAAGGTGAAAGCTGACTACTGATAACTATTAACCTATTAACCAAAAGTTGTACTATTCCAACCCCACATTGAACCTTTAGCATCAGCAAATTCTATATAAATACGATTCTTTGGTACAGATAATAACTGACTAATAGTTTCACAAAAGTCAGCACTCATCGCTTTAGTTTGTTCTGGTTTCATAGTACCCACACTTTTAATTTCTACATAACAAACTGGTTCTGTATTACCTGCAAATGTCATCGCAACTTCAGATTCAAATGCAGTCATTACATAAGACTCAGGTTTACCTGTATGTTGTGCTAATTTCGCAGAAAGACTTTTCAACATAGATTCAATTTCAGTCTTTTCTGGTGCTGATACAGAAGTTTGAACTTTAATTAAAGGCATATACTCAAAATTTGGATTTTCAAAATGTCAAGATAATTACAGCACATTCTATCTACATGAGGTACACTATGAACACAGCAAGATGCCTGTGTTACAAGGGTTTTATCATTAACATCTGTATCTCATAGTAACGGAAACTGCTGTATAACTATTTTATCCTCAGATCCCTGACTTTTGGAAAAAGTCGGGGATCTTTATCTCATCTGCGCGAAATAAATGTTGATGTTCAGGATTATATAAACATGAACGGTTGTTAACAGGCAATAATGCCGGACTAATAATATATAATGTGGTTCTAATTAGCTGTTGTTGATGAGTAGTAATGGCCATTTCTGTTAAGGGAACAATAGATATTTTTTCATCTGGCCAACCGATACGATAACAAATAGCAACAGGTGTATTTTCAGGATAATGTTTTAATAGTTTATTCTGTGCTTCTTGAATATGACGCGCACTCAAGTATAAACATAAACTCGCTTGATGTGCTGCTAGACTTGTCAATTCCTCTGTATTAGGAACATGAGTACGTCCACTAATTCGTGTCAGAATAATAGTTTGTACTAAATTAGGTACAGTCAACTCTACTTTTAATTTAGCAGCAGCAGCCTGAAAAGCACTAATACCAGGAATAACTTCAAAAGGAATATTTGCATCTGCTAATAATTGCATTTGTTCATGAATAGCACTATAAAGACTAGGATCTCCTGAATGTAATCTTACCAACGATTTATGCGATCGCACACATTCAATCATTAAAGGTATAATCTCTTCCAAAGTCTTATCTGCTGTCTTAAAAATTTCCGCATCTGCACGACAAATGGCTAAAATCTCTTCAGGAATTAAAGAGTCGGCAAAAAAAATCACATCGGCACATTTTAACATCTTTTGGGCTTTAACAGTTAATAAATCAGGATCTCCAGGTCCTGCACCAACTATATAAACCCCTGGTTTTAACGAATCTTGATAGTAAATATTACCAACAGTATTAATATTTTCACTCATATTTTTCCTAATAGAACACTGATAAAACAAAGAATAGGAAACAATCAGAAAATAGTCCATAGAGAACAATTAAAAGTCTTTCCGGATCAAGTTCCCAAAAGTAGTAAACTTAGATGGTAGATGCACCCTGGTTAAGCCCTAGAGATTACTCTGGGGCATTTTTTTTGATTATAGGACTTACGCAAGTGTCAGACTAAAAAATCTGTTGTCGGGTGCGTCAGATATCAACAATTTGGTTATTTACATGATTTATAAGCTAATGTGCAGCACTCACTGTATAATTAAAAAACCTGAAGTTACAGTAGCACAAGCATCTTGCTTGTATTAATTATTCAAGTTAAAGGCACAACAGCTTACTGTCGAACCACACCCTACCAATGTGCCAGTTGCCTAAGTCCTGTATTATCTTTGCGGTTGACTATCTTTGTTTACAGAATTTGGCGCAATTACATCAGGTAAAGGATGATTAAGTACATAAAGCCAAGCTAAACCCAATAATCCTAAAAATATGCCACTAAAACTGACTAACTGAGCGATACGCACAGTACCCAACATTAAACTATCTATGCGTAAACCTTCAATCCAAATACGGCCAAAACTATAGGTAACTAAATAGACTAAAAATAAAGTACCTAGTTTCAAGCGTAGTTTTTTAGATATGGCACGAAAAAATAAAGTAATAAGTAGAGCAAATACCATTAAATTCCATAGAGACTCATAAAGAAAGGTAGGATGGAAATATTCAAAATTAGCTAAATTTGGTGGACGATGTTCCAGGGGAATATATAATTTCCAAGGTAAATTAGTAGGACGGCCAAAAGCCTCAGAATTAAAGAAATTACCCCAGCGGCCAATAGCTTGGCCAAGAATCAGAGAAGGAGCGACTAAATCAGCCAATTGCCAAAAAGAGACTTTATGAACCTTAGCAAAGATCATAGCAGCGATCGCTCCCCCAATAATAGCCCCATGAATAGCTATACCACCCTGCCAAATAGCAATAATCTTTTCAGGATGTCCTGCATATTCTGGCCATTGAAATAAAACATAATATAATCTAGCCATAGGAATAGCGCCAATGACCAGCCAAATAGACAAATCACCTAACAATTCTGGATTAACATGACGACGTTTAGCCAGATTTTGAGAAATAGCCACACCGAGTAAAACAGCAGAAGCAATTAGCAAACCATACCAACGAATAACAATCGGTCCTACTTCTACCAGAATTGGACCTGGAGAAGTAAACTGGAAAGCTAAGGGTAAAGCAGAAAAATCTAATATCATGAAAAATTACCAAAGAAAAAGGAGTTAGGAGTCAGGAGTATGATATTTTACCCAATTACCATTTTCACCTTAAAATCATCAGAATATCATCACCTAAGATAACATTGTGATTGCCATTTATCCCGGTAGCTTTGATCCCATCACCTTGGGACACCTAGACATAATTGAGCGCGGTAGCCGTCTATTTAAGCAGGTAATAGTAGCGGTACTGAGAAACCCCAACAAAACACCATTATTTACAGTAGAGAAAAGATTGGAACAAATTAGTCTATCTACACAACATTTACCTAATGTGAGGGTAGACAGTTTTGATGGTTTAACCGTAAAATATGCCCAAATACAACAAGCGCAAGTTTTACTACGGGGGTTAAGAGCAGTTTCCGATTTTGAAATTGAGTTACAAATGGCGCATACTAATAATACCTTATCTACTGAAATAGAAACAGTTTTTCTGGCAACATCTAATGAATATAGTTTTTTAAGTAGTAGTGTGGTAAAAGAAATTGCCAGATTCGGTGGTTCTGTTGATCATCTCGTTCCTCCACACATTGCCCTAGATATATACCAATGTTACAACCTCAAGTCTCTAATTTAGAATCTAACCATAATGGACATCATTTACATCCATTAGATCATGTTAATGGGCATTTCCCCCAGGAAAGTCCTCCATTCAAACCAGAGGTAGATATTCAACAAGAATTAAATAACCTCGAGGAAATGGTTTTGTCTAGTTTACACATTCCTCTCACTGGCCGTACTCTCGTAGATGAAGATAAGTTACTAGAACAACTGGAGTTTATTCGTGATTCTTTACCATTAGTATTCCAGCAAGCACAGGAAATCCTGGAGCAAAAGGAAGAAATACTCTTGCAAGCGGAAGAATATGGACAACAATTAGTAGACGTAGCCCAAGCCAAAAGAGCGCAAATCTTATCAGAAAGTGATATTATTAGACAGGCACAACGAGACGCTGATCAAATTCGGAGACAAGTACAGCAAGAGTGTGAAGCCATGATGCAAGACACCATTGCCGAAATTGAGCGTAAACGTCATGCTTGTGAAGAGGAACTAGCAGAAATTCGTCAAAATGCGATTTCTCAAGCTCAAGATATAGAAGATGGTGCTGATAAATATGCTGACACTATCTTAAGTAACCTAGAGCAAGACCTTCAAGAAATGCTAAAAATTATTAATAATGGTCGTAAGCAACTTAAAGGAGATTCAACATATAAGAATAATTCTCATAGTTATACACAAAAGAATGCTAACGGGCAGAAAAATCAGCGTAATTCCCCAAATTCCAAGAAAAAATAACTTCAAGCTATTTAGATAGTCAAATAAATAACGTCAATTGGCGGAAATAAACGAACTATTCTAAATCCTTAAAAAGCCGATAATGTCTTAGTTTTGAATGCATGACTTGTGACGACTTCCGCTTTGCGTTACTAATCTATATTTACTTAGCTATCATTGATGGTATTAGTAGTCAAAGCGGATATGGTTTTTCTATAGATAAATTGTGAATTGCTGACAAAAAAACCCTGCTCTTGGCACTTATGAAAGTGAACAGAACAAGGTTTTTCAGTGAATTTCGGGTAAGTGGGCAGTACCAGACTCGAACTGATGACATCCTGCTTGTAAGGCAGGCGCTCTACCAACTGAGCTAACCGCCCGTTTCCTTCACTTCAATTAATATAGCACAACCTTCTAAAATTTTGCAACCCCCTAAACAAAATTTTTTTGAAGAATATTTTCCGGCTCATTTGGTGCTGAGTTCAGAGTAAGATTTATACGAGGAAATGCTGATAATTCCTGACTTGTGTATTTTTGAGTTTATCCTTGAGTTGTCCCATGCCTTCTGGTCAAACGCACGATCGCATTACTATTTGGTCTGTTCCTGTAGTAGCAAGTATTACCTTAATTACTACTCGTAGTAGTAATATAACCTTGTTAGTGGCTGGGGGGTTCATGTTCGGGGGGTTGATGTTTGGACCTGACTTAGATATTTATTCCCGTCAGTTTCAACGCTGGGGTTTTTTGCGTTATATTTGGCTACCTTATCAAAAAAGTTTACGTCATAGGTCTTTTTTATCTCATGGTCCGATTATCGGCACAACTTTACGAGTTGCGTATTTAATGACTATTGTGGCATTGACAACAATATTATTATTATTAATTTGGACAAAAATAGGCAATTTTTCTTTAAACTGGGATCATGTATGGTTAAATACAAAAAAAAATATTAATGCTAATGGAATAGAATTTATATCTTTTGTAATTGGTTGTGAAATAGGAGCAATGAGTCATTCATTAAGTGATTGGATTGGTTCTAGTTACAAAAAATGGCAAAAACAGGGTTTTCAAGGATTATTAAATCAGGGTAAAATGAAAAAGCCTAAAGTTACTAATCGCAGTAATAAACCTAAACCAAAAATTACGAAAAATCGCAAATCTCGATAATTAAGGGAGTAAAAAATCCGATGGAAAATGAAACATTAATAGCATTACAAGAACTAATAGATGTAGTGGAAAAATTGCGATCGCCTGATGGTGGATGCCCTTGGGATTTAGCGCAGACTCAAGAAAGTTTGATACCATACATTATAGAAGAAGCCTATGAAGTAATAGATGCCATTCACAGTGGAGATCAAAAAGCGATCGCTGAAGAATTAGGAGATTTACTATTACAAGTAATTTTACAAGGGCAAATAGCAAAAGAGTCAGGAAATTTTTCCATTAAAGAAATTGCCCAGGGAATTTCTCACAAATTGATTCGTCGTCATCCCCATGTATTTAGTGATTTGAGAGTAGAAAACATAGAAGAAATACATGAAAATTGGGAAAAAATTAAAGCCCAAGAAAAAGGGGAAACACCAGAAACCACTAAAAAATTAACTACTAAACTTCATCGTTATCGTCGGAGTTTACCACCATTAATGGGAGCAGTAAAAATTTCTCAAAAAGCTGCTAAAGTAGGATTTGAATGGGATTGTATTGAGGATGTTTGGCAAAAATTTGAGGAAGAATTAGGGGAATTTAAACAAGCATTAGCCCAAGAAACACCAGAAAGACAAGAATCAGAATTAGGAGATTTATTATTTGCCATTATTCAAATTGCTAGATGGTATAATCTTGATCCTAATGCTGCATTAAAAGGTACAAATCAGAGATTTATTCAAAGATTAGCTAAAATGGAAGATTTCATAGATAGACCTTTTGAAGAATATACAGGAATGGAACTAGAAGCATTATGGCAAGAAGCAAAAAAGAAATTAGCCAATAGTTAGCTAAAGATACGTAGGATGCGTCAGAGGGCATAAATTTTATCAATAAACAGATTTATAATATCTGACACACCTTATAATACTAATAGTGAAAAATAAGATCCCCGACTTCTTACAAAAGTCGGGGATCTCAATCTTGAATTAATAAAACAATGTAGAGACTGTTCATGCGTATTTAATTTTTACCAGATATACAATATATCAATAAATTATCAAAATTGATTGACAATGCAGGGGTTTAGCATTGCTAAACCTCTGCAAATTTACAAGAAATTAACCTTATTTTACTAAAGTTAACACAATTCCCACCAAAGAACCCAAGATTAATCCTATACTACTTAAAGAACTAATGGCAAAACCTAGACCTCTTTTTTCTGCCGCTTGATAATACCCTCAAGCGTAGGCAATACGTCCTATAATCCAAGTAGTACCTAAAACACTACCCCAAACTGGACTAACGTAAATAGAAAATAACCACAAAGCAGGTAAGAATAAAGCCAATTGTTCTAAAGTATTTTGTTGTACTCTTAGCACTCTTTCAAAATCTACATTTCCTGTGGTTTGTGGTACAGGAATTTGATATTTATATCTTGCTCTACCAACGTTAATAGTAACGATAAAATACAAGAGTAAAGCGGAAACTGTAACTAAACTAGGATAAGGAGACATAAACAAATTTCAGGAAAATGAAAATTTTGATCGTCAAAAGTTGACAAATATATTATATAGTATAAGATACCAACCTTAAACGAGTCAAAGAAGAAAATCCCCGATTTCTGGTAGATCTGATCTATCAATTATCAGTTAATGTGAAAAATTGGGGATATATCCACTTAAAAAATATCCAGTAAATGAGTTATCAAAAATGACAGAACCATTGATTGAATTAAGGGGAATATCTAAATCTTTCGGAAAAAATAAAGTTTTAGATAATATAGATTTAAACATCTATCAAGGACAAGCATTAGGAATTATTGGACCATCAGGTACAGGAAAATCAACAATTTTAAGAATCATAGCAGGGTTATTAAAACCTGATGCGGGAGAAATTTATATCCAAGGAAAAAAACGTAATGGTTTAATAGAAGATGGTGGTGATCCTATAGGCATAGGAATGGTATTTCAACAAGCAGCATTATTTGATTCCTTAAATGTAGAGGAAAATGTGGGATTTTTACTTTATCAGAAATCGAGATTAAAGCGATCGCATATTCGAGAATTAGTTAATGAAAAATTAGAAATGGTAGGATTAAAAGGTATAGGCCATCTTTATCCATCGGAATTGTCTGGAGGCATGAGAAAAAGAGTCAGTTTTGCCCGTGCTATTATGTCTAATCCTCAAAATATTACAGATAATCCACAGGTTTTATTATATGATGAACCTACGGCTGGATTAGATCCCATTGCCTCCACAGTCATAGAAGACTTAATTCGTAATTTACAACATACCCAAGGAGTTTGTAGCACTTATGCCATAGTTACTCACCAAGATAGCACCATTCGCCGCACTGCCGATCAATTAGTATTTCTTTATCATGGCCAAGTACAATGGCAAGGTAAAATTAGTGAAATAGACGGCACACAAAACCAATTAATTAGACAATTTATGAGTGGTAGTGTCAAAGGTCCAATTCAAGTTTTAGGTTAAACAATGAATTAATAATTGATAATTGAGAGATAGAAGATTTTGCTATAATTTGACTACAAAGTTCTTATTTTGTTATTTTGTTGTAAATGATGATTCAACTGAGGGGGGAAAATGCGAGACTTTATTAATCGGTTTACATCAGCGCGGACATTGCGCGAAGGTGCAGTAGGATTATTATTAATAGTAGGACTAGGATCATTTGTGGGGATTTTCCTATGGTTAAACAGAATTAGTGTGGGGAAAAAATCCTATTATGCTACGGTAGAATTTGCCAATGCTGGAGGAATGCAAAAAGGTTCAATAGTGCGTTATCGTGGTGTGACAGTGGGTACAATTAGAAAAATTAACACAGGTTCTAACTCTGTTGATGTAGAAATTGAAATTAGTAATCCTAATTTATTAATTCCTACTAATTCAACAATTGAAGCAAATCAAAGTGGTTTAGTCAGTCAAAATATTATTGATATTACTCCTCAAGGAAATGTTACTCTTGCTCAAGATATTCCCGGACCATTAGATCAAGATTGTAATGCTAAATTAATTATTTGTAATGGCTCAAGATTAAGAGGTGTAATTGGTATTAGTGTAGATGAATTAGTGCGTCAATCAGCCAGTTTTGCTGCTCAATATAGTAATGATCAATTCTATAAAAATGTCAATAAAGCCTTAGAAAGTTCTGCTTTAGCTGCTACCAATATCGCCAATTTAACTAAGGATCTGCAAAGTTTAACTAAAACTGCCCAAGGACAGGTAGGAGTATTTTCTAGTACAGCATTAACAATACAAAAATCTACAAATCAATTAACAGCAACTAGTCAAAAAACCGCCGCACAATTAGCAACCACAGCTAAAGATTTTAGTGGAACTGCCAAACAAGCAAGTCAATTATTAAATAATTTAGATAATCTGTTAACAGCTAATCGTACATCTTTGGTAACTTCCTTAAATAATATGACAGAAGTAAGTAACCAATTGCGAGTCACAGTTAATAGTTTATCACCAGCAGTAAATCGTTTAACCCAAGGAGAAATATTAAATAATTTAGAATTACTTTCTGCCAATGCAGCAGAAGCATCAGCAAATTTAAAAGATGCTTCCAAAACTTTGAATGATCCTAAAAATATTGTATTATTACAACAAACTTTAGATGCCGCTAGAGTGACCTTTGAAAATACCCAAAAAATCACATCAGATTTAGATGAATTAACAGGAGATCCTCAATTTAGACAAAATTTATTAAGATTAGTTAATGGTTTAAGTAAATTAGTATCTTCTACCCAAGATATAGAGCAACAAACTAAAGTAGCAGTAACTTTAGACTCACTTAAAACTTCTATGAATCAGCCAGAAACAACTAAACAAGTAACCAAAAAAGTAGTAATTAGTAAATCCATGAATCCTAGTACCGAAAAACAGGATTTAGTAATAGATACATCAACTAAATCATTAAATAAAAATGTAGAGACAACGGAAATATTACCAAACCCAACTATAACCAATTATCCTAGTCCTGCCCAGGAAAAATTATTAAAACAGCTACGGGAATATAGAGATAAAAAAGAATAGGAAAGCCAAATGATTGTCCTTATTTTGTGGTGTTATTTGCAGAGTATGTGAGGTGCTAAAATGATCAAGATATTTCAAAATCTAGTAAATTTGTTTCTGAAATCTAATTGTGCCTTGTGCCAACGTTCTACCCCTCAAGAACTGTGCCCATATTGTACTAAACAACTGCAAAGTTGCCATTTAGAAAATCCGGGATATTTATGGAAACAAACATTACCGATATTTGTCTGGGGAAATTATAATGGTTCTGTAAAAAGAGCGATCGCTGCCATGAAATATGAAAATCAACCCCAAATAGCTAATATCTTTGGCAACTGGTTAGGACAAACGTGGTTATTAAATCAACCCCAAGAAACATTAAAAGAAAAATTAATTGTTATTCCTATTCCCATGCACAGCAAAAAACAAAAAGAACGAGGTTTTAACCAAGCAGAATTAATTGCCAAAAGTTTTTGTAATATCACAGGTTTAAAATTAAACTCCCAAATTTTAGAAAGAAGCAAAGAAACCCAAGCACAATTTAGTTTATCCTTTTCTGAAAGACAAAAAAACCTGGCAGATGCCTTTACAGTTAATCCAAAATATCAGCGTTCTTGTAATAAACCAGTATTATTAATAGATGATATTTATACAACCGGGGCAACTGCGAAAGCTGCTGTAAAAATACTCGAAGAAAATCATATAAAAGTCATTGGTTTAGCAGCAGTGGCAGCTCCTATTAAACAAAAGTAAATGATTTAATTGAGTAAATATAGTGAGAAATTGATGAAAATTATGCACAGAGAATTAATAGTATTTTTCAGAAAATTTGTGATTATTCCTAGTATTGTTCCTACTACATTAATGATAATTTATATGAGTATGAACATAGTATCAGCACAACCAAGGAATACAAAAGATAAATTATATAATCCTATATATAATCCTATTCCCTTACCGCAAATTTCAGAGATTACTGATAAATTAACCACTAAAGATATACCCACAGGACAAGGAGGATTTGCCCGTGATTATACAATACAATTACAAAAAGGTGATAATATAGCCATTGATTTATCATCAGAAAATTTTGATAGCATCATCACAGTTTTATCTCCTGATGGTTCAACACTAGCCGAAAATGATGACGGACCAGATGGCAGTAGTAACTCTCTGCTATTTACACGCATTATAGAAACAGGAACTTACATTGTACGAGTGCGATCTTTTGGAGAAACAGGAGTAGGAACTTTTAAATTAAAGGTAACAAAATTGTCTCCAGTAAAGTAAATTATCAAATAAATTATCAATCAAAACATGACAAATTATATGACTACAAAAACAGCAATTATTTTCGATATAGATGGAGTTATTCGTGATGTTAGTAAATCCTATCGTCGCGCCATAGCAGATACAGTAGAATACTTTACAAAGGAAAATTATCGTCCCACATCCATAGATATAGATCATCTAAAAGCCGAAGGTATTTGGAATAACGACTGGGAAGCATCCCAAGAATTAATTTATCGTTATTTTAGTACCCAGGGAAAAAACCGCACAGAAATAGAAATAAGCTATGAAGAAATAGTACATTATTTTCAAAGTCGTTATCGAGGAACAGATCAAGAAAATTGGAATGGATATATTTGTGATGAACCATTATTAGTAACAGCTAATTATTTTCAAGAACTGACACAAGCTAACATCGCTTGGGGCTTTTTTAGTGGTGCAACTCGCGGATCAGCTAATTATATATTAGAAAGAAGATTAGGGTTAAAATCGCCCACTTTAATAGCGATGGAAGACGCACCAGGAAAACCAGATCCTACGGGACTTTTTGCCACAATTAGACTATTAGAAAATGGAAATAATACCATATCTAATATTATTTATGTTGGTGATACGGTGGGAGATATGCACACCATAGAAAAAGCCAAAAAAATAGATCATTCTCGAAATTGGATAGCAGTGGGAGTATTACCCCCCCATGTTCAAGAAACAAGAGAAAGGCAAGAAAGTTATATAGAAATAATGATCAAAGCAGGTGGAAAAATAGTATTTGATAATGTAGAAAAAGTAACAGCAGAAGTAGTAGAAAAACTGATCTAGTAGCTTCAGATCCCGGACTTCTTTAAGAAGTCCGGGATCTTAATTTAATTAATTAATTAAAACTTAATTACACCCTGATCAAAAACTTGATGATCAATACCAATACCACTAATTTCTATTCTATCAGCATAAACATCATAAGCTGCAAAACTCAAATTACTAGTAGAATATCCTGTCCATTCTGAACGCCCCACAGGACGATTTCCCGCCCCAGCACCACAAATTACATAAGTTGTACCATTAATATTATTAGTTCTTTCATAATTATGTTCATGACCATTAATGTATAATTGAACTTTATATTTTTTAAACAAAGGAGTAAACATTTTCACAAAATTATTATTAGTTCCATATTGTCCTGATGAATAAATAGGATGATGACCAAAAACCACTTTCCAACGTGCTTTACTTAAACTTAATTCCTTATTTAACCAACTTAATTGATTTTTCCAATCTGCATTATTATTAGTATCTAAAGCGAAAAATTGTACTTGATTTCTAGTAAAAGTATAATAACGTCCTGTCATATTAAAACTAGGATATTTAACTTGAGGATCACCGTTTTCTGTTCTAATATCATGATTGCCTAAACAAGCATAAAATTTCACACCTTTTTTTAATAATGGTTGATAAGGACGTTCAAAAACTTCCACAATTTTCGACATTTCCCCATTATTATAAATATTATCACCAGCTAAAACTACCAAATTATAAGGATTTTTTTGATGATAAACATCCATAGCTTTAGCCACATCATATTGTCCTTTTGTACCTGTTCCCGTATCAGCTACAGACACAAAACGTAAAAGTAGACCTTTTTTGCTAGAATTAGCATTAGCGCTGGATAATTGCCAGCCAAATAAACCTGTAGTAATGGTAGTAAAACCACCTAATAATAAAAATTGACGACGGTTAATTTTCATAAATTCCCCAATCTTGAGATAATAAATAATTACATACACAGTTATTTTAGAATAAAAAACTCAGAATGACACAACCAAGACGCAGAAAACCAAGAAATAACTCAGAAACTCCACCACCAAAAAAACCACCTGTGTGGAAAATCGCCATTATTCAAGTTTTACGAGGAACTATTGGAGTTTTAGAAAATACTGTTGTTAAGTTAGAAAATGAGGAGGTTAATGTTAATCAAAAACCTGGTTTTTTACAAAGTTTATTTTCATCATGGGATAGGTTTTTAAGAACTTTTCGGTTATTTTTACCTTCTAATATATCTAATAATGTTTCTGATTCTTTATTAACAGGAATTTTTGCTTTTATCGCTATCATTATTATTAGTATTAGTGCATTTACTTTGATATCTAAACCTTCTCCTGTGGTTGCTGTGACTCCATCGGAAACTACTACTCCAGAACCGACAATAACACCAAGTCCTGAACCTACAATAACACCGGAAATAACACCAAGTCCTGAACCTACAATAACACCGGAAATAACACCAAGTCCTGAACCTACAATAACACCGGAAGCAACACCAATACCGGAAATAATTATAGAATTAACACCAGAACAAAGTTTAATTAAATCTATTGAAAGTCAGTTTTCAGAGATTACTATTACTACTAGAAATGCAGAAAAACAAAATATAAATATAGAAACTCCATTAATTGTATCTATTGAAGTTGATTTAGCAAGGAGTGATTTAACTGTCAAACTTAAAGAAGTTTGGAGTAATTTAACAGCAGTGGAACAAAATAAATTAGCAAATAAAATATTACAACGTTCTCAAGAATTGGGTTTTACTCATTTACAAATAGTTGATTTACAAGGTAATTTAATTGCACGTAGTCCAGCAGTGGGCAAGGAAATGATCATTTTTAAAAGGTAGCATAAAATGGGTATATTGTGAAATATTTGATTTATTTTGATTTATTTTGATTTATTTTGATTTATTTTA
The DNA here is from genome assembly GCF_014696225.1 of Anabaena sp. FACHB-1237. GTDB lineage: Bacteria > Cyanobacteriota > Cyanobacteriia > Cyanobacteriales > Nostocaceae > FACHB-1237. The sequence goes on along the minus strand of NZ_JACJPV010000020.1, from coordinate 40,197 downwards.
ATTAATTGCATTGCGATGACTACATTTACTGTAACCATCGCAAAATATCACTTATTTGTGAATATCTACTTTCTAAATCTTGCCAATAAATCTTGACGAGATAATTGCAAAAGTAAAGGAGTAAATTCTTCTCTAGTCATGGCAATTACTTGATCAATAATTGCTGTTAATTCTGAATCAACTTCTCCAAAACGTACTTGTAGAATACTTTCAATCATAGCACGGCGTTCTCTTGCTATACCTTCTTGTCGTCCTTCTTGTCGTCCTTCTTCTACTCCTTGTTTTTTGAGTTCTTCTAATTGTTGTTGGTACATTTCTGATAGTTTCATAATTAACTCCTGATCATCTCGATCAATATCTTGTTCTTGACGTTGACGTGCGGATAACACAGCAATTAGGTTATGTACTAATTGTATGATATTACTAAGGGAAGAACTATTTTCAGATAGCACTTTTAATTCTTCCACTGCTTGTCTTTGTATTTTTCCTCTACCTAATATCCTGAGAAACAATGTTTCTGGTGTACTCGGTAGTTGATGAATAGCAATAATTACAGTTTTAAACCCTGTTCCTAAAAAATAAACTCCTGAACCCCAATTTTCTTCGTCTAAAGCACCTTTAAAACTATCAATGATGTCTAGTGATAACGTTGGTGAAAAAATCCATAAATGGGGCAATTCTATTTCATTTATTTTTGTATTATTGCGCTTTGATTGTCGTTCTAGGTCTGCATGGATGTCAAACAATTTACCTATACAACTACGAATTTCACTTTTACTAACCGGATTACGAAATGGTTCAAATATAGCAGAATTGGAATAAATGGCCATTCTGCCTAAAAGTCCTAGTGTTTCTATATTGTTTGGAGATGCGGACACTGGTGTAAATAATACATCAATTTGCCTAACTTCTGAGGTAATATCTTTACTCATATCTACTTCACCATAGGGTGTTAATAGTTCTGTAAGATATTGTTTAGCAAATTGGTCATGGATAAAACGAGTCATTCACTTGCAATTTGATATTAGGATAAAATTATTAAGTTAATCTATAATTTAACATTTTAGATTGTGATCTATCAAAAAAAATCATACTTTATTAAGCTGTTGTGCCTTTAACTTGAATAATTAATACAAGCAAGATGCTTGTGCTACTGTAACTTCACCTTTTTTAATTATACAGTGAGTGCTGCACATTAGCTTAGGACTTACGCAAGTGTCACACTAAAAAATTTGTTGTAGGGTGCGTCAGACAGTATCAATCTTGCAAATAAACAGATTTTTGATATCTGACGCACCCTACAAATGTGCCAGTTGCGTAAGTCCTGTTTATACTCGCAGTTTGTTTTCGCTTGATTAAGTTTTTGCCAAACTTAAACATGATAAGCGCTAATGACTTTTTTCTGATCACGAGTATAAATAGATTCTACTCTTGGATATTGTTCATGAATCCACCAAACCTTAACTCTGTTACCTTGTGCTGGGGCTGTTCCTGATATAGAATAACCAGCATCAATAATTAATTTTTCAAATTGATTTGTATCTAAAATCGTAGATTTAAACTTTGGTAGTCCCTGTATTTGATGCTTATTGAGGGTCATAACTACCCTGATAAGTTGTAAATATTTTGTATCCTGGTAATACTAAAGCTATACCTGCTTTGCTATGTATTGTACCTGGATATTTGTAAGGTTGATCATCAGGAACAGCGCCACCAAACCGAATATGTATTCCTGGTAGCCATAAGTATAATCCAGGAATTAACAAATCCATACTATAAGCTATTTCTCTAATTGCTTCATTGGGTTTATTGTGTATTGGTTTATTGGTTAATTTAAACTTGGTGTTGGTGATATTAAGCATAAGTTTTAATTGCCAATTATTAATAGGAATATATAAATTATTATATTGTAATTGTCTGAATCAAGATGTCCAGGATTTAAGGATTTTCAGGATTTTTATTGATATTAATAAATTGATATTGATAATTTATAGCTGTTTTCATCCCCTTGCGGGGAAATAGGTTAGGAAAGCAGAGGGAAAGTCGGATCTTACCGGCTTGCACAAGAAACAAAGTTTCCATCCCCTTACGGGGAAATAGGTCAGGAAAGGGCTACTTTCTGGAAACCTTGCGTAGCAATACTTTCAGCCTCCCATTTCTACACCACTTTTTTGATTCTCAATAAAGTGCGAAAAATCTCAACAATTTTGAGATTTTTGAGGCTGAAACCCTTACTGTGTAAGGAATCGCCACCAGTCAACGAGATTATGCGGTTTTCAAGGTTCAGGGGAGTGGTGTCGAATTGTTGATACATAATTGCTAAAAGTATCTGTTTTCCGGGCAGTTGTCAACTAGTGATCATGATTTTGATACATTTCTTAAAAATTAGTTTCCATATCAAGCTGACTGCTGAATGCTGATGGATGTGATATGATCAGGCATAATGCAGTTGATCATTTACTGAAAAAGATTACCGAAATCAAACTATTATGAAAGATATTAAAATCATAGTGGAAAGACATTCTGATGGTTATATTGCTTATCCCATAGGAGTGCAAGGGGTAGTAGTTGGTGAAGGTGATAGTTACGAAGAAGCCTTAGCTGATGTAAAATCTGCTTTAAAATTTCATATTGAAACTTTTGGTTTAGAAGTTTTAGAGTCTGATTCTCCTATTCTTGAAGTTTCCATAGTGGAGGCTGTAATATAATGCCTAAATTTCCTGTGGATGCTCCTCAAGTTAAAGTAATTAAAACTTTAGAGCAATTAGGATTTACAATAGTCAGAGAAAGAGAACATATTGCTATGATTAGGCAAAATGATGATGGTACAAGTACACCTTTAACTTTACCAAATCATAAAAAAATTAAAGGTTCAACTTTGAGAAGTATTTGTAATCAATCTGGTATTTCTCGTCAAGAATTTTTGTCTATTTATGAGACTCTTTAAGAAGATATTTCTAAAGTTCATAGCGTTTCATAATCTCATGATGTACAAAAATATCTGTATCAATTAAAGTTTTGTTTTTCACCGTTAATTTAGTCTTCTTTAGCTTCTATGTTTTAACATATCTTCAATTAGTTGTAATTCCGCATCATCTGACCATTTCCCAATAAATGAATCATTGAGAATTTCCGGTTTAGTCAGTTGTTCAATCATTGCTTTAATCAAGTCTGATATTTGACAATGATTAGTCTGAGTTAGTTGTTGTATTTTGTCATAAGTTTCTTAATCTAGTTCTATTTCTATTTTTTTCATAAGAGGTGATTTATTGGATAATAAAGTCTTTCCATTATGACATATTTGAGAAATATTTTTCCAATTTTTAATCTTATCAAACAGTTTGAGCATACGATGTTTCCATCCCCTTGCGGGGAAATAGGTTAGGAAAGCACAAACGATATATTTCCGAGGGAATTCTTTTACTGTTTCCATCCCCTTGCGGGGAAATAGGTTAGGAAAGTGGGGATAATTTTATCGTAGAGATTGGGGATAGAAAGTTTCCATCCCCTTGCGGGGAAATAGGTTAGGAAAGGGCTACCTTCTGGAAACCTTGCGTAGCAATACTTTCAGACCCCCATTTCGACACCACTTTTTTTATTCTCAATAAAGGGCGAAAAATCTCAACAATTCTGAGATTTTTGAGGCTGAAACCCTTACTGTGTAAGGAATCGCCACCAGTCAACGAGATTATGCGGTTTTCAAGGTTCAGGGGAGTGGTGTCGAATTGTTGATACATAATTGCTAGAAGTATCTGTTTTCCGGGCAGTTGTCAACTAGTGATTATGATTTTGATACATTTATTAACAATTAGTTTCCATGTCAAGCTGACTGCTGAATGCTACTGGATGTGATATGATCAGCTATAATGCAGTTAATCATTGACTGAAAATTAAAAGCGGCTAAACGAGGTGATTTAGGTGGAGGAATCAGTTACCAAGATTAAATTTCTGCCTCAGTCAAGCCGCTTAAATAATAGCTTATTTCTCCTCCTTGTCTGTTTTATGGAAATCTAGGTTGATGCTTACAAGGATGAAGCATTCCTTGGGTATAAGCCTCCGAGGGGAAGGGCATATAATTAGGATGATGGAACTGCTGGGCAACTTCATCAGCAAAGAAAGCACCCAGGCGTGTTAACTGAATTTTATCTGAATCTTCTTCCAACAATCCAAAAGACTTTAATGCCTCAATTTTTTCCCCAAATACCTCATTAAGAGAAGCCCCACCAGTGACTTGAGTAAAATAGCCTTTCCAAACACAGCGATTTTTCAAAGGAAGAATAACTGCCCAACGCGCTTGATCTTCAGGAGTTCTCACATAACCCCGATTTAAAGGTAGTTGCCCAGCAGCAACTTTGGTATAGTACTCATCAAAATCTTGGGTATTGAGTACAAAGCGATTACGGAGACTGCTAAAAGCCGTTTGCCCAAAGCCCACCTGATCGAGTAAGCCACAGCATTGGTTATCAGCATAGCAGGAGTAGTGTTCTCGTTTTTTGGTGAATACCCGTCGCAGATTTTCATGATACCCATTTTCATTGAGGATTTCGATGGCAATTTGTTTCATCATAATTGCATCTTCATTAGTGGGAATATCTTCAGGACGAACTTCGGTAACTTTTTTGATCACACCTTGGAAATCTCCGTAAGCCTCAATTTTGAGACGATAAAGCTGGATCTCCTCCACATCTAAAGTAACAGCTTGTTCCATTACTTCGATCCAATTGTCTAAATTTTGTCCAGGATAGCCAAAAATAAACTCAATATCCAGTTGATATCCCATAGCATGGCACAGGGCAATAGCTTCCAGAGCTTCCTTAGAACCATGATGGCGGTTCATTAATTTCAACACGCGATCATTGAGAGATTGAACCCCAATGGTGAGACGATCTACTCCGTAGGACTTCATCATCTCTAATCGCTGAATGCCTTCCGAGCCAATTAATGTTACAGGATCTACATCATAGTTAAACTGGCTACACTCTGAAAGATCCACGCGTTCCACAAAGAAATCAAAAAAATACTTTTGTTGTTCCAGAGTCAGATAGGTAGGTGTTCCTCCCCCAATCAAAATTGATCTAGCCTTAATTTTGTCAATCCCCAAGCGTTTCATATAAATGTCCATTTCTTTTTCCAAGGCTTGGAGATAGTAAGATTTCTCGTCATTGGATGCTCCTGTAACAACGGGATAATGACAAAAAGTGCAATGACGACGACAGAAGGGAATATGAACATAAATATCAAACATCCCATCTTCTGGCAGAGTATAATCTTTAAAGATTTCTTCCTCTGTCATTTCAGGATACATAGTAATGGGAGGATAGTGAACCGAGGGGAAAAAGTCTCCAGATTCACATAGCAACCCTGCGGCTTTTAATCGTTGGAAATCTTCTAATCTTGCTTGGGCTTTTTCCAGGATATCTCTACGACGAACTGTTGGTAAGGAATGACTATGAAGAACATTAACCATTGATTTAATCTCCTTTTCACAAGATAAAATTAAGGATTTTGAGAATTTTTAATGAGTAGCTCAGGGAGTACAAATTAAAATAATGCCGAACACTGCCACAAAATTGCCAATTAATGCTTGAGTGGTGATTTTCTCCTTGAGAAAAATGGCAGCCAGGGGTAGTACAAAAAGGGGTTCAGTAGAACTGAGTATATTGGCAATGGCAACATCAATATATTTGAGAGACACCAAGGACAACCAGAAGCCGCCAAAGGTGACAACTGCTACTGCGATTAAGAACCTGGCGATTAAAGCGCGATCCTCAAAAGGATTCATCCATTTTCCTAATCGTTGAGTAACCAAGCCAAAACCGAACATCCCCACTGTTCCTGATAGCATCCGAATAAAAGTTGCTTGAATAGCTGACAGAGAAGCCAAACCCTGTTTAGCAATAATCAGGGACACAGACATACAAATCACTGAGAGCAAACCGATGATAATTCCTCTCCATTTGAACTGGGATTTTTGAGAGTCATTGGTAATTTTGCTATGGAGTACCAGGGCAATTCCCAATAAAACTGAGACAATTCCTACCCACTGTTGAGGGGTGGGTTGTTCTTTCAGGAAAATCACCGCAAGGATAATAGTTAAGACCTCACCAAAGGTCGTTAATAAAATCAGTGAATGCGCTCCTATATCTTGCAAAGCCTCAAAAAATAACGTATCCCCGATAGAAATTCCTAACAAGCCGCTTAAAATTAGTAAAAACAAGGATTGATGGTCAACCTGATTATAGCCAGTAACCAGTAGAGCTAAAGCTAGGAAAACCACGCTGACCCCTCCTTTGGCCAGAGTCATCCCTAGGGGTGATAACTTTTCCCCCAATCGCTTAAAGAGGATTGAACCAACCGCCCATGATGCGGATGAACCCAGTGCAGCAGAGATACCAATGACTCTAAAATCCATTGCTTTCGGTCCTAGGCTTTTTTGAAGATTAAAATATATCTTTGGGGAATGAATTGATATTCTTTTTCCAGGCGAAAACCATACTGTTCTAATTGAGAAATTACCAATTCCTTGGCTATGTAAGGACCATGATAGGGCAGCGTTCCTTTTTCTACCAAGGCGTTATCCACAACTACAAAGCGACCATCTGGCTTGAGGGCTTTTTTCAGGCTATTCAAGTAGCGTTCTTGCACTTCTTGCAGGGTGACGGTATAGATAATGTGATATAGAGAACACATATAAGCCAAATCTACCTGATTTTCGGCCACGCCAATGTTATCTGCTTTTGGCAAATAGACAAAATCAATGTTATTGAGCTTGTATTTACTGGCTACCTTACTGACAAAATTAACGTGGTCTTTGACAGTGTCTATACCGAATACTTTCCCATTTGGTCCAACAGCTTCAGAAAATTTAAAGGTGTAGTATCCCGGACCACTGCCAATATCTGCAATTCGCATTCCTGGCTTGAGATTTAAAACCTGCATAATCTTGCTGGTCTTTTCCCATTCTTCTCGGCGAGGATTATTGAAGAGAATAAAGTCTTCTAGGAACGATATTCTCGACTGACCTTTAAAAGTCTTTCCATCCTCAAATTCTTTGAGTTTATACTTACGTTGAATATACTCTTTGAGGTTGGCAAAATTATTTTCAGCCCAGAAGTTAAAAAATTCTCGATGATATTTGTCCGCGAGGATTTTCTCTTTTTCACTATTAGAAGCTAACAGATATTTGGCAAACCATTGAAGGGCTGTATATTCTCCTCCATAATTTTCTAAAGGAATGATCCGATCATAAATTTTACTAGCAGCTTGGGCAGAATCATTATTGCCAGTTTCCAAGGCATTGAACAAGAATTTTCCTGCTTCAACTCCCCCTTCAGTAATATCAAAAGAATCTATACTACCCAAGTGAACTAAAGAGGTTTTGGAGTTGATCTTAATTTCTTTAATTGTCCGTGATTTTGGTTCCTGAGCATGAATAATGATGGGAGAGAGAAGTGACACTAGCAAAAAAGTTAATGACAAGATAGTTAATAAGAATTCTCGACTGATCTTTAATCGTTTAATCATGTTAGTTGGCTTGATAATTTTGAGTGATTAATTTTTCTACTTTTAAACCCGCTTGATGTAGGGTTTCCAAAGCATGGTTTAATCTGACTACAAAACGTTTTTGGGAATAAATAAGGTATTTTTCTTGAAAATCTTGTGGAGTAAAGTTTATAGTAATCACGTTAGCTCCGGCATTAAATCCCATAAGTTGACCCCCTGGCTGAATTTTCTCCAGAGCACTCACTGTAGGGATTAAGGGTGTTTTCAAGGCTATTCGATAAATGGCCATCGTATTTAATGTATAGTTCAGATTCCCATAGGGCAAGGATTCTAAGGGGGTATTCTGATTGGGTATAAATGGGGAAGAACTAACAAAATCTGGGTTAATCTCTAAGGCTAAACGAATGTCATCTACGAGCATATCGAGGGTTTGATGCGGTAATCCCACAATATTACCTGTTCCTAACTTTAAGCCAGCTTCCTGAATCCATCGGGCGCATTGCAGTCGCTTTTCTAAGGAAGTATGGGCAATTTGTTTGTATAACTCAGGGTTAGAAGACTCAAATTTTAAAATATAAGAGTTCGCTCCCAGTTCGGCAAATCTTTCATAAACGGCTTTGGGACGTTCTCCTAAACAAAGTAGGATGTTGACATTAAAACGACGTTTAATTTCGGGAATCACCTCTTCTAAAATGGGATCACATTGGGGATCTTGTCCCGCTTGTAAAAAGACTATAGGAATATGTGCTTCGGCAATTTGTTGGGCAATTGCTAAAATTTCTTCTGCAGTGAATCGGTATCGTTCTATCTGAGTGTTAACTGCTCTGATTGCACAGTAATCACAGTTTTTCTGGCAATAGTTGGAAATTTCAATCACTCCTCTAACAACTGCTTGGTTCTCTAAATGGGTTTGGCGAGTTTCTCGTGCTTTTTGCCATAACCATTGTTGTAATTCTCCCTCGGCAGTTAAAAGTTCCAATAATTCAGAATTGGTGAGATTTTTAATTTCTAAGGCATCTTTTTGAATGGTAGTCATAAATAACTTTTTCTCCTCTTTATAGTGTTATTGATTTAGTTCGCCATTAGTACCATTTAATTTAGTACCATTTAATTAATTAAGGTGAGATCGATAGTAAAAGGTTTTCCTTTTAAAATCTTTAACAATTGTTGCTGTTTTTGAGAGAGAATAGCATCAGCTTGTTTTTGGCTTTTTTGCCTGAGTTGATCCAGGCGTTTTTTATTGCTTGTCATCACCTTATTACAGCTTTGAGGACTATTCGTGGCAGGAAATTCAAACATTTTAAAAGCCTTTTGATTGGTTTCTTGACTAATCTTTCTCAGTTGATTTTGTTGATCTTCACTTAGATTTAGCAAGCTCACAGTTTCTTCTTGGTTAAGACTTTGCCATCCATATACCTGAAGCATAATTTCCTTCAAGCGGGTAAACTGACGAGGTTGTAAAATTTCGTTAAGTTGACCACTGTTTTCTTGAGATACTTGTTGAACTTCTTCAAAAAACTTCTTTTTTCTCTCGTCAGTCCATGGACGAGATTGTAAAGAGGTATATAAGCCAGTAAATTTTTGTTTCAATATTGATTCTAGCTTAGTTAATTCGGCAACTTGTAATTTCGTGATCTGAAGTTCTGTTTGTACTTGGGGTAGTCTTAGTAAAGCGAGCGAATTTATTCCTGGAGGAAAAGGAACACAGTCTGAAGTTTGAGTAGGTTTAGAGGTTGATTGAGAATTGGGGGAATTTTGGGCAAGAACAGGTTGTCCTACCATAGTGAGTGTCAAACAGGCTATGACTAAAGTTCTTAGTAAATAAGCATTCATGAATGTCACAAAATATTACAATAAATGATTCATTTTCCATCTAAAATCCTTAATGTGTAAGGAATAACCACTGGTGAACGAAATTATGCTGTTGTCAAAGTTTAGTGGGGTTTTCTCTAACCTCTAACCATTGATATATAATTGCTAATTATATTTGTACTTCCAAGTAATTGTCAAATGGTGATCATCTTTATGATACATTTCTTAAAGATTAATTTACATTTTAAACCGAATACTGAATGCCCAAAACTACTGATAAATTATTGCTGCGTTGTATTTATCAATCACACATTCACCTTAATATAAACATACCTACGTACAGTAATTTACATAATTAAAAAGTATATAAGTTAACAATAATACTTTTTATTACAGAGATTCTGTATGTTAACGATGTACCTTACACAAATGGCATCTACTGTATTAGGACTTACGCATTGACATAATCAACTAAATATGGACTATGGGTTTCGGGCATTTTAACGTGATTTTTTGATGATTTTTGAGTGATAGCTTCCCTTGCCGTGAGCATTGCTACTGATCAGAAGTTAATCGCCAAAAGCCTGAAACGACGGATTTTCGTTCATTCACATCATGGTGAATTTGTACAGTGCGTAAGTCCTATGTATATTACAGGTCAATTATCAATTAACTGATGATAGGATCTAACTAATAAATCAATCCCAGTAATAGCCGTACCTACTACCACTGCATCAGCCCCTAAATCTAAGGCTTTTTTAGCCATTTGCGGTGAAGAAATACCACCTTCACAAATCACAAAAGTATCTAGTTTTTCCACTATTTTTGTTAATAATTCCCAACCCGGAGGAGGACAATTTTTAGTAGCTGCTGTGTAACCGTAAAGGGTAGTACCGACAATATCAGCACCAGCTTCAACGGCAAATTTTGCAGCTTCAAAAGTATCTACATCCGCCATAACTGGTTTTCCTAAAGTCTCGTGAATACGGGCAATAATATCTATTAACTTTTCATCATAGGGACGGGTTCTATTAGTAGCATCTATAGCAATAATATCCGCTCCTGCTTCAGAAACAGCAGCAGCATGATAATATGAAGGAGTTATATAAACATCAGAACCAGCTATTACCTGTTTCCACAAACCAATAATCGGTACTTGTACTTTTTCCCGCACAGCGTTAATGTGATTAGGTGTATCAATTCTTACAGCAACAGCCCCATTATTGACTGCTGCTTGTGCGATCGCTGAGATAATGTAAGGATCATGTAATGGTGAATTTACTGGTGCTTGACAGGATACTATTAAACCTTTAGGTAAATTAATCATATTGATAGGAATAGAACATCAGAGAACTTAACAGAATTATACAATCACCAATCACCCATTCTTAACTTGATTTGGTATCCACACAGTAAAAACTGAACCAATACCTACAGTAGATTCTACCTCAATGCGGCCACGATGTAACTCTACCAATTGCTTAGTTAAAGCTAAACCTAAACCAGTACCTTGATAATTGCGACGATAGGGAGTATCTAACTGTTGAAACTTCTCAAATAATAAGGTTAATTTATCTTCAGGAATACCAATTCCGGTATCTTCTACTTGCCAAATTGCGGTATTATCTTCTATCCACAAACGTAAAATTACAGTACCATTTTCTGGAGTAAATTTAATAGCATTAGTTAATAAATTCCAAATAATTTGTTCCATTCTAGTAGCATCTCCTGTAAATTCATCTTGTGTAGGATTAATTTGTAAATCAAGTTCTAAAGTAATATTTTTCTCCTTAGCTTTATCTTTAACACAGCTTAATGAATTTTGGGCAACTTTAATTAATGAAAATCGTTCAATATTTAAAACTGTTTTTCCTGCTTGAATTTGTGATAAATCAAGAATATCATTAATCATCTCTAATAAATGTTCTCCACTATCATGAATAGTTTGTAAATAATTTCTCTGTCGTTGACTTAATTCTCCTAATGGCCATTTTAATAATGTGGAAGACATACCAATAACATAGGTTAAAGGAGTTAATAATTCATGGCTAATTGTGGCTAAAAATTCGCTTCTAACACGACTTGCTGCTTCTGCTGCTAATAGGGCTTCTCTTAACGCCATTGTACGTTCAATTACCCTTTGTTCTAAGGTTTCTTTTTCCTGTTTTAATATTTCCGTAGCTACTTTTAAAGATGTCATTAATTCAGTTTGATAAATAGCTATAGCTAATTGTTCAGCTATAGAAGTTAGTAACTTTATATCTCCTTGATGCCATTGTCGTGGTATATAACATTGATGGGCAATTAATAACCCCCAAAGTTTGTTTTCAAATATTATTGGTATAGCACATTTAGCCCGCACTTGAATATTTCTTAAAAATTCTAAAAGACAAGTTTCCAAAATGTAAGTTTTTTCGATATCATCTACTACTAATGTGAAATTTTGCAAATATTTATCGTAACAATATGGGAGAGGGAAAAAACAAGATTCTTGTTGAATATTCAAAACAGAAGGTATTTCTGAACCAAGAGATTCATAAATAACATAACTATTATCTTTGTCATCAAATGAATTATCAGAAATTTCCACACTTTCAACAATAATTTTTGCTGGTACAAATTTATAAATTACTAATCTATCTAATTTTAAAAATTCCCGCACTTGACTAATTGCAGTATTGATAATTACTGATAAATCTAAACTTTTTCTGATTTGGGATGTCACATGATTTAAAAGTTGTTCCTGGGCTATTTGTTTTTTGAGAATATCTTCCACAATTTGACAGGTAAAATTAGTATTTGTATTATCTACTGTATGAGTTTTCTGACTAATTGTTATCTCTGGTTGTTTGAGTAAATATTCTAACAATAATAATGTAAATTCACTTTGTAAATTAGCATCATGATTACCAATAACTTCAGAATATTGATGAAGTTTTTGACAAGTCAGAGAGTTAGTTGTAAATAATTCCGCTAATTCTGATATAAAGGAATTTATCGCTTGTAGATTAAAGGTAAAATTTACATCCAAATTCACATATAGATTATCTTGTTGACTGGGTGGTATTTTTCCTAGTAATAAAGCTGTAAATCCGTGAGATATTACCAAGATAAATCTTTTATCTTGCCAATCTCTAGGGGAAAAAACGGGAGCGAGTAAAGCATCTGTTAATACTACAGCATCCGTAATAACTAATGTAGCCATCTGTTGTAGCAATTCGCCCAGTTGATCGAATATACTTACAGGTACGGTATGAGAAAATCCCAAATCGGGAGAAATAAACATTTGGATTTTGGATTTTGAATTTTAGATTGTAGGTAAGCATTCAGCAAAAGGCTAAAAACAAAAATATCAGCCTGTAAATTTGTCTCCAGTTTGAGTTTAATCTGTTGTCCATCAATCATGATAGAATTTGGCAAAACTATGATTTGATAGAAAATCTATCTACCCATAGATGAAAGCTGATTACTCGTTACTAATAGCCCAATCTTTATGATTGTAGATTGATTATATGATCTCATATCTAAAATTTTTCAGTAATTGATGCTCTCCACTCTGTACATGAATATGGTGATTTCTGATAAAATGTAGATTGCAGAAGACTAAAAAAGGCGATAACATAAAAATATGCACCGTATAAACGCAACCGGAGGTGGATGGAATCAATCAAATGGTTTGTTTTTTTTAGAACAAACTAGCGCACCTTTAATATTTATAACGGCTGCGGATACGGATATTCAAACTTTAACTTGTGTAGTTCCTCAACTACCGCCAGAATTTCCGCAACTAAGAGTAGCTAACTTGTTACAATTGCAACAGCAAATAACGATAGATGCTTATGCAGAACAAGTATTAGAATCTGCTCAAGTAATTGTATTAAGATTGTTAGGAGGTAGTGGTTACTGGAGTTATGGTTTGGAAGTGGCACAGGAAATAGTCAGCCGATATGGTACGTCTCTTATTGTAATACCTGGTGATGATGGCTTAGATGCCGGTTTAATGTCTAAATCTACTCTAGCTGAAAACATTGTGTACCAGATTTGGCGGTACTTTCAAGAGGGAGGAGTAGAAAATTTTATCAATGGTTTGCTGTTTATTTGTGATAATTGTTTTTCCACTAAATTTAATCCTTTACCTCCTCAAATAATTCCTCGTGTTGGTTTATATAGCTATCAGCTATCAGCAGTCAGCAGTCAGCACTCAGTATTTAGTAGGGGTTTAGCAATGCTACACCCTGATTTAACAACAATAAACCCAAATAACGAACATTCTCAATCCTTACCTCGTGTCGGTATTCTTTTTTACCGTGCTCACTATTTAGCAGGTAATACTAAAGTAATGGACGCTTTATGTCATGCTATTGCAGCACAAGGATTACAACCTGTACCAGTATATGTATCTTCCTTACGTGAAAATGGAGTTTCTCAAAGTTTATATGATATATTTCAGCCAGAAAATGATGAACATATCAGCGTCTTATTAAATACTACTAGTTTTTCCTTAGCACGTTTAGAGACAGAAATTCCTGAGATTGAATTATGGGAAAAGTTGAATGTACCTGTATTTCAAGTAATTTGTAGTGGTGGTTTTCAAGAACAGTGGGAAAATAGTTTACAAGGTTTAACTCCCCGTGATATGGCTATGAATGTGGTTTTACCAGAGGTTGATGGTCGAATTATTACCCGTGCTGTGTCTTTTAAGAGTTTGCAAAGTCGCAATGATCAGTTAGAGACGGATGTAGTAGTTTATGAACCAGTGAGCGATCGCATCAACTTTATTGCTAAACTAGCAGCTAATTGGGTAAAACTTCGCCAAAAACCACCAGAGAACCGTCGTATAGCGTTAATTTTAGCCAACTATCCCAATACTAATGGACGTTTAGCTAATGGTGTGGGTTTAGATACGCCAGCTAGTTGTGTGGAAATTCTCAAAGCATTAAAATTAGCAGGTTATAAATTAGATGATATTCCATTAGATAGTGATGCACTAATTCGCAGTTTAACAGTTGGTGTCACAAATGATCCTGAAAGTAAAGATTGGAAAATAGTCAATCAAAGTTTAGAAATTACAGAATATCAAGAATATTTTGCCACTTTACCCCAAACAATTCAAGATGCAATTATTGAAAGATGGGGAATAGTGAATAAATCAGAATTTCATCAATCATCAATTCCTATTTCTGGTATTGAATTTGGTAATATTTTTGTAGGTATTCAACCATCAAGGGGCTATGATTTAGATCCCAGTTTAAATTACCACGCTCCAGACTTAGAACCAACACATCATTATTTAGCTTTTTATCATTGGATAAGAAAATGTTTTTCAGCAGATGCAATTATTCATGTAGGAAAACACGGTAATTTAGAGTGGCTTCCTGGTAAAAGTGTGGCTTTATCTAATACTTGTTATCCAGAAATAGCCATTGGACCGACTCCACATTTATATCCTTTTATTGTTAATGATCCTGGGGAGGGTTCACAAGCAAAAAGACGCTCTCAAGCTGTGATTATTGATCACTTAACTCCCCCTATGACTAGAGCAGAACTTTATGGAGCTTTACAACAGGTAGAAAATTTAATTGATGAATATTATGAAGCAGAAAGTTTAGATCCTGGTAGAATGTCCATGATCAAAAAACGCATTGAAGAAATAGTGATTCAAGAAAATCTCTACAAAGATTTAGGAATTGAAAATAGAGAAGATTTACTTTTAAACTCCCTAGATGGTTATTTGTGCGAACTCAAAGAAACACAAATACGCGATGGTTTACATATTTTTGGACAAACCCCAAAAGATAGACAACTAAGAGATTTAATAGTAGCTATATCTCGTATTCCTAACCGTCATTCTATCGGAATTACAAGAGCAATTGCTCAAGATTGGAACCTCGAATTTGATCCTTTAACAACTAATCTCAAAACCCCATTTATTCCTCCCAAAACCCTCTCTGTGTCTCCCCGTCTCTGCGTGAAAATAAAATCTTGTCATATCGTCGGAGATGTAATTCAATTATTAGAAGAAGAAGCTGCTTTTTTGGTAGGAAAAATTATAGAAAAAGAGGAGCTAACGCTCAACTACAAACCTTTAAGAGAATGTTTACAATGGATAGAATTAAAACTTTTACCTGCATTACAAAATACACCGGAGGAAATTAATAATTTATTACGCGGTTTAGAAGGTAAATATATTCCTAGTGCAGCGTCAGGCGCACCTACACGCGGTCGTCCTGAAGTTCTACCCACTGGTAAAAACTTCTATTCTGTAGATATTCGTGCTTTACCCACAGAAACGGCCTGGGATATCGGTAGAAAAGCCGCAGATGCTCTTATAGAAACCTATACCCAAGAACATGGCGAATACCCTCAAACCATCGGCTTGTCAGTGTGGGGTACTGCTACCATGCGAACTGGCGGAGATGATATTGCTCAAGCATTAGCTTTAATTGGAGTTAGACCTGTATGGGATGGAGCAGCACGCAGAGTAGTAGATTTTGAAATTTTACCATTATCTATTCTTGGCCGCCCTCGCGTAGATGTGACTTTAAGAATTTCTGGGTTTTTCCGTGATGCTTTCCCCAATTTAATTGATTTATTTTCCCAAGCAGTAACAGCAGTTGCAAATTTAGATGAACCTACAGAAGAAAATCCTATTGCGTTAGCGGTTACACAAGACACTGATTTATGGATAGAACAAGGTTTAAGTTTAGATGATGCGGTTGAGCGATCGCAATATCGTGTTTTTGGTTCTCAACCAGGAACCTATGGTACAGGTATTCAAGGTTTAATCAATTCTCAAAATTGGCAAAGTGATGAAGATTTAGCACAAGCATACATTAATTGGAGTAGTTACGCCTATTCTCAGGGAACAGGGAACCCGGAACAGGGAACAGAGAATATTGAAGTATTTAAACAACGTTTAGCACAAATGCAAATTGTTCTCCATAATCAGGATAACCGCGAACATGACATACTTGATTCTGATGACTATTATCAATTCCAAGGGGGTTTAACGGCTGCTGTACGCTCTTTACAGGGAAAAAACCCCAAAACCTACTTTGGCGATAATTCCAACACTTCTAGTCCGAAAATTCGCCAATTACAAGAAGAAATTAACAGGGTTTATCGCTCTCGTGTCATCAACCCCAAGTGGATAGCAGGAGTTATGCGTCATGGTTACAAAGGGGCGTTTGAAATGGCCGCAACGGTGGACTTTTTATTCGGGTATGATGCTACCGCCCAATGTGTCGAGGATCATATATATCAGGGTATAGTTGAAGCATATCTGGAAGATCCTGTAGTTTGCGAATTTATCCATGATCATAACCCTTGGGCTTTGCGAGATATTGCAGAAAGATTATTAGAAGCAAATCAGCGCAATTTGTGGGAAAATGTGGATCAGCAAACACTGGAAAATCTGCGAAACCTTGTGCATCAAGCGGAAGCAGCTATTGAGAGTAAATAATTATCGGCTTTCAGCTATAAACCCACTTTAGTCATCAGAAAATAATCATAAGCTAATGTGCAGCACTCACTGTATAATTAAAAAACCTAAAGTTACAGTAGCACAAGCATCTTGCTTGTATTAATTATTCAAGTTAAAAGCACAACAGCTTACTCTGGCGTTGCTGAACTCAAGTATGAAATTGAGAACTTCAAAATTTGAAACTTTGCGTCTAATGCAAGTCCTTCGCTTCGCTGATACGCGAAATAAATATCATACCCCAATTCGCAGCACATCAGTGCACGTTTTATAAGAACAGTTAATTACAGCGTGTTGTTTTTGTTTTCAAGTTCACTCTGTGACTTGCTTTCAAAAAAACAACACAAGCTAGAAATTACTAATCAAGCAAATATCATTATTTGTGATAAATTATACAACTTATTCAAAACATCACCAGACAGTGATTTTACTATGCTATAACTACAACAAATAGTGCAAAAATAGACTTTTTAGAAAAGTCGTATCAACGATACTATGGCAGATGATACCAAAAAACCATTAAGACGCATTCAGAGATATTAAAGGTGGAAAATTATAATAGGATTTAGTAAAATAAACCATATTATAAAACTCCTCCTCGAATATAAGCAGATTCCCACACTAATACAACCAAACATTGATAGTTAGAGTATGTTAGATTATGTTGTAAGTAAATAAGATCAACAGCTTAAATAGAATATGACCATATCCAACAGCACGATTATACAGGAACTAAGGATCTTTGACACTGAGGACAAATAGCATGAATCGTCATTTGACAGTCTAGCAAGTGGAAACCTTCTTTTTGTGCTGTTTTCGCCCCAATTTTCAGAATTGAGTCATTTTTAAATTCAATAGTCGAATTACAACGTACACAAATTAAATGGTGGTGATGATGGGGATAAGGTTGATTAATTTCATAGTGTTTATGACCTTCACCCAACTCCAATTCTCGCAAAATTCCCATTCTAGCCATTAGCTTGAGAGTACGGTAAATAGTGGATAAACTAATACCTTCTCCATCTTGTTCTAAGCGATGATGAAGATCCTCTGCGCTGAGATGTTCACCTTGTGGTAGGTCTTGAAAAATATGTAGAATAGTTTCGCGCTGAGGAGTTAAACGCCAACCTCGGTCGTTTAGTTCTGCCTTAAGTGAAGTAGTTGTGTAGACAGTCATACTAAATTTTCTCAACAAAGCCTATTAATTGAGAATATAACAAATTTTGCACTTTATTTGCAATAGTCATTTCTTATTGAGAATATTTACTAGTGTCTGAGGTGGAGAGTGTGAAGTTTTGGGTTTAGCTCATGCTAAACCCCTACTGACTCCTTGAACTCCTAACTTAAAGATTCTAAATAATCCCGTACTAAATTACGTCGTTTGGGTTGACGCAATTTTTGTAATGCCTTAGACTCAATTTGTCTGACTCTCTCTCTGGATAGATCCAACGCTCGACCAATTTCCGCTAATGAATAAGGATGACCGTCTGCTAACCCAAACCTCATTGCTATTACATCCCTTTCCCTACTGGTTAAGTCTGCTAATAGGTTGAGTAAATCTTTTTGTAAAGATTCTCTCATGAGCATTTCTTCCGGGGTTACGGTATCAGTTTCTAATAATTCCCCTAATTCCGTATCTTTATCTTTGCCAACTTTAGTTTCTAATGATACCGAACGCGGTACTCTTAATAAAACTTCTCGCACTTGAATGGGTGTCATTTCTAACTCAATAGCTAAGTCTTCTAACGTAGGAGTGCGACCCTTTTCCTGGGCAATTTTTCTCTGTGCTTTCTTGATTTTATTCAGTTTTTCTGTAATATGTACAGGTAAACGTATAGTTCTACTGGATGTAGCGATCGCCCTCGTAATACCCTGACGAATCCACCAGTAAGCATAGGTGCTAAATCTATACCCCTTAGTTGGATCAAATTTCTCCACTGCTCGCTCTAATCCTAAAGTACCTTCTTGTACTAAATCAAGCAGTTCTAAACCACGATTTTGATATTTTTTCGCAACAGATACTACTAGGCGTAAATTCGCCTTAATCATTTGAGATTTTGCGTGTAAACCTTCAGATTGAATTTGTTCCAATTCTTCCAATTTTAACTTAGCAATTTCCGCCCATCTTCGTTTACCTTCTGATAAAGTTGGTTTAAGATCAACTAATTTTACATCAGCCTCTTTTGCCCATCTTTCCAAAGATGGCCGATGTCCTAAAGCAGAAGCTAGACGTTCCTGCACCTCAATTAATCTTAGATAAGGAATAAGTACCTCATCTCCTTGTTTAGCTGCATTAGCTAATACAGACCGCAGCTTTAAGTACCTCTGTACTTTTTGAGCTTCTGAAACTTCTTCATCCCTTCCTAACAACCTAACTTTACCGATTTCCTGTAAATACAAACGCACTAAGTCTGTACTGCGTTTACTTACTTGAGCTTCTACGTTTGGTTCAACCGCAGTGATATCCAATTCCTGCAAATTTTCCAAAGATATATCTGATACATCAATTATATCCGTATCATCAATAATACTGATGTCAGTATCTAAAGATTGGTGAGAATTTTCACCATCATAGATAGGATTTGTATAAAAAGATGCTGCTTGCATAAATATTCATTGCTCCAGGTAATAACAGATTGCGGTTAGCTTAATTTACGATCAGTTAATCTAATATTCCGTAATTTCCGATAAAAATATCGGGACTTAGTTTTTTACTACAATTATGAAAGAAAACTTTGTACTAGTTTAAGAAAATACAATTTTAATTAATCTTGCTCCTGAATTCTATAGTTCAACTGACCGTGAATCAACCTCTTGACGAGACTACTTCTAATTTGTTATCTTGGTTAATATCACCAATTACCAAAACCATAGTAGTTATCTTTATCACTAAGTATAAAGATACTACTAATAATGACCGTGTTTATAAACTGCACAGTTATATATACAGAAGGAAAATAGTAGTTTCCTGAAAATTCGACAAAATTTGGCAAAAAATTTCCCAGTAACTTTACAGGTTAAAGGTGAGAGGTGATAGGAAAAAAGAATTGTAAATTACCATATTTGTTCTTGCAAATAATCAAACTCCGACTTAATATCTCTTAACATTAGTTCCAACAAGCCCTCTGTAGGTGTAATTTCACCTGCTAACAAACGGTATACCTGTTCTGTAATAGGTATATTAATATTTTGTTGTTTAGCAATTTCCATTAGCACTTGACAAGTATTGATACCTTCCGCCGTACCAGACAGATGAGTTAAAATTTCTGTGAGAGTTTTTCCCTGTGCTAATTGATAACCAACTTGATAATTACGACTTAGTGGACTGTTACAGGTTGCTAATAAGTCTCCTAGACCGGATAAACCATAAAATGTTTCCGTTTTGGCGTTTAAATGATTTCCTATTCGCACCATTTCGGTTAAACCACGAGTGACTAAAGCGGCTTTAGCATTAGTTCCTAACTGTAAACCATCAGAGACACCAGCAGCGATCGCCATGACATTTTTTAACGTTCCTCCCAATTCTACACCGATGGGATCAGGATTAGTATAAACCCGAAATTGTTGAGAAGAAAAAACTAATTGTACTTGTTGTGCTGCTACACTGTTTTTACTGGCTACCACTGTAGCGGCTGGTAATTTATTTTCAATTTCTTTTGATAGATTAGGACCGGATAATACTACCACAAAATGATTAGGAAATGTATTTTGCCAAATTTGCGAAGGTGTATAGGTAGTATGTGGTTCTAAACCTTTAGTAGCTGTGACAAAAATTGTATTTTCAGGTATCTGTAACGAATGAACTAAAGAAGCTACTTCTCGTACTCCCTTCATGGAAATAGCAGATAATATAATTTGAGCATTTTGTAATAGATCCTGTAAAGGTGTTGTATTTTGTCGTGACCATAAATGTACTTGATGTCCATTAATTGTAGCCAAATGTGCTAAGGCTTGTCCCCAAGCACCTGCGCCAAGAATAACTATATTTTGCATATTATTATGTATTAGTGTAGTGGGGAGTCGGGAGTCGGCGAAAAATTATTAGACAGAGGAATCCCCAGTCGGGCTATGGTTTTTAGTAATTCCCCACTCCTAACACTAGCTACGGGATAAATTCCCTGTCTAAAAGCTGAAGTTGGTTAAAAGCGACTAATTTTACTAATTCCCGACTCCCAGTTTTTAAGGTGTACCTACAGCACCAGAATATACTAAACCGCGCTGCATATCTAAAGTTAATATTGCGCCATCTTTAATTACTTGCGTTGCTTCTTTTACACCTACAATTACTGGTACACCTAAACGTAAACCAATGACTGCTGCGTGACTTGTGAGACTTTCATCCTCAGTAATAATACCACTAGCCTTGCGAATAGCATCAACAAAATCAACACCTGTACGTGATGCCACTAAAATATCACCAGGAGTAAAATTACTCACATCCATAGCATTATGAGCTACTCGTGCGCGGCCACTGACAGAACCTTGTCCTAAACCTATACCTTGTCCTAATACAGCAGTAACTACTTCCACTTTAATCAAGTCTGTAGAACCAGAAACACCTTGAAGCGTACCCGCAGTCATTACTACTAAGTCACCTTCTATTAATAACCCTTTTTCCTGAGCAACGTTAATAGCCGCTTGGAATGTTTGACCAGTGGAAGGTAATTCTAACACTAATAAGGGTTTAACACCCCAAACTAATTGTAATTGTCTGGCTACGTTGACATGGGGTGTAATGGCTAAAATAGGAGTCTTAGGCCGGAACTTAGACACATTGCGAGCAGTTGCCCCAGTTTGTGTTAAAGTCATAATGGCAGATGCCCCTAAATTTTCCGCAATTTGACCTACCGCTTGACTGATAGCATTGGGTATAGAACGTCTTTTATCTCTGGACTGACGGGAATTAGTGTTTTCTGCTTCTTCCTGTTCTATCCGTTCAGCAATTTTCGCCATCGTGGCTACAGCTTCCACAGGATAACTACCTACAGCCGTTTCATTAGATAACATTACCGCATCCGTACCATCGAGGATAGCATTAGCAACGTCTGATACTTCCGCACGAGTAGGACGAGGGTTATTTACCATACTATCTAACATTTGGGTGGCGGTAATGATGGGAATACCCAAACGGTTCGCGGTAGCAATTAGTCTTTTTTGTAATACTGGAACATCTTCGGCAGGAAGTTCTACTCCTAAGTCGCCTCGTGCTACCATTACTCCATCACATAAAGCTAGAACTGCTTCCATTTGTTCAATTGCTTCATGTTTTTCGATTTTAGCCACTACGGGAACGCTTTTTCCGGTGCTGGAAATCAGTTCTTTGATTTCTATGATATCTTGAGGATTACGCACAAAGGATAATGCTACCCAGTCTACACCTTGGTCCAGACCAAACATTAAGTCTTCTTTGTCTTTGTCTGTCATGGGTTTAATGGATAAGTAAACTCCGGGAAAGTTAACTCCTTTGCTGTTAGAAAGTTTACCCGCAACGGTAACACGACAATGTAAGTCCCCTTTTTCCCGGTTAATTTCTTCTACAACCATTTCTACTTTGCCATCATCGAGTAGTATTTTTGCACCTACGGGAACTTCTGCTGCTAAATATTCGTAAGTAACACAACTAATTTCTTCATTGCCAATTACAGGACGATTTGTTAAGGTAAAGCGATCGCCTTTCGAGACCATTATCGAACCATGTTCAAATTTACCTAAACGTATTTTTGGACCTTGTAAATCTTGCAGAATTGCTACTGGACGATTCAGTTCAAATGCTGTTTGCCGAATTAATCTAATACTACGTTGATGGTCTTCATGTGTACCATGAGAAAAATTTAACCGTAAAGTTGTTGCTCCAGCTTCTATAATAGCTTTAAGCATTTCAGGACTACTAGTAGCAGGTCCAACAGTAGCAACGATTTTAGTACGACGCAGAGAATCTCTTAATTGCATAGGGGTAGTTTTCGGGTCTATCTGGGAAATAATCTTAAAATGACTGGGATCTGTTTTTTCATTCACAGCCACGTTCAATGATCAGCAGTTAACAATAGTCAGGGGAAAGTTTACATAACTTTACTATTGATGAATATTAATTTATAATTCTTAATATTTGATCATGCAAGGAGTTAAGAATGTTGACAGTGGAGGCAAAAAAGCCACTGAGTATTCCCCCCAAAGAACTTTTATCACCTCCTGGTGATTTTAATCCTACATTATTATTGTTTATAGTTGTGGTAATAATGTTAGTTTTATCTAACTTTGGTTATTGGATGTGGGACTGGCCAGATTGGATATGCTTTAGTATTAATACATTGGCTATACACTGTTCTGGAACTATTATTCATGATGCTTGTCATCAATCAGCCCATCGTAATCCTATTATTAATGCCATTTTAGGCCATTGTAGTGCTTTAATTTTGGCCTTTGTCTTTCCAGTATTTACACGGGTACATTTACAACATCATGGTAATGTAAATCACCCTGAAGATGATCCGGATCATTATGTTTCTACAGGTGGTCCATTATGGTTAATTCCTGTAAGATTTTTGTACCATGAAATCTTCTTTTTTAAACGTAAATTATGGCGGAAGTATGAGTTACTGGAATGGTTTATTAGTAGGTTAATTATTATTGGTATTTTCTATATTTCTATCCAGCAGCATTTTTTGGGATACATTCTCAATTTTTGGTTTATTCCGGCGTTTTTGGTGGGTTTTACTTTGGGTTTCTTTTTTGATTATTTACCCCATCGTCCTTTTGTAGAACGCGATCGCTGGAAAAATGCCCGCGTATATCCTGGTAAGATATTAAATGTGTTAATCTTGGGGCAAAATTATCATTTAATTCATCATTTATGGCCTTCAATTCCTTGGTATAATTATCAACCTGCCTATTATTTAATGAAGCCTTTGTTGGATGAAAAAGGTAGTCCACAAACTACGGGTTTATGGCAGAAAAAGGACTTTCTGCAATTTATCTATGATGTTTTTATCGGGATTCGTTTTCATCATTAATTGGTTAGGGAGGAAAAAATTACTATTAAGGATAGTGCGTTACATTTCATTGACGCACTCTACAATATTTGCGTTTATCAGCGTCCATCTACGTTTAATTTTGATGTTCAATACCATAAAATTTCACTTTTGTCAAGTACCCATTTTTTGAGTAGAAAATTTTTTCTGAAATTTTTGATCAAAACTTTTTTAGTAGTGATTAAGTTTTGTATATTTTTCTAGTGTCAGTTTTTGTAAGTCTTATAAGTTAAGGGTTTTAGCAATTGACTATTGTTAAGTTTTGTAAGTTGTACAATTTGACAAAGCAAGGCTAATTCTACTCTATGTTCACCATGATACCAGATCGCTGAAAATATTGCAATAGCGTTGATAAATAAGAATATTTCTCAATTAATTATTAAAAAAATGTTAAGGAAAATTTGTTTAATGTTAGATATTTTAAAACTATTTCCTTTAATTAATAATTTTAGATTATACTTTCAGTGGTAAAGAGAGTAAATATATACTTATAATACTTCTTGCGTAAATAATGGGTTTAATAGATTTAAGATTTTATTAAATATATTGATATATAAATTAAAGTTGAATGAAAGTGGAATTATTGATGTTAGATATCTGCTTGAAAAAGATTTTGAATTTCCATAATTAAATCATTATAGAGTTTGCATAGTGAATATTTATAAGGATCATCTAAATGATAAATTTGGTAATATAAAACAAACCGAGCTAAATAAATGTTTTCCAAACCTGAGAACTAATTAAATGAGGAGTATCTTGTAAAAAAGGAGTTTAATTAATATAATATATTTATTTACAATTATATTCTACTCCTTTATTTTCTGATAATTCTAACTATTTTTATCAGGAAATTTCATCTCACATAAATCGCCTAATTGACAAATATCACAACTAGGCGATCGCGCTTGACAAACTGCCCGACCATGATATATTAATCTAATAGACCAATTTTCCCAATCTGGCTGGGGTAATAATGCCATTAAGTCTTTTTCAATAGTAATTGGTTCAGTATTTGTGGTTAATCCTAATCTTTGGGTTAATCGTTTAACATGAGTATCTACCGTCACTCCAGCATTTATTCCATAGGCATGGGCTAAAACTACATTTGCGGTTTTTCTCGCTACTCCTGGAAGTTTTAATAATTGTTCCATGGTATTAGGAACTATGGAATTAAATTCATTAACAATAATTCTACAAGCAGCTTTAATATTTTTAGCTTTATTGCGATAAAACCCTGTGGAGCGGACTATTTCTTCTAATTCTAATATATCCGCATTTGCTAAACTTTCCGCATCAGGAAAACGCCCAAATAATACTGGAGTCACTTTATTTACTCTTTCATCTGTACATTGTGCAGAAAGGATAGTTGCTACTAATAATTGTACTGGAGTTTCATAATTTAAAGAACAGGTTGCATCAGGATACAATTCTTTTAGTCGAGAGAGAATTTTTAACGCTCTTTGTTTTTGAGTTAATGATTTTTTAGTCACACTGATAGTTTTGAATTTTGAATATGATTAAGGTGCGTTAACGATAGTATAACGCACCCTACAGTTTACAGCAATTTTCAGGTACATGAACCACATTTTGATTCTGGTTTCGCGCAAAGACGCATTAGCGAAGCACTTTCAGTGCGTTAGGCGCAAAGGAATATTTCATATAAATAACTCCTGTTGTTGAGAATGAGATTCTTGCATACGGTTATTAGCTAAGTTTACATAATCAGGATTTATTTCTATTCCTAAATAATTTCTCTGTAAATTTCTAGCTGCGATACAAGTTGTACCACTACCACAAAAAGGATCAAGAACAAAATCTTCTTCTTGAGATAATAATTTAATCAATTCTTGAATAATATATAGAGGATAAACTGCTGGATGATGATTATTTTTGGTAATTTCTACTGGACTTTCAATGATGTCTTTTTTCATCGCATTTCCTAAAATTCTAATAATAGTAAAACCATTATTTTTGATTTGGTTATTTCTTCCTCCATCTTGTCCACCATAAGCTAATTTATGTACACCATGAATTTTCATCCTAAATCCTTCAATTTCTCCATTGTGTACTGCTAAAATAGCTTGATTTAATGCTTTAATTGCATTATTTTTTTGTTCTTCACTTAAATCAGAATTTTTAATTAATTCCAGATATTTTTTACCTAATTTATCCGATGGCCTACTTTTAACGCTTTTGTTAAAACTATCTAAATGTTGTAAATAATTATCTACATTCAAGTAATAATCTTTTGATTTAGCAAATATGAAAAAAGGTTCTGTAGCTTGAATTAATTTTCTTTTGTCTTGACGTGGTGTAGGATTAAGTTTTGACCATGTAATTTGATTAATCAGAAAAATATTTTTATTTTCTTGATTTTCTGTGGCTTGAATTGCAAATTTATAAGGAATTAGAGATAAACTACCGTTAATATATTTGTCTCCTAAATTAAAAACTATGATTCCAGTTTTCTTTAAAACGCGCACACATTCCCAAAAAACTGTGAGGATGTTTTTTAAATATTCTGCTTCAGTTGTTTCATTACCTATACCTAAATCACCATTACCATAATTACGTTGCTGAAAATATGGCGGTGATGTAATGATTAAATCAAAAGTATCATTTTCTATTTGTTTGAGTATAGATAAATTATCCCCAAGAATAATTTTATTTTTTAAATCTGATATTGTTTCTGATTTCATCTGATTTTATGCAACGAATAACTTTTTAGATGAGGTTTTTAAAGGTGCGTTATATTAACGCACCTACGGTTTAACTTATTGTAACAACTTTTGTACCCATTCTAATTGAAAGGTTAATTGTGTTGTTTCTTTCACTATTAAGAAAATTCCTAATCCTAATAGTAAGACTAAACCAGTTTGCATGACCCCTTCTTGAATTTTATTAGGTAAGGGTTTTCCTAATAAACCTTCAATTAACAAAAATGCTAATTGTCCACCATCTAATGCCGGTAATGGTAAAATATTAATAATTGCCAAATTAATGCTAATAATTGCGGCAAAAGATAGTAAATTACTACTATCATTAGCTGCCAATTCTGCACCAATTTTGACAATTTTTACAGGTCCAGAAACTTGTCCTACAGTTTCTTGAAAATTAGTCACTAATTGTCCAAAACCTTGAAATGTTCCCACCACTAATTGTTGAAAACGATTAGATGCTAGATTAAAAATCTCGCCTACATCTTTAGCACGACGATAGCTGGCTTTGCCATTAGCAACTAATTCAATTCCCACTACACCTTTACCTTGAGGATTAGATTGTGGTGTGATTTTCAGGGCATTTTGTTGATTTTGACGTTGAATTTTTACCTCTATTTCCTGTTGGGGATGGTTTTGAATTTCTTTCGTAATTAATGATGTTGCTTCTTTACCTGTAGGCAATTCTTGACCATTAATTGCTAGAATTATATCACCTTCTCTAATTCCTGCTTGATAGGCTACAGATTGTTCATTGACAGGTTTAACAATTACACCAGGTTGATAATTAAATTTTTCAGGTACTCCTACAATTCCTAACTGTAACGCTAACATTAAATAGGCAAAAATCAAATTAGCAATTACACCAGCACTAATGACGATCGCTCGATCAAAAATGGGACGATTTCTTAATAAATTAGGATCATTAGGCGGGATTTCACTATCTGGATCATCATCGGGAAAACCTACAAACCCCCCCAAGGGAAAAGCCCTAATGGTATATTCTGTCTGTGATCCTTGGTATTTCAGTAAAACTGGACCAAAACCCAAAGAAAAACGGTTAGCATATATGCCTTGAGAACGTGCTGCTAGGAAGTGACCTAACTCGTGTACTAAAATCAAAACTGCCAAAACGGCGATCGCTGCTAAAACTGACATAGTGAAAGTTAATCAAAATATATGAGAAAGCCTGTAACTCATCCTTTCCACCTTGCGATTTGGGGATGATATAGTCGTATGATGTCTAGCTAGTTTAATTTTAGCTTTGTGTTTATTATTTGAGCCTTGATTTTTTCTAGCATAAGTTCTGGAGAGTTTCTTTAATTTTTCTAAATTTTGACCATAATTTTTAGGATTCTTAAAAACCTCTCCAGTGCTTAATATAGACTCATTTTTTCCTTGTCTAATTTTATCAGAAAAGGATGCACGAATACAATGATTTTTGCGGGTATTTTACGGTAAATATGCTAATATTAGGCTGTGTTTATAGAGATGACTAATTTTGTAAATTTTGTAGCAAATTTACTCTTTTTTACCCCTAAATATCTTGTAAAAGTTTGTTTATGTGTGTATAATTTTGTCTATAAAATTATATATATGCAACATCTCTACATTGTTTCCCACCGGATGTCTAATAATTTAGGATTGATAATAGGAACTTTTAATTGTAGTTAACAGTCCTCTATATTTTATTTGAACATAACTAACTGTGGACTAATATTAAGAAAACTAAGCAAATAACTAAGCAAATAAAATGTCTAATACTTCTAATAAATTAGGAAAATTAGTCAAATCATCCTTAATCATACTATCTATTAGTCTAATCACTAATAATCCAGCAATTGGTGAAACCAAACAAAAATTACCGATGTTTGCTGATGTCACTATTAAACATTCATTTACACCAGATCCTTTAATAATGACAGGGATGAGCGGTGGTTCAGTACCAGCAGTTGAAATATCTGGTCAAAAGGAAACTCAACCCATTGGAACGTGCAAGGGATTTGTAGACAAAGATCCTGATCACACTTTAACGCTACAGAGCAGATTTGACTATTTAAAATTACAAGTAGAAAGTCCTGCGGATACTACAATGATCATTAAAGGACCTGGGGGAACTTGGTGTAATGATGACTTTGATCGTCAAAACCCCGGTATTGTTGGAGAATGGCTAGAAGGGACATATAAAATTTGGGTTGGTTCTTACGATAAAGATCAATATTTTCCTTATAGGTTAAAAATTACAGAAGTAAAGTAAGAATTGACATACTTACCGACCTCAAGGTGCGGTGATTCTTGACCGAACATAATGGGATACAAGCCCCGTCCTTCTAGGACGGGGCTTGTATCCCAGATTTTTGGTCAGGTAGGTACATCGTGATCTACTAGCCATCGCCTCTGGTGGGAGTAAAGCTATGGCCTATAGCAAGCAGTGCATTCCGCGCCATCCCCTTTGTCCTCCCTATTTATTAAGGGTTTTACATTAAGTTGACACCAATGAGCATTACGCTTTACCCCTACTCGATGACTCCTAAGTGCTAAATTCGAGAACGGACAAACTTCTCTAATCTATCCATACCTTTTTCAATTGTAGCCATATCTGTGGCATAGGAAAGACGAACATTGTTATCCGCACCAAAAGCTACTCCAGGAATAACTGCTACTTGTTGTTCTGCTAATAATAGATTACAAAACTCTAAGGATTTTAGTCCAGTTTTACTGATATCTGGAAATAAGTAGAAAGCACCGTCTGGTTTAGGACAACTTAACCCAGGAATACTATTAAGTCGTTTAAACATGACTTGACGACGTTTAGCAAAAGCCTGACGCATTTCCTCTACACATTCTTGAGAACTTTGTAAAGCGGCGATCGCTCCATATTGAGCAAAAGTGCAAACATTAGATGTACTATGACCTTGAATGGTACTAGCAGCCTTAATAATTTCTATAGGTCCTGCTAAATAACCCAGTCGCCAACCAGTCATAGAATAACCTTTAGCAAAACCATTACTAATTAAAGTTCTGGCGAAAATTTCCGCACCTAAAGAACCAATACTGATATGTTCTGCACCATCATACAGGATTTTCTCGTAGATTTCATCGGAAACCACTAAAATATCTGCATCAATTATTACCTGAGCTAACGCCTTAATTTCCTCCGGAGTATATACCATACCAGTGGGGTTAGAAGGCGAGTTAAGGACAAATAACTTAGTTTTTGGGGTAATTGCCTTTTTCAGTTGTTCTGGAGTGATTTTATAGCCTGTGGAGGCATCTGTGTGAACGATCACAGACTTCCCACCAGCTAATGTTACCATTTCGGGATAACTTAACCAGTAGGGAGCGGGGATAATGACTTCATCACCGGGGTCAACTAGTGCCACAATTAAATTGTAGAGAGAATGTTTACCGCCATTAGTTACAAGGACATTCTCTGATTGATAATTGAGACCATTATCTTTTTGGAGTTTTTGGGCGATCGCTTCCCTTAACCCAGGTTCACCTGCTGCAGGTCCATACTTAGTTTTAGCCTCATCCAAAGCCTTTGCGGCGGCTGCTTTGATGTGGGCTGGAGTATCAAAATCTGGTTCTCCAGCGCTAAAACTACAAACATCTATACCTTCAGCCTTCATAGACTTAGCTTTAGCGGCGATCGCTAAGGTGATCGAGGGAGTCACCTGACTTACTCTTGCTGCCAGTTTCATTCTTCTTTATTTAGCAAATCTCTATCTAGTTTAAGGGTATCCTAGAATTTGGTTTCATAACTAGTGCTAAGTTTTGATAATTGTGCAAAACTATTAGGAGTCAGAAGTCAGAATAAAGAATTTTGTCCCTTATCGCTGCACCCTGTTACCTACTAAAGACTCCCAACTCCCTCAACTTTCAAATATTTGCTTTTTCCCATATAAAACAAACCTTGTTAATCACATAGATAATTATAAACATCCTCTCACTAAGTGTGCTTCGCACTTAACAAACAAACTTTATGGAACAACTGACCAGCATTATTGTAAAATCAGTTATTTATTTGAAATTATTCCCACTATTCCCAGCATGACCGCAACTATTCCTAACCTACCCAGTGTTTACGAAGCTTTCTCCACAGAAGCTAAATGGCAAAAATTATGGGAAGAAACACAAATCTATAAAGCAGATTCTACCCATCCAGGCGAACCTTACTGTATTGTTATTCCTCCACCAAACGTTACAGGAAGTTTGCATATAGGACACGCATTTGAAAGTGCTTTGATTGATACATTAATTCGTTATCATCGGATGAAGGGGCGTAATACTCTATGGTTGCCAGGTACAGATCACGCTAGTATTGCAGTACAAACCATTTTAGAAAAACAACTCAAGGCCGAAGGGACAAACCGCGATGAAATTGGTCGGGAAAAATTTCTAGAACGCGCTTGGCAATGGAAAATAGAATCTGGAGGTACAATTGTTAATCAATTACGTCGTTTAGGTGTATCTGTAGACTGGACAAGAGAACGTTTTACCCTAGATGAAGGTTTATCAAAAGCTGTTTTAGAAGCATTTATTCAGCTATATCAAGAAGGTTTAATTTACCGCAGTAATTATTTGGTAAATTGGTGTCCATCTTCCCAGTCTGCTGTATCTGACTTAGAAGTTGAACCTAAAGAAGTCAATGGTAATTTATGGCATTTCCGTTATCCTTTAAGTGATGGTTCTGGTTATGTGGAAGTAGCTACAACCCGTCCAGAAACTATGTTAGGAGATACCGCAGTTGCAGTTAACCCGAATGATGAAAGATATAAAGATTTAATAGGTAAAACTCTAACTTTACCTATTATGAATCGAGAAATTCCTATCATTGGTGATGAATTAGTAGATGCGGCTTTTGGCACAGGTTGTGTTAAAGTTACACCAGCCCATGATCCCAATGATTTTGAAATGGGTAAACGGCATAATTTGCCATTTATTAATATTATGAATAAAAACGGCACTTTAAATGAAAATGCCGGCGAATTTCAAGGACAAGACAGATTTGTTGCGAGAAAAAATCTAGTAGCAAAATTAGAAAGTGAGGGTGTTTTAGTTAAAATAGAAGATTATAAACATACAGTACCATACAGCGATCGCGGTAAAGTTCCCGTTGAACCATTATTATCAACACAATGGTTTGTCAAGATTCGACCTTTAGCAGATCAAACTTTAGAATTTTTAGATCAGCAAAATTCCCCGGAATTTGTTCCGCAACGTTGGACAAAAGTTTATCGAGATTGGATTGTTAATTTACGCGATTGGTGTATTTCTCGTCAACTTTGGTGGGGTCATCAAATTCCCGCTTGGTATGCTATTAGTGAAACTAATAATGAAATTACCGATCATACTCCTTATTTTGTAGCGCGTAATGAAAACGAGGCTTTAGAAAAGGCGAAAATTCAATTTGGTGATGATGTTAAATTAGTACAAGATCCTGATGTTTTAGATACTTGGTTTTCTTCAGGTTTATGGCCATTTTCTACTTTAGGATGGCCAGAAAATACAGAAGATTTTCAAACTTATTATCCCAATACTACCCTAGTTACAGGTTTTGATATTATCTTTTTCTGGGTAGCACGAATGACGATGATGGCAGGACATTTTACCAAAACAATGCCTTTCAAAACTGTTTATATTCATGGTTTAGTTAGGGATGAAAATAATAAGAAAATGTCCAAGTCAGCAAATAATGGAATTGATCCTTTATTGCTAATTGATAAATATGGAACTGATGCTTTACGCTATACCTTAATTAGAGAAGTTGCTGGTGCTGGCCAAGATATTCGGTTAGAATATGATCGCAAAAAAGATGAATCAGCATCAGTAGAAGCATCTCGTAATTTTGCCAATAAATTATGGAATGCTGCTAGGTTCGTGATGATGAATTTGGATGGACAAACACCATTACAATTAGGTAAACCAGAACCTACAGAACTTTGTGATCAATGGATTATTTCCCGTTATTATCAAGTAGTAAAACAAACTAATAATTACATTGATAATTATGGTTTAGGGGAAGCAGCAAAAGGACTGTATGAGTTTATTTGGGGAGATTTTTGTGATTGGTATATTGAGTTGGTTAAGTCGAGATTACAAAAAGATGCAGATCCTACATCTCGTAAAGTTGCCCAACAAATTATCGCCTATATCTTGGAAGGAATTTTAAAGTTATTACATCCTTTCATGCCACATATAACTGAGGAAATTTGGCAAACTTTAACTCAACAACCACCAGAAAATCATCAATTTTTAGCATTACAAAGTTATGCAGCAGTAGATGAAACTTTAATAAATGCTAATTTAGAAACTCAATTTAATTTGTTAATTGAGACTATTAGAACAATTCGCAATTTACGTGCCGAAGCTGATGTTAAACCTGGGGTAAAAATTACTGCTAATTTGCAAACTGAAAATGATCAAGAAAGATGGATTTTAAATGCTGGAAAATCCTATATTCAAGATTTGGCAAAGGTGGAAAATTTAACTATTAGCAATGGTATTAATGATGATCAAATTACCATTAATGAAAGTAGTGAAGCTGAAAATAACCAACCTGAAATTAAGGAAACTGAACCTACAAACTACCGCAGAGGTTTAAAAACTATTGGGTTAATAATTGCGCTATTAATTGGGTTGAGATTACTAGTTTTTGCTGGAAATACAGCTTTAAGGATTCCCATTTTTGGTGCAGTGTTTGAAACGGTGGGTATAGCTTATTCTGGTTGGTTTGTGGTGCGTTATTTACTCAATGTGTCAGCAAGAAAAGCACTATTAGACAAGTTATGGACTAAATATTTTCCCCAGAATGAAACATCAATAGAAGTAGTAAATACCTCTGAAGTAAGTCAACCAGAAGTAACTTTAGTCATAGAACAACCAGCAGTCAAAGAAAATTCTATTGCGGGAGTTGTGGGTACAATACAGGTAGTAATACCTTTAACTGGAGTTATAGATGTTGATGTTGTACGCAACAAATTAGAGAAAAATC
The DNA here is from genome assembly GCF_014696225.1 of Anabaena sp. FACHB-1237. Lineage (GTDB taxonomy): Bacteria > Cyanobacteriota > Cyanobacteriia > Cyanobacteriales > Nostocaceae > FACHB-1237. The sequence continues at coordinate 6,660 of NZ_JACJPV010000020.1, read as the reverse complement.
TGCAAAAAGTCACAGCCGAAATACAATCTTTAACAGCGAGATTAAGTAATAGTAAGTTTGTGGATAAAGCACCAGCAGATGTGGTACAAGGTGTGAGAGATGCTTTAGCGGAAGCAGAAAAACAGGCGGAAATTTTGCGCGATCGCCTCACTAGTTTAGTATAAATGATAGGTGATAGGTAATTACTCCCTGAGGGGTTTAGCATGGCTCATTGCTGTCAAATTTAGCTACATATTGCTTATTTATTTGGCTTCCACACCGGCCTGGAAATGATGGCTTGCGCCACGCCGCGCTATCATTCCCAGTGGGGCTGTGGGTTTCAATTCCTATCAGCTATCACTAGTACCGCAGCGCGAAAGTCATGCATTGAAAACCAAGACAGTATAGGCTTTTTCTCTACTGTTATATTTGATATTATTAGGTCATTTCTATATCTTAGTTATGATTAAACATAGGCAAATTCTGCTAAAACCTGTTGACAAAATTCCCAGTTTTGGCTATGATGATAGTAGGGTGGGGTTAATTATAATCATATACATGATATGAGAAATGTTCTAAGTGTAAAGTGTAAATATTGTAGTCAGTTGGGTTTTAGGCTAAAGATTGTATATTGATCTGTAAGGACTAAATCATCCATCATCGCACCAGAAAACTACTATGAAGACAGATATAAAGACAGATATGAGTTGGCAGGAAATTACTAGTTCACCTGTAATTGTGGATGCTACTCCCAACTTCTTTGGCGAAATTATCCAAGAAACTTTGGCCTTAACTCGTCGTCTATTTATTCAGTTGCAACGTCGTCCTTCTAGCCTTATAGCTGGTATTATTCAGCCAGTAATGTGGTTAGTATTATTTGGAGCATTGTTCCAAAATGCACCTAAAGGTTTATTTGCTAGTACCAGTAATTACGGACAATTTTTAGCAGCAGGTGTGATAGTATTTACTGCCTTTGCTGGAGCTTTAAATGCTGGTTTACCGGTGATGTTTGATAGGGAGTTTGGTTTTTTAAATCGTTTGTTGGTAGCACCCTTAGCTTCGCGCTTTTCTATTGTTCTTGCTTCGGCTATTTTCATTATTAGTCAAAGTTTGTTACAAGCGGCAGTTATTGTTGGTGCAGCTGCTTTTTTAGGTGCAGGTTTACCAGATATAACGGGTTTAGGAGTCATTACTTTAATTGTTTTTCTTCTGGCTTTAGGTGTGACAGCTATTTCCTTGGGTTTAGCTTTTGCTTTACCTGGCCATATTGAATTAATTGCTGTAATTTTTGTGACTAACCTGCCTTTATTATTTGCTAGTACCGCATTAGCACCATTATCCTTTATGCCAGTATGGTTACAGGTTGTAGCTACTTTAAACCCTTTAAGTTATGCCATTGAACCTATACGTTATTTATACATTCATGGGAATTGGAAATTTGATGATGTGGTTATGCAGGCTTTTTGGGGTAATGTAACTTTCCTGGGTGCTTTTTTGGTTCTATTAGGATTTGCTGTAGTAGCCTTAATTAGTATTCAGCCACAATTACGTCGCACTCTTAGTTAATGCAATGTGAGGAGTATAGGAAATTTATGAAAGCATTGTTACCATTTGGACAAGTACTAATGTTACCTTGGGCAGGTTTAGTTGTAACATCTTTATTATTGCCACAACCGAGTATTGCCAATCCTAGTCAAAATCTACTTACAGAAGGTGAAGGTAGTATCAACTCTTTATCTAATACTGCTTCTGAAATTAATATGTTTAACTTGATTCATCAGGCAAAGTTTGGTATTATTCAAGTTAATCCTGAAGAACAAGCTCAACAGTTAAATGATGAAGTATCCAAATTTAGAGCTAAACAAAATCAATTAACGGGAAATGGAGGGCAAAAACCAGTAATACAAGTTCCTGGGGCAGAAATTCAACCATCACCAAAGATTTTGCCATTAAATAAGGATAAATGATCAATAGGATGATTTAAATAAGGTTAATAACCGCGTCTAAAGCAACAAAACCCACCGAGGTGGGTTTTATTTGTGTCAATGCAATATCAATGTATTAGCTAGTAGATTGATATTAAGCACTCAATTATGACAAACCTAATGCAGATAAGATATCACTAGCATGAGTAGCAGTATTAACGGCTGTATCTACAAGTGCAATTTTACCATGAGGATCTATGATATAGGTGACACGCTTGGCATAACCACCACCATCAACATCAAAAGCTGTAATGAGAGTTTTTTCTGTGTCAACTAATAGAGGAAAATTGAGGTTGTATTTAGTGGTAAATGCTTGGTGTGCTGCTGCATCATCGGCACTAACACCTAAAACCACGATATCTTTGCTAATATATTCACTTTGAGCATCACGGAAACTGCACGCTTGTTTAGTGCAACCGGGGGTGTCATCTTTGGGGTAAAAGTAGAGAACTACGGTTTTACCTGCAAAGTCAGATAATGAAACTATATTACCATTGGTGTCTTTGGCGGTAAATGCAGGTGCATCTGTACCAACTGCTAGAGGCATAATTAATCTGATCCTGGATGATAAATTGAATGTCTTTTGTGATTCTACAATAATTAGGCTATTGTGTCAGGACTTACGCAACTGGCACATTCATTAGTAGAGTGCTTTGCTATGAGGATGTGCATAAGGTTTACGCTACGCTTGACTATAATTGGCTGACGTTCCATGGAACATCTATAGATTAGCATTTCTACCACTCTAATGATTGATTTAAACAGCTAAAGCTGGTTCTCTGGTGGACTGTTCCAACAGTTGTAAGTACAGTTGATCTAACTGACTCGCTACTCCATCCCAACTAAACTTATTATTTACCCGTCTTTTTGCTTCATGACCTAATTTTTCCTGCCATGCTGGGTTACTCAAAATTCTATCAATGGCATGACTAAAGGCTGGTACGTTTCTTGGAGGCACTAGTAAACCAGTTTCTTCATTAACTACTGTAAACTGCAACCCACCCACATCACTAGCAATTACAGGCGTACCACTAGACATAGCTTCTATTGCAACCAATCCAAAAGGCTCATAATGACTAGGTACAACACATATATCTGCTGCTGCGTAATAAGCTGGTAAAATATCCCGACTTAAACAACCGGGGAAAGATGTACATTCTACCATTCCTAACTCTTTGACTATACCTTCAATGCGATCGCGTTCTCGACCATCACTATTTCCTGGAATACTACCTCCACCAATAATTAACTGAATTTTCTTAGACTCATAAAACTTGGACTCTCTGACAGCGCGAACTAAGGTTTCTATTCCTTTACGGGGATCAAATCTTCCCACATATAACACAACTTTCGTATCAGGATCAATTCCTAATTCTGCTCGCGCTGCTATTTTCCCAATTGAACCAAATTGTCTCACATCTGTGCCACAAGGAATAATATCAATCATCCCCTTTTGTGAAACTAATGTTCTCATGTGTTCCTTTTCCTGGGGACTTGTGGCCACAATTCTTTCTGCTGTTTCTAAAACTTCTTTTTCTACCGATAGTCTTTGACTAGCTACCAAGGGAATATTTTCTATGGTGTTATATTTAATTACTCCTAAAGAATGATAGGTATGAACCTGTTTAGTTCCTTGTCTTTTCTTTAATTGCATTCCTACCCAACTAGACAACCAATAATTAGTATGAACTAACTCATACTTTAGATCATTTTCTTTCTGAAATGCCATTAATTGATCTACAAATTGTGGCAAGTATTGAAAACCAACATCCCTAGATACAAATTCCGTAGGTCCTGCCGTTAACCTAATTGTTCGACAATGAGAATTATGTTGTACTATTATTTCTTGATCAGCACTAATTCTGCGGCTAAACATATCTACCTGCCATCCTAACTCCCCTAGTGCTTCTCCCACTTGACGAACATATACGTTTTGTCCTCCTGCCTCTTCTCGACCTATTTCAATTGCTGGATCTCCATGAACTGAAATTAAGGCAATCTGTTTTTTAGTGGTATTATATTTCATAGATGTGTGTTTTAGTGATTTTCACAAAATAGAATGAATTTGTAAACTTGTAACTATGGCAATTAACTAACCTCACTTTTGTGAGATCAATTTATAATAATCATCTTATCTCTGCTCATAATTATTCCACAAGTTATTATTTATCTTTCTCTCCAGTTATATTAATATCTAATACTTTAGATAGATATTTTTAAGGTTATTTATCTATCATTCAATCAACAAAAGACTTGATCGTAGTGTAGTAATTAAACTACGACAAATTTCTAGGTAAAACCTGAAAATATAACTTTTAAAAGCTATCAACTAGTACAGTTTGGCATAAATAAACCATTCTAAATCTTTCAAAAGCCTATACTGTCTTCGCTTTGACTTTTGTACCCATGACTTCTGCCCTGCGCTACTAGGTTTTTCTAATTTTTTAACTCCTTTTTGATTTTGATTTAATTTTACTCATGAGGACGTTATCAAAACTAAGTTAAAACTTTAGTTTTGTGTTTTTAATCATTGTGATTATGAATAATCCTTACAGTGAGTACATACTGGTAAACTATAGTATTATTACCAAGGTTATAGTTTTGTTAATTTAGATACAGTTTGCTCAATAAATCAAACTTTTTTTTGAAGAAATGTAAAACGGTTAACAGTTGGCTATATTAAGCTAATGTGCAGCACTCACTGTATAATTAAAAAAACCTGAAGTTACAGTAGCACAAGCATCTTGCTTGTATTAATTATTCAAGTTAAAGGCACAACAGCTTATTGTCCTAAAATGCGCTATAATAAAAATCCTCGATTTCTATGAGCAATCGAGGATATTAATAGAATTTAATGTGTGTTAAGATTTGTTAAGTTTGCTAACTAATTAACTTTTAGTTAACCTTAATTAGTAGCTTGCGCTGCTAACATTTCTCTGAGCTTTTCTAATTCCGCAGCCCAACGAGGATCGGGGCGAATAGCTTCATTATCGGTGTGAGTAGCAGTTTCACGTGATCCACCGCCGCCGCGACGAGATTTTTTACTTTTCTCTCTACGTCCACCTTCTTTAGCACCACCAGTAGCAACAGAACCTCCACCACTGCTTTGAGTTACTGGTTTAGCGACTTGTGGTTGTGGTTGTGCTTGTTCTTCACCTTCATCACCTTTAGTACGTGGTAAAGCCTTCTCTAATTTGATGGGGTTTTCTTTAAACAGTTGACCATTGTATTTCTCAATAATTTTATCCGCTTGGTCATCATTATTTACAGTTAAAAAACCGAAACCACGACATTTGCCAGTTTTACGATCTTTGATCAGTTTAGTGGTGACAGCATCACCTTCTTCTGCGAAAATAGCCTGCAATTCTTGACGATCAATTTCTTCTTTTGGTAAGTTTCCTATGTAAAGGCGAATAGACATGAATGATATCTCCAGTATATGAGTGAACAGGGTAAAATCAAGAAAGTTTCTTGCTTATGAATGATTGTTGAATAGTGGTTAATTTTGACTATCATCAACCTGTAAACGCCAACTATTAACCTATAATTCCAAAAAGCTTCCCAGAAATCAAAAAAAGAAATTAAAACTTATTTCTAAAATTATTTCTAAAATTAATTTCTTACTTTTTGTTGTTAACCAGGTGTTAGCCCGACAGTACCATTAATAATGGTCTTGATACGTTGGCAAATTTTCGGGACTAATTTTGGAAGGATATTTCTGCCTAAGTTAGTATGAGGATGACAAAGGGGAACTTTTCCGATAACCAATATACCAATACCATAATTTATGTTTTGGCAAGTCACTAATCGGTGATTTTTTTGACAATTTTGACAAGATTGATAATAACTATTTATATGATCATCAATTATATCATTATCTATATACTTATCAAAGTATCTCCTCAAGTTCCTAGAAATATACTGCTGATTTAATAATACTTGTTTTTGGATTTTATTTGTGATATTTTTCCAGCTTTTTCTAAATTTTAATGGCTGAAGTTTTAATGGCTTAATTTTTAATATTTTTAATGATAAATGTGAAATGCTTATATACACATAATTATAGTTTATTGCTTTGGTAATCATATTCAGGCAATAAACAAATTTATTATTACATATACTACATAAATGTTTGACAGTAATGTACAAACTATCAGTCTCCATATAATAGAGATGATCAGGTTCAATTATCTGTCTAGGAACTAACTGCATTAGGCTGAAAAAGAGTGTATATACTTCTACGGGTTAAGTCTTGACGTTGGTGTTTGACTGATTGGATACTTCAGTAATACCTACTAGTTCATTGATAATTAACTAATTACGTCTATAGGATCTCAGAATTTTCATCATAGCACAATATTATGAAAATTTCCACCAAACTTGAAGACAAACTTTAAGACTTTAGCGGGGAATTTAAACGTTATTGTATTTTACCATACATAAGTGATGGATCATTGTCAATTATCAATAGATATAGCATTTCCCAGTCTAATGAGGTACACTGATTAAGATAAGGCTGTCCATCTACATAAAGGGTAAAAATGAAAGCATATTCTCTCGATTTTCGCAAAAAAAATATTTGATACATACTTGGAAAGTGGAATATCACAACGTCAATTAGCAAAAAGATTTTGTGTAAGTTTAAGTTTTGTAGAGAAATTACTAAAGCAATATAGAGAAACACAAAGTATTGCGC
>NZ_JACJPV010000002.1 GCF_014696225.1 Anabaena sp. FACHB-1237 | reverse complement strand
GTTTCCTCTCATTTTTAATGCTATTTATTCTCATTAAGCCTCTTAATTTTTGAGTGACCTTTAGTTATTATGTACTACTTCAATGGCTTTTTTGATCTGTGACAGTTGAGGGTGCGGAATGTGGGTTAGATAGGGTATGATTAATTCACTACCTTCAACAGCAGGAATCTGATCGGTATTCAGTGCTTCTGTTTGATATTCAGCAAAATTCATAATGCAATTCCTTAAATATTTGATAATTTATTTTTTGGAAGCCCCGTTTTTAATAAAAATCTTTCTTTCGTCAAGAGATCGATCACGTTGTAGCGGGTGGCGTGGATGTCCATTTTTTGTTAAATCATCACCATTACCTTTACTATCAACAAGATAATAAAGTGTTTTACAAGAAATGAGATTTAGCACTTCTTCCACACGATATTTCTTCGCACTGGAATTATCAAGCCCCGCTCCCCACGCTACAATAATTGAATCAGCACGTTTTGTGGCTGATAGAATATAAAGGTTATTTTTGTGTCCCACAATGTCATCTCCTTTTTTAAGTGCTTCATTGAGTTCTTTGGGTTCTGTTGCAATATAAGCGAATAAATTAACTACTTCAAGAGAACCATAATTCCATGACCTAGCCAAGTCAATACATTTCTTGATAGTGGGATCATTTTCCTCTTCCCCTGCACCAGCCGTACTTGGGTTAAGCATTACAAAGGTAACTTGCGGCAAATTTTCATCCCATATACGCCGTAGTAAATAGCGATATTTTCTCTTTTTTGGATCTTTATAGTCGAACTTAGCATATCCTGGTTTTCTTTTCTTATTCATGTTTTACCCTGAATTACTGTTGATTTATAAATAGTATAAGATATCAAAACAGACACAACTGTTGAGATTTTTCTGTATCTGGATTTTGAAAAAGGCTTGATTTTTTTATCGGAGTTTTTTGCCCATTTTTGTTATGTTGTTTTGATATACAATTCGGAATTTCAGATGTAGTTTTTACTAAAGAATCTAACTCTAAAGATAATTGCTGACCATTATCCTGCAAATTAGGAATTTCTAATGGTGGTAATCTCTGTGCTAAAGTTTCTTGAACTTTATCATTAATACACCATTTAGGTGGATAAAAATAATCAATTGGTTGAGGAGTTGCTGTGAATTTGGCTTTGATCTTTTTGCGATTACTTTTTAAATCAGGAAAAGCGGCTCGACAGTATTTATCAGTTTCACAAAAAAGATTTTGACAGTCTATAGCTTTGAGTGGACGACCCCAGAGAGATTTAAAATTTAAACCCAAACGTTGAAATTGATTTTCTTGATTTTCTGTCATCCAATAAATGATATCAGCATAACTTTTTCCTTTAGTATCAATAAAACATTTATCAATACCCCGTTCTGCACCTGGTCCTGCTATAGTAAAACTGTTATCATCAAAGTTGATAACTTCACTATAATTAATATCTGTTGCTAATTGGTAAGCCATAAACTTTGTATGTATTATGCCAGGGATGTACATGGCGAGGATTGCCAGGAGATTTCCCCCTTTGGCAAACAGTTTATGGTTATTTTTGGCGATGGAGTCAAGATGGTACATGGTTAAAGATTCACGACAAACTTTACCAGTGGGTTAGGGTCGCAGCGGGACGGGAACCTAGTCCATCAGAAGCCGCAGTTGATAGTCAATCAGTGGAAACAGCAACAATGATTTCCCAAGATGTAGGTTATGATGCAGGTAAAAAGATACATGGGCGCAAACGGCATATAAGTGTAGATATGTTAGGGCTGGTTTTGCGTGTCTTGGTAACGTCTGCGAGTCTTCCAGAACGGGAAGGAGCCAAAAAAGTTCTCCATCGAGTTCATAATACAGGGAATCAGGTTAAACGATTAAATACTATTTGGATGGATGGAGGATACCGAGGGGATGAATTTATGCGTTGGGTAATGGATATGTTTCGGTGGATTGTCACAATTGTTCTCAGACCTTTGGAGAAAAAGGGTTTTGTCCATTTACCTAAGCGTTGGGTTGTGGAGCGTACTTTTGGCTGGCTTAATTGGTGTCGCCGTTTAAGCTCTGACTTTTAAAACATCCTCTTAGAGATGTTACCATAAATCTATCAATAAAATCCTGAATATCTATGATGTGAGGATTTATTAGGAAAGGTACAAATTTATCTTCTATTAAACCTAATTACATACCTATTGATGTAACTCAGGTTACAATAACCTACAATTTGAAAATTTAATACAGTTTGTTACATAATTAGGTATTGTTTAGGATTAAGCTATTTAGATATTTTTAGACGTGCGATCGCACTAAATATTAATAACCTAATGAAAATAAATGATATCAAACATTTATTCCAATCATAACCAAATATCAATACGGCAGGTTTTATGCTTTAATCGTAAGGACAGATTGATTGGTTAAAAAGAGCTACAGTTGAGAACATAATCAAATCAAATTAAGTTTAGAAGATTCTCAATCTTTTGTAGAATCACTACTACATCCTCCAGCACCTAATGAAAGGATGATGAAAGCTGCGGCGGAGTATAAAAAAGCAATAGGATTAAAATGACTATTCCTAACTTTAATTACATTATTGAACCTATTTCATCTCAACACAACCGAGATGATTTTTCCTGTGGAATAGAAGCACTGGACTATTATTTAAAAAAGCAAGCTAAACAAGATGTACGACGATTTTTGACAGCAGTATTTGTTTTAATATGATTTGGAAAAACAACATATTGCTGGTTATTATACATTAGCTTACTTATATATTGTGAGTGTTTATACATATTTATAATGTATTAATCAATGTAAGAAAATACTAGTATAATTACTGTTGGTATTGGTAGTGATAGTGGTAAAATAAATATAATTGATTGAAACTAGGTTCAAAAAATGTATCAAAGTGAGTTATTATCTTAGATTTTCATATTTGGTATATTTATAAATATTTGGGTAATTAGACATTTTACAAAGTGATTTGTTTAATGAAATATTACCCAAAATATGCTCATTTTTTTGTCATTCAAAATAAAGGTTATCAAACATTATGAATGCAATTTCTCAGGTTTGGGATATTATTTGGGATAATGATCTATTTCATTGGACAACAGTTATAGTTCTTGGTGTAGCAGTAAGTTATGAAATATATACAGTTACAAACTATTGGAGACAATCAAATATAGATAAGAAAGCTGTTGAAAAGTTATCTGAACTTCTCAGAAATAAGGAAAGAATAGCAGGAAAAATCAAGAATCAAAAGAAATATTTAGATGAATGGATTGATGAACATTTAGAAACAGAAAATGATGAACCCATTATAACCAATAACAAATATATACTCAAACAATATCCAGAAATATTAACTCATTCTACTCGCAGTAACTTACGATTTGTTGGTACATTATGTACAGCTATTGGTGTGTTAGGAACATTTTATGGTATTCAAGCAGGTATAGGAACTATTCCCTTAAATAATCTGAATAATACACAAGCTTTACTATCAGGAGTAGCGGGTTTATTAGAAGGGATGAAAACTGCATTTTCTACATCTTTGATGGGATTAGGATCTGGCAGTTTATTTACTATATGTCTCTTTATTACAGACTCAATTAGGCAGTCACAACATGATAAAGTTAGCAGAAGTTTACACAGAATTACTGTTACTAAAAAAGATAGCAGTGATGATGCAGTCAATAGTTTAAAAGAAATAGCTGCAAGTTTTAAAAACTTTGATTTTAACGCTAATTTAAGAGCATCCCAAGCATTAGAAAAAGTAGCTCAAAATCTTGATGCTAGAATTATTGGTACAGAAGTAGGAAATGCAGTTAGTTTGCAATTAGATAGAACAATTGAAACTAGATTAACTCCTGTATTTAATAATATTTCTGATTCCCAAAAAACATTAACTGAAATTAGCACAGTTCAAAGAACTGTACTGGAAAACTTAATTATTGAAATGAAAAATCAATTAATTATTCCATTAGTAGATAGACTAGATCAAAGTGCAACTTTAACTCAACAAGCATCCGCAGCAGTAACTAAATTAAATAATGAATTAGGAGGAATTTCCGAAAAATTAGCTAATTCAATTGTGACCATTCAACAGTTTCAACAAGAGACATTAGGAGAATTAAATAATTTTGCTAATAGCTTACAATCTACCTTATATAATTTCCAAAGAGACACCACCAACGTTTTACAAGAAACTGGAGTTTCTATTACCAAAGCAGTGGAAACAAGTATTACAGGTATGGAATCTCAACGGGAAGCATTTAAAGAAAGTGCAGCACAAGCAGCAAATACATTTAGAGGTATTCGAGAAGATTTAGAACAATCTTTAACAAGTCAGTCTGAACAGCAAAAAGAGATATTACAAGTAGTTTATTCCCGATTTTTACAAATATTAAATCAAGCCAATGAGAACTTCACAACTCAAACACAAACATTAGAAACTGTAGGTAAAGAAGCATCACAATTAATGAATAATGCTAAGGAAAACTTAGAACAAACATTAACTAATATTGATGATACTTTACAAAATACCCGTGTCACTGTACAAGAGGAATTACAAACATTTAGAATTGAATATCAAAATAGTTTAACTCAATTTTTTAATGAACAAAATCAATTATTAGAAGGTACATTAGGAACTCAAAGAAATGCTTTACAAGAAGTTGTTGATAATTTACGTGATGCTTTCGCAGAAGAAACCCAACGGAGACAATCATTAATGAATGATTTAACTAATACTATTAATGAAGTCACTAGAGGTATGAATGAAATTGATAAGGTAACTAATACTATGCAAACAAGGGTGAGAGAAATACAACAATTAGCAGCAGCAATGGGTTTAAACTCAGGAGAAAGATTAACCCAATTACAAGAATTGTCTCGAAATATTGGTACAGCAACTCAAGAGTTTAATCTTTTGCTTCATAGTTGGGAAAATCATCTTAATAACTATATGAATGTTTCCACACAATGGCAAACTAAATTTTTTAATGAAGCTGATAGTTCAATTGCAAAAGTATGTAGTGGTTTATTAGAAACTGCTAACCTTTTAGTTAAAATTGAAAATGATCGTCGGTTGAATTAATAGTTGAATTAATAACTTATTTTCCTAAAAACAAATTACCAAAAAATTAATATCAACAGGTAAATTATCAAATGTTTAATGATGTCAATTTCAACAAAAATCATGATGATCAAGATGAAGAAAGTTCCGCAACTTATCTTTCTATTGGTGATTTAATGTCAGGTTTATTAATGTTTTTCGCTTTGCTTTTTATTACTGCTTTAATTCAACTAAATGAAGCCCAAAAATATATTAAAGTAACATTCATAGATGAGTTACAAAGAGAATTAAAAGCTAATAACATTCAAGTGAAAGTTGACCCTAATACCGGAGATATTAGCTTGAGAGATAGCATATTATTTGATACTAATAGTTCTAAATTAAATCCTCAAGGTGAAAAAACATTACAAAAATTAATCCCCATTTATAGCAAAGTAATTTTTGAAACTCCCAAAGTTAAAGATCAAGTTGAAAGAGTGATTATTGAAGGTCATACTAGCGCTGATGGTGACTCTAATATTAACATGGAATTAAGTTTAATGAGAGCGTGGCAAGTTGCTAAATATACATTATATCAAATGCCATTTTCTAATAAAACTCATAAATCACAGTTAGAAAGAAAAATTATGGTAGTAGGAAGAGGTGAAAATGATGCTAAAACAGGAGATTTACCAACAGATAGAAAAGTAGTATTTCGTATTCAATTTAAAGGACAAGACTTAGGTAATTTAAACACACCAAAAAAATAGGCTAAAAAATAGACTAAAAAAAAGAAAATTATGATTAATCAAAATCTCCAGGAAATTATTCCACCAGACCATCAACCCCATAGATTAATTGACCTTGCAGCAAAACAGAAACCAAGTAATATTACTCTATCTATATTAGCATTCAAAGAAAAAATTGATCAAAATAGAATTGAAGAAATTAGTTTAATAGAATGGATATGGTGTATTGATAATGATCAAGTTTGGGAGAAATTGCCAGAATTAGATAGAAAACAATTAGCTTTAAAAATGTGGCATATATCGTTAAATAACGAATGGTTATATTTTACCTTAGTTCGTCGTTTAGCTTGGTTTTTAAATGGTCAAAAAAATGTGATAATATCCGATTTAGTTAATAGTTTTTACACCTGGAGTAACTCAATTTCTGTACAGAATAATCTAGTTATTAAAATTTTGGTTACTTTAGGAACAGATCAAACAAAAACAGAATTGGTAAAAATTACCTGTGAACAAAATTTAACTCGCAATGAATTATTAAAGAAAATAAATAATGTATTACCAAATATTCCTATTTTTAAAGATTATGTTTTGGAAATATCACCTTATTTTGCTAAAGTTCTACATCCAATTACTTTGGATAAAGTCAATTGGTTATTACGTTGTTTTGATGAAATGGAAGAAACAACTGAAGTTACTTCAGTAGAGTATCTCTTAAATCATCTTTCTACATCAATAGTTGGTAATTTTCCTGAGTTGGTTAATTGGTTCAAAAATAACTATAATAATTCTAGTAAACAATCAAAATTATCCAGTCAAGCTAGACAAAAGTTAAGAATTTGGATCGGTGCAGTTAATTATCAAGACTTTTCTAATTTAGTAGATTTAATTATTAAGCGAATTGGTATCACACAGAAAGAGGAAAATCAATTAACCAAACGTCAAGGTTTTTGGGCTAATTATAGTAATAGTTTTATGAGAATAAAGATTTTACTACCTATGCAATCTTATCAAATTATTAATCATGATTTGAGAGTAGATCAAGATGTTCAAAAACTACTACCAGATGGTAGTGATAATACAGAAATATGTATTTTTGATTTAGGAAATCAAGGTTTAATTGTAGAGTTTTTTAGAGGTAGAGGAAGCGAAACTAGAATTTTTCCTCAAAATAATGATATAGAAAGTATTTTATTTGGTTCTCAACCATTATCAGTCAAAAAGATTAGAAAATTAGGAGGTGAAGCACATGATCATGTTCTTGGTTGGCAATGGTCTTGTGAAAAATTATTAAGAACTAAATATACAATTTTACCAAATACAGGAACTCTATCTTTTATTGGATTACCGATAAAATATGGTAAATATAATGTTAACTTGGGTTTACCACAACCTGACTATCAAAAATTAAATGAACGTGAAAATCAAGTAAGAAAATGGAAACAGATAATTAATCAATTAGAATTAGAAGCCAAACAATCAGTATTATAACCCTATAAATCACCATGAAAGATATTTTTAAAAACCCATCAATAGAAAGATTAGTTAATGAAATTGTTGCTTTAAATCATGCTTGGAAAGCTGCTGTAGAATTATTTGGAGATGATAGTCCTTTATCCCAAAGTGCAAGAGATTTAAAAGGATGTTTACAGGTAAGATTATTACAGAGTTATCCAGATCAAGTTTATTTAATCATAGATCAAGAAAGTTCAGAAACAGCAGGGGAAGAAGTATATAGTCTGCGTTTAGTAACTCCTATTAATAATCGCAATAATGCTGAACATCTACCTGTAAGAGTTGCAAAAAAATTACTTTCTCAGGAAGAAATTGCTAAACTTGAAAACGATGTGATATAAAAACATCAAGTTCCATCTAAAATACAAAATCAAACCATCAATTTATCAATAATATCCTGAAAATCCTTAAATCCTGGATATCCTGATTCAGACATTGCTGATTGTGTTAATATTTACAATCATTATAACCTCTGCTGAGTCGGAATAATAATCATCGAAAAATAAGGTACAGCATCAGGATCAACCTCATCTAATGCTAAAATACGCTGTTGTGTAGTAGTAGCACGTTCAATATATTTAGCCCTATCAATTAACCCTAACTCATGCAAAAGATCCCGTACCTTGCTAAAATGACGGCCAATCTTCATAATTGCCGCTGCATCAGTAGATAACAACTTACTTGCTAACACCTCTTTAGGCAACGTCGCAGGTAAAACCGTTAAAATATCATTATAGTATGTAAATGGTATACCTAACGCTACTGGACAAGCCATTAAAGAAGATACCCCAGGCACAACTTCCGTATCATATTGGTGAGATAAGCGTGTAAATAAATACATAAAAGAACCGTAGAAAAACGGATCACCCTCACACAACACCACCACATCACGACCAGCGGCTAAATGGACCTCTATGGCTTCTGTTTCCTTATTATAGACAGATGTCGCCTTTTCCGGTTCTAAGGCGCGAGGAAGGTGATATAACACCTCTATTTGATCACCGGGAAGATACTGAGATACTATCTTACGGGCAATACTTTCCTTATCCGTAGCTGATTGATAGGCCAGCACAGGGGCAGAACGTATTAATCGCAAGGCTTTTAACGTCAGAAGTTCAGGATCTCCAGGACCCACACCAATACCGTATAAACGACCTCCAGAGTGATTCATTATTCTTCCTCACTTGCTAGGGCGTTAATAGCAGCAGCAGCGATCGCACTTCCACCCCTTCTACCATGCAATGTAATATATGGCACACCTCGACTATCTTCCGCTAAAGCCAATTTAGACTCCGCAGCCCCCACAAAACCCACAGGAAAACCTAAAATTAAAGCAGGGCGAGGAATCTCTTCCTCCAACATCTCCAAAAGGTGAAATAATGCTGTAGGTGCGTTACCAATGACCACTATTGCCCCTTCTAAATGAAACCGCCATAATTCTAACGCTGCGGCGGATCTTGTAGTTCTCAGTCTTTTGGCCAGTTGGGGAATTTCAAAATCTCCCAAGGTGCAAATAACCTTATTTCTGCTGGGTAGTCTTTTTCTGGTAATTCCTTCCATGACCATGCGACAATCACATAAAATAGGTGCACCAGCAATTAAAGCCTTCTTACCTGATTCTGCCGCATCGTTGGAAAATTGTACATCCTTAACAATATCCGTCATACCGCAAGCGTGAATCATACGTACAACCACTTTAGCAATGTCTGGAGGAATGTGGTCTAAATTAGTTTCTGATCTGATGATCTCAAAAGAATGACGATATATTTCGTCAGCATCACGAATGTATTCAAACATAAGGTTCTCAAATGATTAATTTACTAGTAATTGGTTTAATTGGTCAGTAGTATAACGGAGAGTAAATTCTCTAAATGATTCATCATAACTAAAACGTTGATTTTGATAAACCTCTAACATTTTGGTCATTAAGTAAGGAATCTTATAACAAGAAACACATTCATACAACAATCTCCCACAAATATAAATTTGATAACTGGGTTCATTTACAGTAGTTTCTTCTGACTCTGCTAGTGTTACACCAATCAGAGTAATATCACCTTCTGTGTGTTGAGCGCAAGATTTGCTGCAACCGCTAAAATGAATATTAATCGGAAAATCTATGGTTAAGTTAGTCTTATTCTCCAGATATTCAGCTAACATCAAAGCATCTATGTTCGCCTCTGTATGTGCTGAATTACATCCTTTTCTTCCCGCACAAGCAACTAAATGACTTTTAATATTTTTGGGGTTAGTAGTTAAACCTAAATTAGTAATTTCTGTATTAAATTCCCTAATTTTATCCCCAGGAATATCTGTGATTAATAAATTTTGCCAAGGTGTTAATCTAAAATTATTTGTCAGATGATGATCATACTCTTGACTAACATTAATTAAACCACGAAGTTGCCAAGTTTCTAACTTTCCTAATGGTAAAACAACACCAAGATAATATAACCCTGGTTGTTTTTGAGGATGAATGCCTAAATGTTTTTGTTGTCTGAAAGTGAGATTTTCAGAACTTGCAATTTGCAGTGGATACGGTTGTAAAAAATTCAAAGATTTGAGATATTCTCCTAAACCAATATTATTGATAACCTCTCTTAACCTGGTTTTACGTTGTTGAGTAATATCAATATTTTCTAAATAGGTATTAGCTAAAACTCCTAAAACTTGCAGATATTTTTCCACAGGAAATAAAATTCCCGTATCCTGTGGAGGTTGTCTTTTTTCTCCATAACTTAAATACAGTCGAAAGTAAATTTGATCATTAATGATTTCTGCCAATAAAGTAATATCATTAAGTTGATTAATTAGGGAAATTGCACCTTTACCATCAAAGCAAATACTAAACTTAGCTGATAATTCACCTAAATGAGAATTTTCAGTAATATAATTATCCCATCCTTCAACAAAAGGAAGAGTATTAATAATTTCTTCACTGTCAATTCCGGCAATAGGACTAGTCATAATATTGCGAATATGATCTATTTGATAATTAATAGATCCTAATCCTAATTGTTGCAACTTTGCCAAAGTAGGCAAATCTATTTCTTGGTGAACTTCTCGAATTTGAATATTAGCACGATTGGTAATATTTATATATTTTTGACCATAATTATCAGCTATATCAGCAATAGTTAATAATTGTTGATGGTTAATTATTCCTCCCGGTATACGTAACCGATAAATAATACCATCTTGGGCAATTGTAGAATAATATAAACCAGGACAAGGTGTAACTAACAATGGAACTTTCTCCTCCTCTGTGCGACGCAGAGACAGAATATGATTAAGTTCTCTTTTTGGCGTTCTGACTTAGGCAATGTTTATCTGATCTTTGTGATCTTGAATCATCCAAAAATGCCATTACAGTTGCGGCACAGTCTCGGAATTTCACCGAAGTTTCCCAAATATAAGAGATGAATTATTCTAGCATAATTATCTACAAATAATATTCTCAGCTATCTTAATTTTTGTAAAGTGGTGCAGGCATCTTGCCAGCAAGTGTTATCTGCCTTAATATGATTTTTTTCACGCAGAGTCGCAGAGTGACAGAGAGTATATGATTGTATAATTATGTATACAGCACGTTTCATCTATCTGAGATATACTATTAGCACAGTAAGATGCCTGCACTACAAGGATTTTATCATTAATATCTGTACCTCGTAAGATCGAAAACTGCTGTAATTTCTTTTTTCTCCTGACTCGGTGACTCCTACTAGGTTAATACTAGGTTATCTCGATGAACTACGGTATCTGCACCTGCATAACCTAAAATATCACGAATTTCACGGGAATGACAACCACAAATTTTGTGTAATTCTTGACTATTATAATTTACCAAACCCCTAGCAATTTCCTCTCCACTACTATCACAAATCTGTACCGCTTCTTGAGTATCAAATTCTCCTGAAATACTTTTTATTCCTGCTGCTAATAGCGATTTTCCCCCTTGGGTAATTGCTTCAATTGCACCTGGATCTAAATATAATTGACCTTCTGGAATTAAACCATAGGCGATCCATCTTTTCCGGGCTGAAGTTGGTTCTGGTTGAGGTGTAAAATGTGTTCCTATGGGTTCTCCAGCAATGATTTTAGGGATGTTTCTAGGAAAACGCCCGTGAGTGATGACTGTGCGTACTCCTGCGGCTATGGCTATTCTAGCAGCGGAAATTTTCGTGATCATTCCTCCTGTTCCCCACTGTGATCCTTGTCCACCAGTTTTAATCTGTAATTTTGTTAATTCGTCAATGCTATTAACTATACTAATTGGTTTAGCATCAGCTACGGTTCGAGGATCGGCTGAGTATAAACTATCTACATCTGTTAATAAAAATAACCAATCTGCTTCTACTAAACTGGCTACTAAGGCTGATAATGTATCATTATCACCGAATTTTAATTCTTCTATGGCTACTGTATCATTTTCATTGACTATGGGAATTACTCCTAAAGTCAATAATTCCTTAAAAGTATTGTATACATTCAAATAGCGATTTCGTTGTACTAAATCAGCCCTAGTTAATAATACTTGGGCGATCGCCTGTTCTAAGGTAGTAAATAAATCATCATAGATCCGCATTAACCGCCCCTGTCCCACTGCCGCTACTGCTTGTTTAAGAGCGATCGATTTAGGACGTTCAGTTAAACCTAAACGCGCACAACCGACTCCCACCGCACCAGAAGAAACTAAAATTACTTGATGTCCTGCCCTACGTAAATCACAGATAGTTTCTGTTAATGTGGCTATAGTAGAAAGGGCTAGTTGGGATGTTTCTGGTTGCGTGAGACTTGAAGTACCAATTTTAATGACAATTTTTTGACCCATTGCTTATACCATCCCTCTCAAAATCCCAGATTTATCGCACTTTTGTCAACCATCAAGTCTGCTACCGCTGCCACATTAGTAGGGTGTGGTTCGACAAGCTCACCAACCACGTCAGACAGCATAAATCATGTAAATAAACATATTCTTGATATCTGACGCACCCTACATCAGATTTTTGGTGTGACACCTATGTAAGTCCTACATAAATTAAGGCAATTTTATCAAAAATTGGTGATGACATCATCAAAAAAACAGTACAAAACAGTAAATTACTAAAATAAATGATAAAATGAGAATGATTATCATTCTGATATTGTCTTCTATGTCACTTACAAATTCAACTGCTGACAAACCACAAAAGCCTTTCCAACGTCCTCGTCGTCTCCGTCGAACTGAAACGCTACGGAAAATGGTGCGGGAAACAATTTTAACTGTAGATGATCTGATCTATCCTATGTTTGTTATGGAAGGTGAAAACACAAAAGTAGAAATTTCTTCCATGCCAGGATGTTATCGTTTTTCTTTAGATTTACTCCTCCAAGAAATAGCCCAAGTGTCACAATTGGGTATTAATGCGATCGCACTTTTCCCAGTAATTCCCGAAGAGCAAAAAGACAATACGGGCAAAGAAAGCTACAATCCACAGGGATTAGTACAGGAAACCGTCAAAGCCATTAAAAAAGCAGTTCCAGAAATCATCGTTATTACTGATGTTGCATTAGACCCCTTCACAACTCATGGCCATGATGGTTTAGTTAGTGAAAATGGCACAATTCTCAATGATCAAACCGTAGAAGTGCTAGTAAAAATGGCACTATCCCAAGCGGAAGCAGGAGCCGATTTTGTTGCTCCTTCTGATATGATGGATGGCAGAATCGGCGCAATCCGCCAGGCTTTAGACGGTCAAGGTTATATCAATGTAGGTATTTTGGCATACTCAGCAAAATACGCCTCAGCCTATTATGGTCCATTCCGGGACGCTTTAGATTCAGCCCCTAAATTTGGGGACAAGAAAACCTATCAAATGGATGCAGCTAACGCTAAAGAAGCTTTAAAAGAAATTGAACTGGATATTGCTGAAGGTGCGGATATTATTATGGTTAAACCAGCATTATCATATCTGGACATAATATATCAAGTAAAAATAGCTACAAACTTACCAGTCGCAGCTTATAATGTTAGTGGCGAATATGCAATGATTAAAGCTGCGGCTCAACATGGTTGGATTGATGAGAAAAAGGTGATCTTAGAAACCTTAACCAGCATGAAGCGGGCTGGTGCTGACTTAATCTTGACTTACTTTGCTAAAGAAGTGGCTCTGATGTTAAAGTAATTGACTAAATTATCACAAAAAAATGAGTTTTTTTAATCCTAATTGTACTATTGAGGATTTTTTGGAGTTATAATGAGAACGATTCTCATTTTTTTGAATGCCTTGATCTGTGTAACATAACACAAGTACATTAGTCCTGCTTTCATTGCTCACATAAAACCACTAGATTTTGAGATGAATACCATAACTGTGGACACAACAAACATAATTCCTGAAATTCCCAAACAAGGAATGCCAGTGACTATTATTACCGGATTTTTAGGAAGTGGAAAAACAACACTTTTGAATCAAATTCTTCAGAACAAACAAGATGTAAAAGTCGCTGTCCTTGTGAATGAGTTTGGTGATATTAACATTGATAGTCAATTACTAATTTCTGTAGACCAAGATATGGTAGAACTTAGTAATGGCTGTATATGTTGTACAATTAATGATGGTTTAGTTGATGCTGTTTATCGAGTTTTAGAAAGAGAAGAACGCATTGATTATCTAGTAATTGAAACTACTGGTGTAGCCGATCCTTTACCGATTATCTTAACGTTTGTTGGCAGAGAACTAAGAGACTTAACTAACATAGATTCAATTCTAACTGTAGTAGATGCTGAAGCATTTAACGAAAAACATTTTGAAAGTGAAGCAGCTTTAAAACAGATTACCTATGGAGACATTATTCTCCTCAATAAAACAGACCTTGTTACCCTAGACAAACTACAAGAAGTAGAAAATTTCATTCATGATATCAAACATGGAGCAAGAATTTTACATACTCAATATGGTCAAGTTCCTTTACCTCTAATTTTAGATGTGAGTTTAACACCAAAAGATCATTATATTGCCATTGACGATGAAGATACTCATAAACATGAACATCATCATCACTCTACACATTTAGAAAATGATGGCTTTGTTTCCATTTCTTTCCAAAGTGATAAACCATTTGATATACATAAATTTCAGAACTTCTTGACCGAACAAATGCCTGAAAATATATTTCGAGCTAAGGGCATTTTATGGTTTAGCGATATCAACTTACGCCATATCTTTCAACTGTGTGGACATCGTTACAGTTTGAACACTGATCAATGGTATGCTTCACCTAAAAATCAGTTGGTTTTTATTGGCAGAAATTTGGATACTAATGACATTTACACAAAAATTAACAAATGTTTGTTATAATTCAAAAATGTTAAATCATTATCAAATTTACTCAATAGCTGTGGGTAAATATTCAACTATTAACTGCCGTTATAACTCATCATCCCATTAAACTCAAATCATGACTTTATCCATTCATCCACAACTAACCACTGCTGATATAACTTTATCTTTTTCTAACCACCAGCAACCAACTGTAACAGAAGCAGACATGATGCAAGCTGTACGCACTTTGCTAATTGGATTAGGAGAAAATCCAGATCGTGAGGGATTAAAAGATACTCCCAAAAGAGTCGTCAAAGCCTTAAAGTTTCTGACCAGTGGATATGATCAATCTGTAGATGAATTGCTAAATGGGGCGGTATTTACAGAAGATGCAAATGAAATGGTGTTAGTTCGGGATATTGATATTTTTAGTTCCTGTGAACACCACATATTGCCAATCATTGGTCGCGCTCATGTCGCTTATATTCCTAATGGTAAAGTGATAGGACTATCAAAAATTGCCCGCATTTGTGAAATGTATGCTCGACGTTTACAAGTGCAAGAACGGCTGACTTTACAAATTGCTAATGCACTGCAAGGTTTACTCAAACCTCAAGGAGTTGCAGTGGTAATTGAAGCAACTCATATGTGTATGGTGATGAGAGGAGTACAAAAACCAGGTTCTTGGACTGTTACTAGCGCCATGCGTGGTGTGTTTTCTGAAGACGCACGGACTCGTGAAGAATTTATGAATTTAATTCAACACAACGGTAATTTTAAATAAAAGGTTTTTCCTAATGCAAATCTAATGTAAATTTACTTTATGCCATGTAGAGATAAATTCTGATAAATTCTTTATTATTTCTACATGACTATCTTGGGAATAAGGATTATTGAAAACATCATCAACATTAAATATGGCTTTACCAAAGATTACGGTTGTTGCTGGATTATTTGGCTCTGGAAAAACTACTTGGATTTCTCAAAAACTTCGAGATATTCCATCTCTTGAAAAAGTAATTTATTTTAGTCCAGGAACGGGAAATTGTCCTATTGATCAAACTAAAATAGCCACTGAATTTCCTGATTTAAAAATATTTGGAGATGGTCAAGAAATTGAATTTATTTATCAAATACCCACAGCAGATAGCGTTTATGTTGAATTAGGTTCTTATCTAGAATTACATAGCATATCAAAAATATTAGATCATCTAAATTACCACACTATAGCAATTATTCCGCCAGATTTAAAAAATGATTTAAAAAATTCGGAATATGATAGTTGGGCAAACGAAATTATATATGGCGCACCTGCACCCAGTATAATGGTAGAAAATTTATGGCGGGTAGTAACTACAAGTCAAGTTATTGATGAAAATAGTTTGGAGGAATTTTGGTATGAAATAACTCATGGGGCCTATGGCATTGTTGCCCGCGCTAAGGCAATTTTCGATGTCAATGATGGGCGTTCCCTTTACTGTGATTTTGTTAGCGGTGTTCCGGAAATAGAGTTTTTAGAATTAGACTTACCACGACATTTACAAGGTAGACCTCATCGGTTTAGTGGCATAGAAATAGTAGGTAAAAATTTGGATGAAACAGCTTTAAAATCAACATTATCAGATTGCTGTTTATCTGAATCCTTAATTTTTCAATATCAACAACAAGTACAACAAATTTTGTTAGAAGTTCAACAAGTATGAAAATAGCCGTCATGTCATGTATTCATGGTAATTATGAAGCCTTAGATGCTGTATTATTAGATATTGACCAGCAAAAAGCCCAAAAGATATTTTGTGTTGGTGATTTGGTGGGATATGGACCACATCCTAATGCGGTAATTAACCAAATTCGCTCTTTAGATATTCCTACTTGCGCTGGTTGTTGGGATGAAGATATTGTAGAAGGATTGAATGCTTGTGATTGTAGTTATCCCTCATTATTAGCAGAAAAAAGAGGTATTCAAGCTCATGAATGGACTAATCAAGAAATTCAGCCAGAAAACCGGGAATTTTTAGCAAGTTTACCCTACAGTATGCAATGGGTAAATTTGGCTTTTGTGCATGGTAGTCCTCACAGCAACCATGAATATTTATTACCGGATTTGGATGCTTTTGTTGCTTTAGAAAGAGTAATTTATACAGGTGCAGATGTCCTATTTTGTGGACATACTCATGTGCCTTATATAAGAACTCTTGATGCTGGTAAATTAGAAGTGCGGGTTGATAGTTATACTCCGAAAAAATCACACAAAACTAGTTTTACATCTCCGATCAAGCGGATTATTAATGTTGGTTCTGTGGGAGAACCTAGACATGGTAGACCTAATGCAACTTATGTAATTTATGATGATGAAACTCAAGAAGTGATATTAAGAGAAGTTACTTATGACTATCAAAAAACCTGTGCCGCAATTATTGAAAAAGGATTACCTAAAATCTTTGCCTGGCGTTTAGCACAGGGGTTAGAATTTGCAGAAAGAGCAGATGACCCAACTCATGTTTGTACAAGATGATTAATGATTAAAAAATTAAAAATTATGTGGGTTATTTTGAGTGGAATTGAAGGTAATTTAGCAGCTTATGAAGCTGTAATGGTAGATATTAAGCGTCAACGTTATGTAGATGCTTTATATATTTTGGGTGATTTAGTTGGACCGAATAAAGAGTGTGAACAATTGATAGAAAGGGTAAAATCTCCCCGTCGAGGTGAGTTACAACCAATGATTTGTAAGGGTTGGTGGGAAGAACAATGTTTGATTTTGCATGGTTTGGGATCAACTGGGGATGCTCCTGATTTGTTAGCAAAATATGGAGGTGATACTGTTAAGATGCTTTGGGATTGTGTTTCTCGTCAGACTGTACAATGGTTGAGAAATTTGGATTTTGGTTTTTTTGAATTAGATTGCTTATTAATACACGGTTCTACAATGGATGTAAATGATGAGCTTACTCCCGATACTCCCCCTATTACAATGTTAGATAGACTGTCACGAATGCAAGCAAATAACTTATTTTGTGGTCGTTCTGGATTAACTTTTCAGTATCATTTACAAGCGGGATCTATTACAAGTGAAATTACTACTCTTGATCATCAATTTTCCCCACAAACAAGGACTATTACACCTCGTCAAGTGATTGGTGTAGGAAATGTGGGACGCACTCGTGGTCAAGCAACCTATACTATTTATCATCCTAGTAGTAATAAAGTAGAATTTAAAACGCTGTACTATGGAAATAGTAAGGGTTTTCAAGCACAATAGAATTAATAGGACTTACGCAAGCGTCAGACTAAAAAATCTATTGTAGGGTGCGTCAGATATCAACAATTTGGTTATTTACATGATTTGTACTGTCTGACGTGGTTGGTGAGCTTGTCGAACCACATCCTACCAATGTGTCAGTTGCGTAAGTCCTATACCTAGTACAAACTTGAAAATTTTGATCATAATTGTTGCTAATAATGATATAGTGACTACCATCGGTTCTAATGAGAAACAGCCATTGGACGTGAGGGGGAAAGTTTGGTGTAAATCCAACACTGTCCCGCAACTGTGAGCCACAATATGGTAAGTCAGAATGCCCGCCGATAAAAGGACGTTTATATAAATCTGCGAGGTACAGATAATGTCTAAAAAAAAACAGGGTTTCATTAGTTTAACCCTGATGGCAATTATTAGTTTTTACTTGGTAGTTGGTTTTCCTAAACCTGCTTACGCAATGCACATTATGGAAGGTTTTTTACCGGTGCAGTGGGCAATTTTTTGGTGGGTTATAGCATTGCCATTTTTTATTTTAGGATTACGTAGTTTAACTCACATTACCCAAGCTAACCCAGAATTAAAACTACTCTTAGGTTTATCCGGTGCTTTTACCTTTGTGTTATCGGCTTTAAAAATTCCTTCTGTAACTGGAAGTTGTTCTCATCCTACTGGTACAGGTCTAGGGGCAGTTTTATTTGGACCTTTGACAATGACAGTTTTAGGTAGCTTAGTCTTATTATTTCAGGCTTTATTACTAGCACATGGTGGTTTGACAACATTGGGAGCAAATGCTTTTTCAATGGCGATCGCTGGTCCATTTGCAGCTTACTGGATCTATAATCTCACTGTGCGATTCACGGGTAAACAAAAAATTGCCCTATTTTTAGCCACAACCTTAGCGAACCTACTTACCTATATCATTACTTCAATTCAACTTGCTTTAGCGTTTCCTGCACCTGTAGGCGGTATAATCGCTTCATTTGCCAAATTTGCAGGAATTTTTGCCATTACTCAAGTACCCTTAGCAATTAGTGAAGGATTATTAACAATATTAGTATGGAATTGGTTACAATCTTATAATCATCAAGAGTTAGAACTTTTGCAATTAATTAAGGTAAAAAAACAAACTAATGAATCAATCTCATAAAGTCCTAAATAACTGGTTTTTAATATTAGCAGTCTTAGGTTTAACAATAGCACCTTTAATATTTGTACGTCATGGTAAATTTGGTGGTGCTGATGATCAAGCTAAAACTGCTATTACAGAAATTCAACCACAATATAAACCTTGGTTTACAGCACCTTTTGCACCAGCAAGTAATGAAATTGCCAGTTTGTTATTTGCCTCTCAAGCAGCTTTAGGTGCGGGAATAGTTGGTTATGCAATTGGTGTTTATAAAGGACGTTCTCAACAACCAAAACGGGAAGAATGAGTCTACAATTAGATACTTTAGCTTACACGAATAACCTGCGAAAATTGCCACCAGAACATAAAATAATTTTCGCATTTACTAACTTGATAATTTCCCTTACTAGTCATTGTTTGTTGCAAATTCTCATAACAATATGGCTGGGTATATGGACAGTAACTTATGCCAAAATTCCTCGTAGTATTTATTGGCGTTTATTGTTATTTACCATAGTTTTTTGTTTGACAAGTTTACCTGCATTAATAATTAATGGGGTGACAATTGATAATTTACAAATTGTCAAATTAGATTCATTATATGGTTTAAACTTTGGACAATTTTATCTCTATGTTAGTCATGATGGTACTATACAAGCATGGGAAATTTTTACAAGAGCATTAGCTTCTACATCTTGTTTATATTTTCTCATGTTAACTGTTCCTTTCACAGAAATATTGCAAACTTTACATTGGTTTAAATTTCCTCCACTATTAACCGATTTATTATTATTAATGTATCGGTTTATTTTCATTTTACTCAACACAGCCAATGAATTATGGATAGCACAAAATTCTCGCGGAGGATATCTTAATTGGCATATTAGCATGAAAAGTTTAGCAATATTAATAGGACAATTATTACAGCGAACTTTACAACAATATAGTCAATTTTCCCTGGGATTACAAGCACGAGGTTTTGCAGGGGAATTACGATTTTGCCATTCTCGGCATTATCATCCATCTCCACGATATACTATGGAAGCAATTAGTGGTTGTGTATTATTAATAGGATTAGAAATTTGCCAAAATGCAGGAATCTTTACTTGAATTTAATCTTGAATTTCATCAAGTATATTATACTTATCCCGGTTCACAGAGGTTACAACCACCTGCTTTAAATGGTTTAACCATGAAAATTCCCACTGGGAAAAAATGCGCCTTAATTGGTCAAAACGGCTGTGGTAAAACCACACTTTTATTATTAGCAAATGGTTTATACAAACCCAATTCTGGGACTATTAGTTGGTGTGGAAAACCATTTATTTATAATCGGCATTATCTCAGTCAAATTAGACAAAAAGTAGGTTTAGTATTTCAAGATCCTCAACAACAATTAGTCGCTACTACAGTGGAAGAAGATATTTCCTATGGTTTGTGTAATTTAGGTTTACCAGAAGGAGAAATTAAACAGCGAGTAACACAGGTTTTAAGTGAATTTAAGTTAACTAGTTTAGCCCATAAACCAGTACATCATCTCAGTTTAGGGCAGAAAAAACGAGTTTCTATTGCTGATGTGATGGTACTAAAACCTGAACTTTTAATATTAGATGAACCAACGGCATATTTAGATATTAAACATACTCGTAATTTGATGAAAACTCTCCATAAAATTCATCAAAATGGCAAGACTTTATTAATGGCTACTCACGATTTAGATTTAGTATATCGTTGGGCAGATTGGGTATTTATCATGGATAAAGGGCAATTAATTTTAGAAGGAACACCTGAGAATGTATTTAGTCACCGTGCAGTTTTGGAAGAGTTAGAACTAGGTGTACCCTTAATATATAAAATGTTATATTCGGGTTTATCCTCCCAAGAGAAAATAATTATAGAAAAAGTCAGACAAAGAATATTAAATGATGATGATGAACTGTGATTATCTATATCAATTTGAACTATAGAATAGAACCTTGATTTCTAATCGCCTTGACAAACTTATTAATTTTGCTACGAGACACATTAATATGGTTTTAGCATAGCTGCCGTAGGTATACGCCACGCTGCGCTATTATTCCCAGTCTATGAATTTATTTTACATTAAGTTGACAGCAATGGATGTAATAAAATCAAGGACTTAACGCAGATGGCACATTGGTAGGTTGTGGTTCGACAAGCTCACTAACCACGTTAGACAGCATAAATCATGTAAATAACCAAATTGTTGATATCTGACGCACCCTAACCCTACAAAAGATTTTTTAGTGTGACACTTGCGTCAGCCCTAAAACTCAATACTTTTCCAAAAACCTTTTAGAACAGCCATCAATTTCTAATCCCCAACTTCTCTTAGAAGTCAGGGATCTAATGATCACCAAAAACCTATCATTGTACTACTGGCCAGGTACAAGATAAGCAGAAGGAATAGGTTGAGCGCGGCCTGCATTAACCAATGCTTGATAAACAAAAGCTGCTATTTCTGCTCTAGTTGCTTGACGATTAGGTGCAAGTTGATTAACTTGAGGGTAATTAATCACTAATTGTTTAGAAGTAGCTGCGGCTACAGGATCAACCGCATATTTAGGAATATCAGCAGCATCAACATAAATACCAAGGATAGTGCTACTGTTTGCAGTTAAACCTAGACCATTAGCTAAAGCAACCAGCGCTTGTACTCTAGGAATTTTTTGTTCAGGTTTAAAAGTTAAGTCTTTATAACCAGATAGAAATGGACTACTGGAAGCTACTTTAATGGCATTATAAGCCCAATAGCTAGTCTTTACATCTTTAAATTTAATTGCAGTGCGTATCGGTTGGGGATTAAAAGCCTTATTGATAATAGCTGCAAACTGAGCACGAGTTACTGGTTCATTTGGTTTAAAAGTACCATCAGCAAAGCCAGCCAGAATATTTTGACTAGCTAAAGCTTCAATGTATGCTTTTGCCCAGTAACCTGGTTGTACATCCTTAAAGGTAACAGTACCACCGGAATTATTAGGAGGATTATTATTACCAGTATTATCAGGAGGTGTCGTTATAGTAGTAGCAACAAAATCTACAGAGCCAAAAATTTGTTTTTGGTTGATATCATTACCAATGGCAACAATACGATTTTTAGTGGCATTATTGACATCATAACGAGCATTATTTTTAATTAAATTACCACCAGGACTATCCTGTGTTCCTAAGTCGGGAAATGCAGTAATAGTAGCAACAACACCATCTCGTTTATTCTTCTGAATAGCATTTTTCCGCAAAATCGGTTTAGCAGAGTCAGAAATAAACAAACCATCTGTATTTTCAGTAATATTATTTGATTCTACCAGTGGTGTAGAGTTACCACCGATAGCTAAACCAAATCCGGTATTTTGAAACAAGTTACTGCGAATTGTCCCCTGAGAAGATTTGGTAATAGATATTCCATTACCTTGATTTTTGAAGAAGATGTTATTTTCAATACGTGGGTTGCCTGTTCCTGTGACAAATATACCTTCTCTAAGGCTATTAATAAAGGTACTATTGACAATTACAGGATTACTTGATTCTACCCAAATAGCTGTACCTCGTGAATTAGGATTAGTAAAGGTAATACCTGAAAAATTTGTATTATCTTTAGCTAATACAGTAGTATCTTGTCTAGCAAAAGTAGGACTGGTAAAATAACCACCTCCAATTACTAATATTCCTTGTCCTTTGTTAGCTTCATCACCAAAAAGTGTAATACCTGAGTTGACAACTAAGGGAAATTTTTCACCAGTATCTTTACTGTAAGTACCAGGTGCTAATTTAATTACTGTTCCTGGTTGGGCTTTAGTCAAAGCAAAAGTAATGGTTTTATAAGGAGCAGTTGCACCACCATTACCACTATTATCATCTCCCTGTGCCGGATTTACATAAAGTACAGTAGCTCCAGCAGGAATTTGCGCTGTTAATAGTGGTGTCTGTAGCTGTTTATTTTCTGCTTTGACTTGCTCGGAAATAAGTCCAGAACTAGCAGCAATCAATAATACGGCTGTTAAACTGGTTAAAGGAGAAAAATTGATCATTGGAAAGTCCTGATGTTTGATTTTACTGTTGACTATTAAATGATTTTCTTTCAGTTTCAGTTGCATAGTGACATTAAAAAGGCACTAAGAGAGAAATTAGTTCATAAAAATTCAAACTTGATCCTTTTTAAGACTTACGCAAGATGTGACTGAAAACCTGATTCTTGCGTAGAGGTAATTTATGAATTACCTCTACTTTCGTTCCCTTTTGCGTAAGTCCTGGTTTTTTATTACCTGGCATTTTTGACAAAAGTGAGGTGTTTTTTGTTTCGCTGGATTTTTTTATTCCTTCTGTTATGTATTCCATATTTCGCACCTGATTTTGTAATATGCGAATATTTCCTTGATTTTATTTTTTATTGTTCTTAAAATTACATAGTTTATCAAATATTTTAAGTTTTAATACGTAATCCTTTAACCTTTTTTTGGTTGATATGAAGTACGCGAGTTAAATTACTTTCTAAAGTGTCTTTTTCCCTGGGACTTATTGCTTCAATTTCTTCTAGTAAGTTTTCAATATCTAATTGATCTAATTTTCTTTCTTTGAGAAGAATAGCAGTTTGTTCTAACCACAGATGAAAGTCCATTTCATCAAGGGTTATTACGTTTAAGATAGTGTAAACTCTCTTCTTGATCAATTAGATTTATCCTATCATAAATGCTAGAAATTCGGCACTAAAAGGCAATTACGGAGGGAATTATTTTCTCACAAATATAGCCCTATATACTGGTTCTCCTTTCTTGTGTGTTGCTATTTCTCTTTCTGTGGGAACTGGTAGGGGGTTCTCTGCTAACCAGGTGGTATTTCCTAACTGTTGAAAATTGGCATTTTCTCGAAAGCGATCGCACATTTCCACCGCTATAAATTGTACATCAGATTGAAGAAATACTTCTCCACCCACCGCTAAATATTTTGCTACCTCATTAACTAACTCTGGTTGTACAACTCGACGTTTTGCGTGACGAGTTTTAAACCAAGGATCAGGAAATTGAATACTCACTCTTTGCAAAATTCCTAATGGTAAACTTGATAATAATGACTCTAAAGAATTATTAGCATTAGTAAATATATAATGTAAATTTGTTAATCCTAATTCATCCCTAATTCTATTAGCTTCTATGACCAACGGTTCACGAATTTCTAAACCTAAAAAATTCCAATTTGCTTCTATTTGTGCCATTTGTAATACAAATCTACCCCTAGCGCAACCAATATCTAAATGTACAGGTTGTTGATAATTTTGATAAACTTCTTCCCATTTAGGTATATCCGTACTCCCTTGAAATTTACGGGCTAAAGGGTTAACGTGCTGACGAACTCTTACTGGTGACAAAATTGACACTCCTTTATTTGTATTTCAGATCCCCGACTTCTTAAAGAAGTCGGGGATCTGAATTTTAGGTACATATTAAGAGTTATACTAAAAATAAACCTAATGTCTGGCTTAATTTTTTTATAATCTTTGCAATTTTTAACATTCCTCTAATCAATATCACGAAAATGTCACTTAATTTCCGTTTTGCTATAGTTAGCGACTTACATATTGCACTTCCTCAAACTATTTGGGATCATCCTAGTAGATTTCATTTAGTAGAAGTTAGTATTTCTGCTTTTGAAAGTG
Organism: Anabaena sp. FACHB-1237; assembly: GCF_014696225.1. Taxonomy (GTDB): domain Bacteria; phylum Cyanobacteriota; class Cyanobacteriia; order Cyanobacteriales; family Nostocaceae; genus FACHB-1237. Next base: position 198,845 of record NZ_JACJPV010000002.1, on the reverse strand, counting down.
TTTTAGAACATTTAACACAATTAGATTTAGATTTTTTGTTAATTCCTGGAGATCTAACCCAACATGGAGAAGCAGAAAATCATCAATGGTTACAAAATAGATTATCACAATTACCATTTCCTAGTTATGTAATTCCAGGAAATCATGATCTTCCCGTATTAATGGCCAATGAACAATCTATAGGATTTGCTGATTTTCCCAAATATTATCATAAGTTTGGTTATGATAATCCTCAACAACATTATTATAGTTGTCAATTGTCACCAGGATTAAGATTAATTGGTCTTAACTCTAATACATTTAACCATAAAAATGAGCAAATTGGTAGAGTAGATGATCAACAATTACAATGGTTAGAAAATGAATTATCAACCATCAGAAAACGGGATAAAAATGAATTGATTTTTGTAATGATCCATCATAATATAGTGGAACATTTACCAAATCAAGCGGATCATCCTCTGGCTAATAGATATATGTTAGAAAATGCCATTGATCTGCGAAAAATCTTAAAAAAACATGAAGTAAAATTAGTATTTACTGGACATTTGCACGTGCAAGATGTGGCTTGTGATGATGGTATATATGATATTACCACAGGTTCATTAGTCAGTTATCCTCATCCTTATCGAGTGTTAGAATATAGTCAAGATGAAGTAGGAAGAGAATGGTTACAAATAGTTTCTCATCGCGTGGAATCTGTTCCTGATTTTCCTAACTTACAAACATTATCACACAAATGGATGAGCGATCGCTCCCAACCTTTTTTAATTAAGTTACTGACCCTCCCACCTTTAAATTTACCGTTAGAAGAAGCGCGAAATTTAGCCCCTAATTTATGCGATTTTTGGGCAAAAATAGCTGATGGTGATGCTATGTTACATTATCCCCATTTTCCCCATCATGTGCGTAGTTATATTGAAGAATATAGTGCCATCAAAAATGGTAATAAAGCCTTAATTGATAATTACAGTACACTGTTAATTAGGAGTCAGGAGTTAGAAGTCGGGAGGAGGGAGAATTATATTTTACCTAATTACCAATTACCAATTGGTACTTAAAGAGCGACAAATAGCAAATACAGAAGTATAACCATGTAAAAAAGTTCTACCACCAACCGGACCAATTTCACCACTACAGAAAAAACCACTTATGGGAATATCAGGTACATATTTATGAAATAAACGAGAATCAAAATTAGCTTTATTATAAAGCCCAGTACCACGTCCCAAACAAGTAAACATTAACGCCCCTAAAGGAGCAGGTTTACCCATAGATTGATTGTGATATTCTTGTAGTAAAATTTCTAAATCTTCTGCCGATGCTTCACCATCTCTGAGATGAAATTGTAACCTTTGTCCGGCACGAATGCGATCGCCAATTGCGATCGCCCCACCATTAGGATCTACCCCCAAAATATTCCTAATTAAAAAATCACCTGATTGTAATTTTACCCTAAATTCATCCATAGCCACACCCACGAACAAAGAATGTTGGGCTAAACTGCGTTCTTCATCATTCAAACTATTAATTAAATTTCTTAAAACCACCAAAGGAACTTTTTCTGACAACTCAATAATAATATTTCTTTCTGCCTTAGTGACTTGTAAAGGTTCACCTATGGGTCTACAACCTTGGGCTACAATAGTTTCTAATACTAAATTACCACTTAAAGCAACTCCCACCGTTCCTTCTCGACACAACCGATCATTACAAAATAAAGCAATTCTCCCATTCATAAACCCACTACTGGCCAATCCTCCCACAATTGCCGCACCTGGATAAGCAAAATCTAAACCTTGTAATAAATCGTTAGTTCCTGCACCCAAAGGACTAGATAATAAAATAAACTGTGGTTTTTGTTCTGGTAATACACCTACTACATCCACCCAAGCCAGTGGTGAACTATCTAAATCTGGCAATTCTTCACCTAATATGTGAAAGGGTCTAATTTCCACACCAGGGAGGTGGGCTAAAGTTAAACTTAAAGCTGGTTCAGCCTCAATCTCCTCTGTATTACCTTGATCCCTTGTACCAATAACACCACCCCCACTACAACCAATTAACACACCAACAGACAGCTTCTCTTTTAATAAAGGTAAAAGCCGCGAATATTCACTCATAAACGCAGATGAAATAAACACTATTCCTAGATCCGCAGGTACTGTCAAAGATGAAACAGCTTTTTCTACCACTTCTGTTACTGCCGCTTCTAAAGAAGAACGATTTGATAGGGCATTAGCCCATTGCATTTGATCTGCCATGAGTTTTGGGCTTGTGAGATGAACTTGGTACTGTGTAGCTAAAGATTCAGAAAAAGGAAAAACACTGAGAAATGCTACTTTTTAGACCACTAATTATAGCATGACAAACAAATAATAAAGTTAAAACTGTTCTAAATATTGATTGACATCTTCAATAATTCTGGTTAATTCTGCCTCTGTAGTTAGTTTAATCCCTAGATTACGGATAGTTAACAACACTTTAGCCGCAAAAGGAGTTGGCCAAATGTTAGGATTACAAAATATTTCTACAAATACCTCCCCTGTATAACGATATTCTAAATTAGCTTGAGGTATGACCTTGACTCCACCAGAGGTAGATTTAGCCGCAACTGTTTTTAGTCGTTGCATTAGTTGATTAATTTCCGCTTTTAATTCCTCGGCAGCTTGTTGGGAAAAACTGAAGGAAACTGAACCTGCCACTAAATTTAATGTTAACGGTGTAGATGTCATATTTCTTAAAAAATAAATATTAATTAAATATATTACCCTAAATAGGTGATTCGTAATTGCTAATTGGTGATCAAATATTAACAGGACTTACTTACGGAACTGGTATATAGGGTGCGTCAGACTGTATAAATTACGCAAATAAACAGATTCTTGACATCTGATGCACCATACCACAGGTTTTTGGTGTGACACTTGCGTAAGTCCTGAAAACCTCATACAGATAAGTTCTTATCCATTCTCATGCAAAATTATTATCCAAATCAACACCAGATAACAATATGATTTATGATAACCGTGCGGAAGTAAAAAAAGTCCTGATTATTACCTTACTACTGAACTTGTTTGTCATGGGATTAAAAGCAGTAGTAGGATACTACACTGGTTCATTAAGTTTATTAGCTGATGCCTTGCACAGTGTTACTGATAGTGCTAATAACGTATTAGGCTTAGTTACTAGTAAATTTTCTTCGCCTATTCCAGATCGTGAACATCCCTATGGACATCATAAATTTGAAGCGGTTGGTGCTTTAGGTATATCCGCATTTTTAGGTATCGCCTGTTTTGAAATTCTCCAGGGAGCAATAGAACGCATTATTAAAGGTGGAGAACCCGTAAGAATTACACCAATAGAACTGTGGTTATTGTTGATAGTATTAGGCGTAAATATATTTGTAGCTTTTTATGAGCGTGGAGTAGGTAGAAGAGTAGGAAGTCCGATTTTAATAGCAGATGCAACTCATACCATGAGTGATGTTTGGGTAACTATTTCCGTTATGGGAGGTTTAATAGGTGTATGGTTAGGTTATCAATGGTTAGATATTGTACTGGCTTTTCCTGTAGCTTTACTAGTATTTTGGAGTGGATGGTCAGTTTTAAAGGAAAATTTACCTTCCTTAGTAGATGAAATGGCCATCCCACCAGAAACAATTCATGCGATCGCCACTTCTGTTCCTGGTGTAGTAAATTGTCATGATATCGCCTCTCGTGGTATAATTGGCCGTCAAGTTTTTATAGAAATGCATTTAATAGTCAATGCAGCAGATGTAGAAACTGCCCATACAATTACAGAAGAAGTGGAAAAACAATTAGAAGAACGTTTTACACCAGTAAGAATATTAATTCACGTTGAACCACCATCCTATCAATCAGAACATATTAGTTATGATCTCTAGTATTTGCTAGTTGTATAGCAATGCTCATAATTCTCAACATCCTTAGTTTACTTGAGTAAAATCCTTGAATATAGGTAATTAAGCTGACAAAATGAGAATTTTTTGCAAAATTAATGATAATTATTTGCATTTAATGTATACTTAGTTAAAGAGATAAAAATTATATAACTCAAGTTAATTCCTGGTAAGTAATGCAAAACAGGAGTTATAACCTTGTGTTTACTATTTCTTAACTGCAAATATCTCGCATTTTGTAGTATTTTTCTTGATTCTTGAAAAAATCCAGGTGAAATAATGAGTATATCTACTAGTTTGAATGTATCAAAATTCTGTTTAGAGGGTAGATTTTTAGATTTCGTGATCAAGGATGGTAATAGGCTAAAAGGTCTAATTTTAAACACTTCCGATGGTGAATATTATATAAAATTAGCTAAAAACTTACGAGTAGCTTTTAATTTAAGTTTACCTCGTGGTACTTGGTTACAAGTGGTGGGAAGTAAAAAGTATGATGTTAAAAAGGGTAAATTTACATTTAAAGCAGAATTGGTTATGACTGGAGGACACCGGGAATATGGTATTAAGCAGCAACAAGAAAATAAAAACCAAATTATTAAAAAACAAACAATTTTGTATTGTCAAAAATCAGACTGTATGAAGCGTGGTGGTAAAATGATGTGTGAAATTTTGGTTAAGGAGTTGAGCGATCGCAATTTACAAGATACAGTAGTTATTAAAGGTACTGGTTGTATGAAAAATTGTCAAGCTGGACCTAATTTAATCATGCCTGATAAAACCCATTACACAAAAGTCAAATCTGCACAACTTCCCATTTTAGTGGATAAGCATTTTGGGAAAGATGTAGAAATAGAGTCAAAATATAAAGTCAAAGTTTTACAGCGCATTCCATCTACATGAGGTACACTATGAACACAGCAAGATGCCTGTGTTACAAGGGTTTTATCATTAACATTTGTACCTCATAATAACGGAAAGTGCTATCGTAAGTTGGGTTAAGCAACAGCGAAACCCAACACATTTGTTAACCCAAATTCCGCACTTCATAATGCAGTATTACCCTTTTGCAAGATTATTATCAATAGGACTTACGCAAGTGTCACACTAAAAAATCTGTTGTAAGGTGCGTCAGATATCAACAATTTGGTTATTTACATGATTTATACTGTCTGACGCACCCTACATTTTATTTTTTTCTGTCCTTACAAATACTTTTGTAACAACAAACCTAACTTTTCCCTAGTCTCCACCGGAGCAACATCCAACCTAGTCAAAATAGCATACTTCAAAGCCGAATGAGCATCACTCACAGGAGGGTTTTCACCTAACCGCTTCACAGTTTGCTTAATAACCTCCTGAGCATTTACCGCATTTTTATGTAAATTAGCAACTACCATATCTACCGTTACACTATCATGATCAGGATGCCAACAATCATAATCCGTTACCAAAGCTAAAGTAGCATAAGCAATTTCTGCCTCCCGTGCTAACTTGGCCTCCGGTAAATTAGTCATGCCAATAACCTTAGCCCCCCAACTGCGATATAAATGAGATTCGGCCTTAGTAGAAAAAGCCGGACCCTCCATACATACATAAGTACCTCCCTCATGTAAAGTTACATCAGGTAAATTTAAAGCAGCGATCGCCTCCCCCAAAACCCTAGCTAAATTCTTGCAAATCGGCTCACCAAAAGCAATATGAGCCACAATACCCTCCCCAAAAAACGTCGACACGCGGTTCCTCGTCCTGTCAATAAACTGATCGGGAATTACCATATCCAACGGTTTAGCCTCAGCTTGTAAAGAACCCACAGCACTGGCCGATATGAGATATTCCACCCCCAGCTTCTTCATGGCGTAAATATTCGCTCTAAAAGGAATTTCCCCAGGTAACAAAGTATGGTTACGACCATGACGTGCCAAAAAAGCTACCCGCATATTTCCCAAACTTCCAAGAATGATCGCATCCGAAGGCGCACCAAAAGGAGTAGAAACTTCTACCTCCTCCACATTCTCCAGCGAGTCCATCTTATACAACCCGCTCCCACCAATAATTCCAACTCTTGCTACCGTCATAAAAATTAACCTATCATCCAATTTCTTACATCAGTAATTTTATCGAAAATCAGCCTTTAGATATATGTAAACACCAAGTAATAATTTTTTTTGTAATTCTGTAGGCATACGAGTGCAAAATATATCTCAAATCGTATATTCTAAAAATAAAAGTAATCATAAATCTTTCAGCGATCGCACATACAAAAATTAGTCAACAACAACAATATGCGGAATAATGAATCATCTCAACCAAATATTTTCCATTGGGAAAATTAGCAGACAATATCAACATTTACCCATGACTATACTGCCATCAAAACAAGGACTAGATCAAAGCGATCGCACACAAATAACCCACGTATTTGATGGACTATAAAGAGGATTAATTAAAGTAATAGATTAACTAACATGAATCAACATAAAAAACTGCTTTGTAGATACCAAATAACAATAAACAACTTAATAACAAACTAGTGCAGGCATCTTGCCTGCTATTATTCTAATTTGAGATTTTTGATGTTAGATGATGTTAGATTATTTAGCCTTGCTGAATTAGAGTATGAAATGGAAAAGTTACAAAAATGAAAATCTTACTCTTGTGTACCTGGAGTGCCTCTGCGTGAAACTTTCATCATAGCCTTAATCAGCAACGCCGATTATTTTAGAATCATCAATTGAAAATTGTCAATTGTCAATTATTAAAACAATTTTACCAGTAATAGAACCAGCCTCCAAAAAAGAATGAGCCTTAACCGCATCAACCAAAGGAAACTCATGACTTACATGAATTTTTAACTTACCATCATCAATTAAACCTGCACATTCTTTGAGAATTTCCCCATGATGTTCCAAAGCCGGAATATTATTTAATAACATTGGCGTTAACATCAACTCCAAACCAATACGTAAATTTCGATTTCTCGCCACCTTCCAAACAGTATTAGGTGCAGGTTCAAGAATAGTCACAATATCGCCATAAAGCCGCACCGCAGGAAAAGAACTTTGTAAAACATCCCCACCCACCGTATCAAAAACTAAATCTGCACCTTCACCATTAGTCCAAATTAAAACAGCATCTACAAAATTAGATTCCTTATATAGAATTATCTTATCAGCGCCCAACCGTTTCACAAAATTGGACTTTTCTAAACTACTAACCGTAGTAGCCACATCAGCCCCCTTAAGTTTAGCCAATTGAATAGCTACATGGCCAACACCACCAGCCCCAGCATGAATTAACACCTTTTCTCCCGGTTCAAGCCTCCCGCGTTCATATAAAGCCTCCCAAGCAGTAATTAACACCAAAGGAACAGCAGCAGCCTCCGCAAAAGAAACAGACTTAGGTTTTAAAGCCACAAAGCGGTAATCTACCGTAGTATATTCAGCATAAGTGCCTTGATGATCACCCAAACCACCATAACAGAAATAAACCTCATCCCCAGGTTGAAAACCTTGGACATGAGAACCTACAGACACAATAATACCCGCACCATCACAGCCTAGAATAGCTGGCATATTCTCAGGATAAAAAGTACCACGTTGACGTAACTTAGTATCAATAGGATTAACACCAGCGGCCAACAAGCGAATTAAAACTTCCCTCTGAGTAGGTAGAGGTTGGGGAACATCCTGTAATTGCAGGACTTCCGGCTTACCAGAATAGGACATCACAATAGCTTTCATAGTTTTTCTCACGACTTATCAAAGAAATACGCTACACTCATCTTATCGGCGAACTAATGTCAGTTTGTCCGAATACTTCTTGGAAGATATTTCTATCGCCGGAAGTGGGTATAAGCCCACTTTTTTTTATTGAATTTTCCCATGACTCATCCTTTAATTCCACAACTGATTGAATTAGCCACGCCAGTAGCAGCAGAACTAGGGTTAGAACTTGTTGGTATAGTTTTTCATACCAACCAAAACCCGCCAGCACTACGAGTAGATATCCGTAACCCAGAACAAGACACCGGACTGGATGACTGTGAAAGGATGAGCCGATCCCTAGAAGCCTCATTAGATGCGGCAGAAATCATTCCAGATGCTTATGTGTTGGAGGTATCCAGTCCCGGAATTTCCCGGCAACTAGTTACAGATAGGGAGTTTATTTCGTTTAAAGGATTTCCTGTAATTGTTGTAACATCACCACCTTTTAATCATCAAGAACAGTGGATAGGTAATTTAGTACGTCGAGATGAAACCACAGTTTATCTTAATCAAAAAGGTCGTATGGTAGCAATTCCCCGTGACCTCATTACTAAAGTACAACTAGAAGAAAAAGGCTAATTTGGTAATTAGTAATTGGTAATTGGTAATTGCACTTTAATACAATTCCCATACTTTACGTCACGTTATCACGCTTCGGTAAACTTTGTTATCAGGAGATTAAAGAAAGAATTAAATTTTAGAGTTTAAAAAATTTAGAACTTACATCAGTACCACACTAAAAATCTGTTTTCTTGTGATTTAGTACGCATAAATTCTGTAAATAAACAGAGTGTTGATATCTGAGGCCTCCTATGTGCCAGTTGGGTAAGTCCTGAAATTTTTAATTCCTTCCGCTATCTTTTCCCAAAAATTGCATCCAAAAAACTGAATTTAAAAAATTTAGACAATTTAGACAACTTGAAAATTCGTTAAAAATTAGGAGTTTGCGTATGTCAATGGTGACTTTATCTGGATTAAAAAATTTAATTGAAAGTATTAGTAGTGAACGTAATTTACCACGTCTTGCAGTACAATCAGCTATTAGAGAAGCCCTGCTTAAAGGTTATGAACGTTATCGTCGCGCTCAAAATTTAGAACGTAGACAATTTGATGAAAATTACTTTGATAATTTTGAAGTAGAATTAGATATAGAAGGAGAAGGATTTCGGGTGCTTTCCACAAAAACCATAGTGGAAGAAGTGAGTAATAATGATCATCAAATTTCCTTAGAGGAGGTTCAACAAGTAGCACCAGAAGCGCAATTAGGAGATTCAGTAGTTTTGGATGTTACTCCCGATCAAGGAGAATTTGGGCGGATGGCAGCCATGCAAACCAAACAGGTATTAGCTCAAAAATTGCGAGATCAACAACGGCAAATGGTGCAGGAAGAATTTCATGATTTAGAAGGTACAGTATTACAAGCAAGAGTGTTAAGATTTGAAAGACAATCAGTAGTTTTAGCTGTCACCAGCAATTTTGGGCAACCAGAAGTAGAAGCAGAATTACCCAAACGGGAACAATTACCCAACGATAACTATCGAGCAAATGCGACCTTTAAAGTATACTTAAAACAGGTATCCCAAGGACAACAACGAGGACCACAATTAATGGTATCTCGTGCTGACGCGGGGTTGGTGGTATATCTGTTTGCTAACGAAGTTCCCGAAATAGAAGATGAGGTAGTAAGAATAGTAGCAGTAGCCAGAGAAGCTAACCCACCATCTCGTTTTGTTGGACCAAGAACAAAAATTGCCGTAGATACCTTAGATCGAGATGTAGATCCCGTAGGTGCTTGTATTGGAGCGCGGGGATCACGTATTCAAGTAGTGGTAAATGAGTTAAGAGGTGAAAAAATAGACGTGATTCGCTGGTCTCCAGATCCAGCTACTTATATTTCTAATGCTTTAAGCCCAGCGCGGGTAGATGAAGTGAGATTGATGGATCCAGAAACTCGACAAACCCATGTCTTAGTAGCTGAAGATCAATTAAGTTTAGCCATAGGAAAAGAAGGACAAAATGTCAGGTTAGCAGCTAGACTCACAGGTTGGAAAATAGACATTAAAGATAAAGCCAAATATGATTATGCGGCCGAAGATGCTAAATTTGCAGAAGTGAGAGCGCAGCATCAGCAACAACAACAACAAGACGACAATGACACTCAAGCAAGGGAAGATGAAATTACGGAAGAATTAGAATTAGAAACAGATAATTTAGCTCCAGAAGAGGAAGCATAAATTCGCAAAAAACTCAATCATTTAGCGGTATACCCTTGGAGAGTATACAACAAATAGAGAACAAAACTCACGCATTAAGATACTTTCAACTCTTTTCCCTATTTCTTGTTTCCTGTTATGAAGCCAAATTATCGCCGTTGCGTCAGTTGTCGCCAAGTCAAGTTAAAACAAGACTTTTGGCGTGTAGTCCGCATCTTTCCCTCTGGCAATGTAGAATTAGATCAGGGCATGGGGCGTTCTGCTTATATTTGCCCACAGGAGAGTTGCCTACAAGCCGCTCAGAAAAAAAACAGACTAGGACGATCGCTCCATAGTACAGTACCAGATACATTGTATCAAATCCTATGGGAAAGAATAGATCCTAGCGATCGCCAACAACTTTCATAATGGTAATAACTCATAGCGATAATTAGTCCAAAATTGTGGGTAGTAGCCAAATATTTGCCACCTCACAATAATTCTTTAGAATCGCTAAGGTTAATGCCAAAATAGTAGGGGGGTGTAATTGCTAAAATTGTTACCCCTGGTAAAATTTGACAGCCCTACTCCCAGTCAGTTTTTCTTGATTGTGTCGTGGAAGACTCAGAATCAACAAAACAAAAACCTCAAATGTGGCAACCTGGTAGCGCATCGGCGCAATTTGACATTTACCACCCCTTGTGGAAACGTCAAGATTAAACCCACGCATCTTTCTTTCCTCAATGGAGGCACCGAGCATATCACCGAGGGCAACCTAAAAAACAGTGATCCCAGGGTGGAGATGTCACAGACCAGGCAACCATCCGTTAAAACTGTAAATTATAGGGGAAAGAGTGGATGAATAACGGAAAAGTTAGAATCTATGACTTATCAAAGGAAGTGAATTTGGATAATAAAGAGCTATTAGCAATTTGCGAACAGCTTAATATTCCTGTTAAAAGCCATAGTAGTACAATTTCAGAATCTGAAGCTGAAGAAATTCGCACTGCCGCCAAAAAATTGGTGGCCGCGAAAATAGCAGCCAGAAAAGAAAAAAGTACCAACAGGCATAGGCTAAATTCCCACTATCCTGGCTCACAAAACCGTCCTACTGCAAATCACAAACAACAAATCTTGGAAATTCTAAAACCTAAAGTATTGAGAAACCCTAATTCTCGTTCTGATAGCGATTTAGCTGCTAGTGCTTCATCTGAACTTAATCATCCTGCACCTCCCAAGCCTTTTGCAGCACCAAATTCTGCTATCAAGCCCCCTGCACCTGCATCACGACCAGTACCCCGAAATCAATCTGAAAGTCCGCAAAAATCCCATCCGTCACCGCCTGAACCAGCATCTAAACCTGAACCAGTGGCAGAAAAACCAGTAGCGGAAAAATCAGAACAAAAACTAGCGAAAGGGAAACCGGAAAAACCACAAAAATCCGCCAAACCCCAGTTATCATCGCCACCAGCACGACCAGGAGATGGTAAAGTGAGCAGTGGACAGGTATCTACTGGGGAAAAACCAATTCTTAAACGCGATCGCCCAGCGAAATCGGAAGAAGAGCGTACAGGAGATCGTCCCACAGCAAAAAACAACGAGCGTAGAGGCAACAAACCCAAAAGTGATCAAGGATCAGCCCCAGGTCCACAAAAACCAGGACGCAGCACTCCCGCACCGGTAAAATCTGAACGTGGTAGTAAACCATCTGCCCCCAGTGGAGATGTACAGCGACCCCGTCCATCCCGTCCGGTAGAAGCACCCATAGCTACTCCACCCAGACCAATGGCAGGCGGACCTGGGAAAAAGGATCTAGGTAAAAAGGAAATATTGGAAGAAGTTGCCGTAATTCCTGAACTACTAGACTTAAAACGTCCCACCCCACCCCGTGCTCCTAAAGGTGGCAAAAAATGGCAAGAAGAAGAGAGCCTGGACGAAATTAAAGAAAAGTCGAAGTCTGGAGTCAAGGGAAAACGTTCTAAACCGATCATTGATGATGATTTTGAAGAAGATGATTTCCTCGATGAAACAGGGCTGGAAATTACCTCAGCAGTTCAAGTTAGTCTGTCCATTGCCCGTCCACCTAAACCTAAATCAGCCCGTCCTGCTGCTACCCAAAGTCCGGCAGGTCCAACCACAAAAGGCGCGAAAAAAGCTCCCACAACCCGTGAGCAAAACCGCCGTCAACCCCAGGAAGCAGAACAGAAACAGGAGCGTCCCGCTATCCTCAATGTGACAGGTCCACTCACTGTACAAGAGTTAGCAGAGGCTTTAGTAATCGCAGATACCGAAATTGTCAAAATCCTGTTTATGAAGGGTATGGCAGTGAGTATCACCCAAAATCTGGACATTCCTACTATTACTCTCGTAGCTAAGGAGTTAGAAGTAGAAGTAGAAACAGTGGAACGGGAAGCAGAAGCTCGTAAAGTCACAGAAATGATTGAGTTCTCTGACTTGGATCATCTCATGCGCCGTCCTCCTGTGGTGACAATTATGGGTCACGTAGACCACGGTAAAACCACTCTCTTGGATTCTATCCGCAAAACTAAGGTGGCGGCAGGAGAAGCAGGTGGTATTACCCAGCATATTGGTGCTTACCATGTGGATATTGAACACGAAGGTAAATCCCATCAAATCGTTTTCCTTGATACTCCCGGCCACGAAGCATTTACAGCAATGCGCGCACGGGGTGCAAGGGTGACAGATATCGCTATTCTTGTGGTAGCAGCTGATGATGGTGTCCGTCCCCAAACTATTGAGGCTATTAGTCACGCTCAAGCGGCAGGTGTACCTATTGTGGTGGCTATTAACAAGATTGATAAGGAGGGCGCACAACCAGAACGGGTTAAACAAGAACTGACCAATTATGGCCTCACGGCTGAAGATTGGGGTGGTGAAACCATTATGGTTCCCGTGAGTGCCATGAAAGGTGAAAATCTGGATACTCTCTTGGAAATGATCTTACTCGTGTCTGAAGTCGCTGAGTTATCCGCTAACCCCGATCGCTCCGCTAAAGGTACGGTAATTGAAGCTCACTTAGATAAGGCTAAGGGCGCAGTAGCTACCCTATTGATCCAAAACGGTACTCTCCGTGTGGGTGATATGTTAGTAGCAGGTTCAGCCTTCGGTAAAGTCCGCGCTATGGTGGACGATCGCGGTAGAAGAGTGGAAAGTGCAGGTCCATCCTGGGCTGTGGAAGTGCTAGGTTTAAGCGATGTTCCCGCCGCCGGTGATGAATTTGAAGTGTTTGAAAATGAAAAAGAAGCTCGTGCTTTAGCTGGCGATCGCGCAGACAAACAACGTCAGTCCCGCTTGTTACAAGGTCGCGTTACTCTCACAACCCTATCTGCTCAAGCTCAAGAAGGCGAGTTGAAAGAACTCAATTTAATTTTAAAAGCAGATGTACAGGGTTCTGTGGAAGCAATTATTGGCTCTTTGAAACAAATACCTCAAAACGAAGTGCAAATCAGAATGCTTTTATCTGCACCGGGAGAAATTACCGAAACAGATATAGACTTAGCAGCAGCTAGTAACGCCGTAATTATCGGTTTTAATACCACTTATGCCAGTGGTGCTAGACAAGCTGCGGATGAAGCAGGTGTAGATGTAAGAGAATACAATATCATCTACAAACTGTTAGAAGATATCCAAGGCGCGTTAGAAGGTCTACTGGAACCTGAACTAGTAGAAGAACCATTAGGACAAACAGAAGTACGTGCAGTATTCCCTGTAGGTCGCGGTGCTGTTGCTGGTTGTTATGTACAATCTGGTAAATTACTCCGTAACTGTAAAGTCCGAGTACGTCGCCAAAACAAGGTAATTTACGAAGGTGTCCTAGATTCTCTCAAACGAGTCAAGGAAGATGCCCGTGAAGTTAATGCAGGTTATGAATGCGGGATCGGTATTGATAAGTTCCATGATTGGGCAGAAAATGATATCATTGAAGCCTATCAAATGGTAACTAAACGCCGTACCCTCACTCTGACAAGATAAGCCCGTGCATTCAGGGATGATTGCTGAGTTAATGAGTGTTGAATTGGGACAATTTTTAATTTCAACACTCAAATATTTACCAAAATATTAATAACTCAGCATTCTATGGCTAATACTCTGCACTTCTCGATCCAATTTTTTGTAAAAAAATATTACATTTAGTGACGATAGACACAGATTTACCAGGTATAGCGCCATTATCCTATATGAAGGATTCACAAGAATTTCACAGTTTAATGTGATACCAGTAATGGTAGATCAGAAATTATTTGACTGGTGGAAGTTATTAATCAGGAATGGCAAACTATGGCTCAATTTCCAACTTTTAGCAATGTGGTAGCTAAAACTGACATCCACAGCGATCGCCCATTTAATAATGATTCAGAGATATGGCATAATCTTAAGTATGCCATATCAGCAACTTCAGGATTTCAGCATTGGCAATTAGAAACTAAAATGGAATTAGAAGAATTGCTTTTAGAGCAACAGGTACAAATCTATTTGCGAGAAACTTTAGAAACCTTAGCTTATTAACCGTTAGTTTACCTTTTGAAAAGTAAAATATAGAACCGTTCGTGTTAAGCTGAACAAATCTCCATCTATTCAAAATAACACTTTATAAAGGCATAACCTTTATTGGTGTAACGGCGACACTCTCTATCCCATTTGCAAAAGCATTTGGGAATACTTTTCTGACAATATTAGCTGATCCATTGCAATCTGCATTTAAGAGGATTCCTTGAGCAGATTTGAATAGACCACGCTTTACTCTCTTACCAAGATAAGAGGAGTGTTTTTGTATAGGTTCTAGGTCTAAAGCACTGCATTTTGAGGTATAAGATTCTTCAGTTACTACAACTTTGATTCCTGCTAATTGACATTTATAAGTTAGTTGGTCAATTAATCTTGCATGGGGAATCTGTGTAAATGACTGATTATTCTTTTTACCTATATTGATATTCTGTTTCCAGTTATCATTCTTACCAATAACTAACGTACCAATATCACAAGTCTTAAGTAGATTAACAATCGTTCTACTTGTATTGTGTAGATAATTGTCAACGTAGTTGTTTCTATAAGCAGTCATCAATTGAATCCGCTTACTAGTCTTGTGTTTATCACCTAATTGAGCTTGTAACTTAGCTTTAGTTTTGTTATAGAACTGGTTTACTGATTTAAGTGGTCGTCCATTAACCAACAAAGGTTTGAATCCTGGTTGATTTGAAGTTAACGTTACTAAGTTAGTTAAACCAATGTCTATACCAGCTACATAATTGCTAGTACACTGTTCTTGTTCCTCTTTTTCATACACAATTTCAACTACATAATAGGTAGGACGTGGTACTAATCGTACTTCTATGACGTTATCTACCTTGGTTGGAATCTTAATATCACTCATTGATAGATGACAGATACCTTTCTTGAGTTCAGCTTTATATACTGACTCATGATAATAAATAACTGCATTGCGTCCTTTAGTCTTATCTTTGTAGCCTGGTATTCTAGGTTCTCCTAATAACTTAGAAGGATTCTTCTTCCATTCTTTATGAGCCTCAAAATACCCAGTCCAAGTAGATACTAGTCGTTTGATAATTTGCTTACTGACTTTAGTAGGTAAAGCATGGTAGTCTACATAATCTTTAACTAAATGATAAAGCTCAGGGAGACTATATTTCTTACCAGTGGCAAAGAAGTGCTGACGACAAATGTAATTAGCTACATTGTATAAATTTTTTGAGAGGAAAGATAGTTGATCAATCTCTTGCCAATGTTGGTGAGATTGTTTAATGATATGTCTTTCAACTAAAATCATTTCTTCTTCCTTCGTTCTGCTGAACGTTTCCCGTAAATCCTAGCTACAAGAAAGATTTTAATTGTGACGTTAAGCTGGTTGGCAACTTGTCCTATCGTCAGAAGTTTCTCTATCAGTTAAATCCTCAAATATGGAAAACCAATGATCATAGAACTTCTGGAAGTCTTGAGGACTAGGTACATCTTCCAACTCAACCGCGTGAGGAAAGATAGACCTATCATCAAGTTCAAACTCTGTAGAACTAACAGGAATAACTTTCTTCCTTAACATAATCTCGACCTTAATACTATAATCTTAGCATATCATCAGGAGATTTGTAAGGGTTTTACTAGAAATGTTTAGATATTTGCTTTACGGCATTAATCCCAACTTCTTGTGTAAAACTGAGGTTCA
This sequence comes from Anabaena sp. FACHB-1237, assembly GCF_014696225.1. Classification (GTDB taxonomy): domain Bacteria; phylum Cyanobacteriota; class Cyanobacteriia; order Cyanobacteriales; family Nostocaceae; genus FACHB-1237. The sequence continues at coordinate 182,768 of NZ_JACJPV010000002.1, read as the reverse complement.
ATTATTACTTCTAATAATAGATAACCAACCTACAGATAATAAACCCGCAATACTTAAAGTTAACCCAGTGACAGGAATTAAAAATGCAAATACAGGTAAAATTGCCCCGCAAATAGTAGAAATAATTGCTGCTAAATAAAACTGAATATTGCTGTGAGTATTGCTATTTAAACCCCTAGCTAAACCACAAATTAAACTTAATAAAATTACCGAAATGATTATCCAAGCATATTCAGCATTAATTAACCGAGAACTATAGGTTAAAGTAAGCAAACAAGCAAAGAAAATACCACCAGCAATAGCGACATTTTTTAAATTTATATGTAGGGATAAATAGAGTAATAATATCCACCATAAAAATATTGCTGGCGCTAATAATAATAACCGGGGAATAATGCCAGTTCTACCAACAGGTTTAACACTAGTAAACACACCAAAAGGATTTTTTACAGAGACATTTTCATCAAATATCCAAGTAAATTGAGTACCTTTAGCATCTGCTTTAATTTCACTAGGAACTATGCCACTAGCAAAGTCAGCATTATTAAAATTTGCCTTTGCTACTAAACGAAATTTGGATAATAATTGGTTATTAGCTCTATATACCCAACGGGGTCCTCCTTGGGCTTTATAGGTAATTTTAAAAGTGGTGTTTTTTCCTGGTTTTAACACAAAGGGAAATTTATAATCTCCAGGGTTAGTTTGTTCTAATTTTGTGCCGTCTCTTTCTACTTTATAATTAGATAAAAGTGAATAACCGTTAGGAGGAGGAACTTCTAAAAAGAAGCTATTAATATCTGTTAAGATATTATTAACTTTGTAATTAGCAGTATAATCTGTGAGATAAATAGAACTACGATTTTGCACATCTACACTTTGATCAATTTTTACTGTAATTTCTGAAGCTGATAAATTGATATAACGGGTTACTTTTTGTTTGTCATTAACTTTCACTATTTTGCCTTCAACTTGCGTTGTATAACTGTAAGGCTCTTCAGTGATATAACTAATTTGTGGTGCTATTTGTTCTAATTTATCTCCAGCAATACTAGCAGCAACTTGGGCAACTTTTGCCTGTTCCCAATTATGATAACGGTTTGCTAATGTACTACAGAGAAAAAAGCCAGTAATGATGATAATTAAAATTAGTGCTAAATGTTGTAATCCCTGTAATAATTGAGAATAACGAATAGACCATTGTGCAAAGAAAACTGCTTGTTCTGTAGGATATTTTCCCAGGGAAAAATTAATTAATGCTATGGCAATTCCTAAGCCAATAATGATGAATACTAGTAATAGGGAACTTTGTAATAATTGAGAACCAAATTTCATTAACTCATGGGGATGGGTTAAGTCTGGTAGGCTGGGAATACCTTGAGGATTAAATGCCATAACAACTAGGGTATAACTAGGGTGTAACTAGAGTAGGTGCGTAATGAGGAAATAAGACAGTCAAATTATAGCATCTATATGGTATAATGGTGTATTAAACAAAGTAAAAAAACAATTATCTATTGGTGTAAGTATTAAGAATTATGGCGATCGCAATTGATTTTGGTACTACTAATACAGTGATCACTCGCTGGAATGCTGTAACACAGCAACCTGAAACTCTAACTTTACCAGGGTTGTCAATTCAACAGTATATGATTCCTCCAGTAATTCCTAGTTTGGTTTATGTGGAAGATGCCAGATTACAACAAATTATTATCGGTAGAAAAGTAAGCGATCGCGGTTTAGATTTGAAAACAGATACCCGATTTTTCCAAAGTTTTAAACGAGGTATTGGTGCAAATATTCAAGGTTTTTTACCAGAAATAGATGAGGAGCAAATTACTTTTGAAAAAATTGGGCAATGGTTTTTGCAAAAAATAATTTCTGAGTTAATTATTCAAGAGGGAAATTTAGATTCTTTAATTTTAACTGCACCTGTAGATAGTTTTGAAATATATCGTCATTGGTTAGGAAAAGTATGTCAGTCTTTAGCGATACAAGAAATAAAAATGTTAGATGAACCCACAGCCGCAGCTTTAGGTTATGGTTTAAATGTTGGGGAAAATATTTTAGTAATTGATTTTGGTGGTGGTACTTTAGATTTATCTTTGGTAAATTTAGAAATCAATCAAGATACCAATGTAAAATCTGTAGGTTTTCTATTGAAATGGGGTAATTATTCATTAGCAGAAACTTCTAAACAAAAGGTAAAAACAGCCCGCGTTATCGCTAAAGCAGGGCAAAATCTTGGGGGAAATGATATTGATAATTGGATAGTAGATCATTTTGCTAAAACCCAAGGACTACCAATTAATTCATTAACTACAAGATTAGCAGAAAGATTGAAAATTCAATTATCTAGTGAATATAAAGCTAATGAAGTTTACTTTGATGATGAAAATTGCGAAAGTTATCAAATGCAGTTAGATCGAGAAACTTTGGAAAACATTCTCGATCACCATAAATTTTTTGATCAACTGCATAATTTAATGAATAAACTGTTACAACAAGCACGACGTTATGATATAGAAATTAAAGACATTAATAAGGTGTTATTGGTGGGAGGTTCGGTACAATTACCCACAGTACAAAATTGGGTTAAGGAATATTTTGAACCGCAAAAAATTAAATGTGAACATCCTTTAGAAGCTATTGCTAAAGGGGCATTACAAATTACCCAAGGCATAGAAATTAAAGACTACCTTTATCATAGTTATGGTGTACGTTATTGGGATCGTTTAAATCATAAACATAATTGGCATCCTATTATTAGAAGTGGGCAACCTTACCCGATAACAAAACCTATAGAATTGATTTTAGGCGCTTCGGTAGAAAATCAACCTAGCATAGAATTAATAATTGCAGAATTGGGAGTAGATAAAGGAACTACAGAAGTTTATTTTGAAGGCGATCGCTTAATTACTAAACAAATAGATCAACGTGCAACTATCGTTAAACCTTTAAATGATCAAGAAGGATCACGCCAAATTGCCCATCTTTCTCCTCCAGGTTTTCCTGGAACTGATCGCGTCAAAATTATGTTTCAAGTTGATGAAAAACGATTTTTAAGAATTACTGTGGAAGACTTATTTAATAATAATATCCTCCTAGAAAATCAACTTGTAGCACAATTAAGTTAACCCAGATCCCCGACTTCTTAAAGAAGTCGGGGATCTTGAATAGGATTAACTTTTGTTACCAATGTTCTCGCTAATTGCGTAATCATTGGCCAATTTTCTTGGCATACTAAATGATGGGGAAATAATTCTCCTCCTAAACCAACAGCGATCGCGCCTGCATCTAAAAAATCTTGAGCATTTTGTGTATTAATTCCACCTGTAGGAATTAATGGGATATGACTTAAAGGACCTTGTAAACTCTTAATATAATTAACTCCGCCTACGCACTGTATAGGAAACACTTTTACACAACTTGCTCCGTAATTCCATGCTGTAACAATTTCTGTAGGTGTCAAAGCACCAGGAATAATTGGTATATTTTTCGATACAGCAGCTTTAATTATCTCCGTATCTGTATGGGGACTAAAGATGAATTGCGCTCCGCAGACAATAGCTTCTTCTAATTGTTTAACATCAAAAATAGTACCAGTACCAATTAAACAGTGGGGTAATTCAGCGCGTAAATATGTAATCAATTCCCTTGCGCCATCACTGTTCCATGTAATTTCAATCAAGCGCATTCCTCCTTCAGCTACAGCCATGGCCATTTTTTGACAGATTAGCATTTTAGAGGCACGAATAACAGGAATAACGCGGTGTTTTTGTAAGGAAGATAACCAAATTTGATCGGACATTTTTGGAATAGTTTTTAATTTAATTATTTAATTTAATTAGAGTAGATATTATACAACAACATTCCCCAAAATCCCCGACTTCTTTAAAACTTAAAAGTTGTTTTTTAGTATTGTTATTGATATACTTACAAAAGTTAGTATCAGTATTTTTGATGAAGTTTTCTAATCAGGATTTGTAATTAATTCTTTATTGATAAAAACCAGGCGTTGCTGAACTCAGGTATGAAATTGAGAAATTCAAAATTTGAAACTTTGCGTCTAACGCAAGTGCTTTGCTGATGCGCGAAATAAATATCATACCCGCTAGTAATTAATGTATTCAGGACTTACGCAACTTGCACATTAGTAGGGTGTGGTTCGACAATCTCACCAACCACGTCAGACAGTATCAATCATGTAAATAACCAAATTGTTAATATCTGACGCACCCGACAACAGATTTTTTGGTGTGACACTTGCGTAAGTCCTAGTATTAAGACAATTACCTGAAGGAATTCCATTAAAAGTAATTAAACCCATTTCTGGACGCAATTATAAGTTAAACAACTATTATTAAGGAAATGATTGGCATGAAATTAATGTAAATGGTCAAAAAGCATATATTATTATTGATTTTGTAGATTTAGATGACTAATAATCATTAATTATATAAATCACAAGAATTAGAGACTCGATTTCTTGAAGAAGTCAGGTCTCTTTATTCTAATTGATGATATGATAAATATTACCTATTTTTTGGTGTAATCATACCACAATGAATTATATTTTTTGGATCGCCGCCCTAGTTACCCTAATTAACTCCATCAGCTTTACAATTTTAATTCCCGTAATTTATCTGTATGGTAAAGAATTTGGATTAAGTGATTTCCATACCAGTTTATTATTTTCTACATACTCCATCGCCCAATTTTTTGCCACTCCAGTGATAGGCAAATTAGCTGATAGATTTGGACGCAAACCATTATTAATTATTAGTTTAGCAGGTACAGTAATTGCTAATAGTATAGCAGGTACAGCTACAACATTTATTCCTCTATTTATGGGGAGATTTTTAGATGGTATTACCGGAGGAAATGTTTCCATTTCTCAAGCTGTTATTACTGATATGAGTACCCACGAAAATCGTGCTAAAGCCTTCGGAATTTATGGTGCAACAATGGGTTTAGGTTTTGTGCTGGGTCCTGTTATCAGTTTATTTGCACAACAGAGATCACTGGGAACAGCATTTTTATTTTCTGCTGGTTTTGCCTTTATTGGCATGATTATTACTATCCTATTTTTACCAGAAACCTTACCTAAAGAAATTAGCAAAAATCAGATCAAGTTTGATATTTTTGATTTAGGTTTAGACAAACTACTTACAGGTTTTTCTATTCCTGGCGTGGGTATTTTACTATTAGTCAACTTTTTAACAGGTACAACATTTACCATGTTTACCTACGCTTTTCAACCATATTTTATTCAAGTGTTGCATCAAAATAAAAATTCCTTAACTTTATTATTTTTATCCTTTGGAGTATTAGCAATTATTATGCAAACCTGCGGGATATCTGTGATGAGTAAAAAACTTAATCCTATGAAAATACTCCTGTTAGGTTTATTTTTTCGCAGTTTATCATTTATGATGATGCCGATCATTCCCCATATTTATTATTTTTTATTAATTAGTATCATGTTTTCTTTGTTTAATGCCTTAGTACAACCAATGATTAGTACATTAATTACTTTCAATTCTCAACCACAAAATCAAGCAATGGTATTAGGATTAAATGTGTCTTATTTGAGTATTGCTAATGGTATTGGTCCAGTAATTGCGGGAATTATAGTTAAACAATCTCAGCCTATTACCTATAGTTATCCTTTATATTTAGCAGGTTTACTAACATTTTGGGTGTTAATCTTAGCTATAGTTACTCGTAAACAGTATAGTAAAACTACATAAAAACTAAAAAAATTAACATAGATCAGTTTCGGTTATTATGAGGTACAGATGTTAATGATAAAACCTTGGTAGTGCGGGCATCTTGCTGTGCTAATAGTGTACCTCATGTAGATGGAATGTGCTCTAAATTTAAGTCATCAGTAATCCTATATGATAGTAGGATTAAAATTGTTTCTGAAATGTCTCATACATACCCTCCTGAGTGAAAGATGCTGTTTTTTTTCAAATTGATTGATTATATTCATTGATTATTTATTAATCGCATATCGGTTAATTAGAATAAAAAAATAATCAGGCTAAGTCTAGTATTGAAGTTTTTGTTTACCATGAATATAAGAAATAGCTGATTATTATGTTTATTAATAATTAACACCTACTAAATTTCACCATTACTAATCACCTATTAAGTTGTTGTGCATTTTTAATGCACAACAGCAAGTCAAAATTGAAGACACTTTCAGGCAACTTTTTTGTGAATTTTAGAATATACAATCTAGCTGCACATCAGCTTATCATGCATTTTTACGCCACCAATCAATAGTATTTTTCAACCCTTCTTTAAATTCTACATTTGCAGTAAAACCAAAGGCTTGTTTTGCTTTTTGGGTGTCTAAACAACGTCTAGGTTGCCCATTGGGTTTATCTGTTTCCCAGACAATTTCCCCTTCATATTCCATCAATTCACAAATTAAGGTAATTAAATCTTTGATGGAAATTTCATAACCGGTTCCTAAGTTCACGGGTTCACTATCATTATAAAATTGTGTACCCATGACAATACCTCGTGCTGCATCGGTAGAATATAAAAATTCACGGGTAGGAGAACCATCTCCCCACACAGGAATTTGTTTTTCTCCTTGTAATTGTGCTTCTTGAACTTTACGAATTAATGCTGGAATTACGTGGGAACTTTGAGGATCAAAATTATCTTCTGGTCCATACAAATTTACTGGTAAAAGATAAATACCGTTAAATCCATATTGTTGACGATAAGATTGTAATTGCACTAAAAGAGCTTTTTTTGCAACTCCATAGGGTGCATTTGTTTCTTCTGGATAGCCATTCCAAAGATCATCTTCTTTAAATGGTACAGGTGTAAATTTAGGATAGGCGCAAATTGTACCGACACAGGTGAATTTTTCCACTCCTGCTTGATATGCAGCGTGAATTAATTGCGTTCCCATGATTAAATTATCATAGAATAGTTCACCAGGTTTTTCTCTATTTAAACCTATACCACCTACATGGGCTGCTAGATGAATAATTACGTCTTGATTTTCTACTGCACGTTGACAATTTTCCCAAGTTCGTAAGTCACAATCACGCGATCGCACTACTGTAATTTTCTCACGGTTTGCGCCATTTTTACATAATTGATCTATCACTTGGCGACCTAAAAAACCAGCACCACCGGTTACTAAAATCCGTTTTGTTTCTAATTCTAATTTCCTCATAATTCCATCTATTTTCTATTAGTTTCAATTTGGGAAAGTACGGAGTATGTTTGATGTTTTTCGGGTTTAGCAGTGCTTATTGGTGTCAATTTAAGGTACAAATGCCTTATTTGTTTGGCTTTTACACCCGCCATGAAATGAATTATGGCATACCCCAGGCTGCGCCATCATTCCTAGTCAGTCCATGCACGTTAACTTAACACGAATCAGCAATTTACTTTACCCATACATAGTAATACCTAAAAATGTATACCTAAATTTTCACGAACAGTAGCTATATCTTGGAATTTTAATGAACCATTAGCATTAGGCGAAGTACATCCTAAAGCCTGTAAGTCAGCTTCTACCATTAAATACACTAGTTCTTTGAATGTTACTGAAGGTTTCCATCCTAGTTTTTGCTGTGCTTTAGTGGGATCACCAATTAATAAATCTACTTCCGCAGGTCTTAAATAACGTTGATCAAATTCAACATAATCTTCCCAATTTAGATTTGCATAATTAAATGCTAACTCTAAAAACTCTTTCACAGAATGCGTTTCTCCTGTAGCAATTACATAATCATCTGGATATTCTTTTTGTAACATCATCCACATGGCTTTTACGTAATCTTTCGCATAGCCCCAATCTCGTTTTGCGTCTAAATTGCCCATATACAGCTTTTTCTGCTTGCCAGCGACAATTTTAGCTACTGCTCTACTAATTTTGCGTGTAACAAAAGTTTCTCCTCGACGCGGTGATTCGTGATTAAATAGAATACCATTACAAGCAAATAAGTTATAAGATTCACGATAGTTTACAGTTTGCCAATGGGCGTAAACTTTAGCACATGCGTAGGGACTACGGGGATAAAAAGGAGTAGTTTCGCTTTGAGGTACTGCTTGAACCAAACCATACATTTCTGAAGAACCAGCTTGATAAAAGCGTACTTCAATTCCTGTGCGACTTTGATAATCACGGACAGCTTCTAGTAAGCGTAGTGTTCCCATACCTACAGAATCAACAGTATATTCTGGAGAGTCAAAGCTGACTCTAACATGAGATTGTGCGCCTAAATTATAAATTTCCGTAGGTTGGACTTCTTCTAAAATGCGGCGGAGGGTAGTACCATCGGTTAAATCACCATAGTGAAGTAATAGGTTTACTCCTTCATTGTGAGGATCTTCATAGATATGATCAATGCGATCTGTGTTAAAGGTAGAAGTACGACGGATAATACCATGTACTTGATAACCTTTTTCTATTAAAAATTCACTTAAATAGGAACCATCTTGACCTGTTATACCGGTAATTAAAGCTATTTTTTGTTGACTCATTATTAAAATACCTCTTAATTGTGTGTAAATTGCTGATCTCAGGAACAGATCATGAGAACCAGAAATAAGGGTTTTGCCTATTAACTACTTTTTGGTAGACTAGTTATATCATAATGAGATTGCGATCATCTCAATATAGGTAACTGAGTTTAATAGTATAAACGATAATCCTAATCTTATATTTGATCTTCGGTCTTGAGGTGATCTGGGACTGATCAGTTCTTTCCTATAATTTGGTTAAAGGCAGTATTTCACTATACAATATACTTAGGCAAGAGTTGTGAGAGAAATGTAAATAAATGTAAAACCTTTTATGGCCGTCCGGTAAGTCACTGACTGCGGTAGTCTAGTCAATGTTAATGTATTACCTGGTTTGACATTTTGTTTTATGACTTCAGTTTTTAGTTCTGCGCGTGTTATTCGTATTGGTTCAAGAAAGAGCCAACTTGCTTTGGTTCAAACTCACTGGGTACGCGATCAATTACAACAAGCCTATCCTGATATCAAATTTGAAATTCATACTATGTCTACTCAAGGAGATAATATTCTGGATGTAGCATTGGCTAAAATTGGTGATAAGGGATTATTTACTAAAGAGTTGGAATTGGGGATGATCAATAATGAGGTGGACTTTGCAGTTCATTCTCTCAAAGATTTACCTACTAAGCTACCTGATGGGTTAATTTTAGCAGCTATTACCGAGCGGGAAAACCCGGCAGATGCAGTGGTATTACATGAAAAGTATAAAGGTTCAACTTTGGCTAGTTTACCTGTTGGTGCGGTAATTGGGACTTCTTCTTTACGAAGATTAGCGCAATTAAGAAATAAGTTCCCCCATTTTACTTTTAAAGATGTGCGCGGTAATTTAAATACACGCATGACTAAATTAGATAGTGGTGATTACGATGCATTAATTTTGGCGGTAGCTGGTTTGGAAAGACTAGGTATGAGCGATCGCATACATCAAATTTTAGATCCAGAAATTTCTCTCCATGCAGTAGGCCAAGGTGCTTTAGGTATAGAGTGTCGTGCTAATGACACGGAAGTGATTTCTATTCTCAAAGCTATTGAACATCCAGAAACACGCGATCGCTGTTTAGCAGAAAGAGCTTTCTTAAGAGATTTAGAAGGTGGTTGTCAAGTCCCTATTGGTGTAAATACGGAAATTAGTGGTGATAACAATGAAAATTTAACACTAACTGGTATTGTAGCTAGTGTAGATGGTCAAAATATTGTCAAAAATACCGTTTCTGGTTTAGCGAAAAATGCGGAAAGTTTAGGTACAGAATTAGCTACTATTTTACGCAGCCAAGGTGCTACAGAAATATTAGAAACAATATTTACTGAGATTCAACGCGGATCATAAAATCATAGTTGACATTTAACAGGTAAAATAACATACTTTACCAATCATCAATTACCAATTACCAATTACCATGCGAATATTATTTGTAGCAGCTGAAGCCGCCCCTATTGCTAAAGTAGGTGGTATGGGCGATGTTGTGGGTGCATTACCTAAATTCCTCCGCCAAATGGGGCATGATGTGAGAATTTTTCTGCCCTACTATGGTTTTCTCCCTGATAAAATGTCAATCCCTAGTGAACCTATTTGGAAGGGATACGCCATGTTTCAGGACTTTTCTGTGTATGAGTCCGTGCTTCCTGGTACTGATGTTCCTTTGTATTTATTTGGACATTCTGCTTTTACACCTCGACGAATTTACTCAGGAGAAGATGAAGATTGGCGCTTTACCTTATTTGCCAATGGGGCGGCGGAATTTGCGTGGAATTACTGGAAACCAGAGATTATACATTGTCATGATTGGCACACAGGTATGATTCCAGTGTGGATGCACCAAGATCCTGATATTACTACTGTATTTACCATCCATAACCTAGCCTATCAAGGTCCTTGGAAGTGGTATTTAGAGAAAATTACCTGGTGTCCCTGGTATATGCAAGGACATAATACTATGGCGGCGGCAGTACAGTATGCAGATCGAGTGAATACCGTTTCTCCAACCTACGCGGAACAAATAAAAACCCCTGCCTATGGTGAACAAATAGAAGGTTTACTATCTTTTATTAGTGGTAAACTATCAGGGATTATTAATGGCATAGATACGGAAGTCTATGATCCAGAAAATGATAAATATATCACTCAAACCTTTACACCAGAAACCTTAGACCTGCGTAAAGCTAATAAGATATCTTTGCAAGAAGAGGTGGGTTTAGAAGTAAATTCTCAAGCCTTTTTAATGGGAATGGTAACGAGATTGGTAGAACAAAAAGGGCTAGATTTAATTATCCAAATTCTAGACCGTTTTATGGCGTATACTGATGCCCAATTTGTGTTATTGGGAACAGGCGATCGCTATTATGAAACACAAATGTGGCAATTAGCCTCCCGTTATCCTGGACGTATGGCCACCTATTTGTTATATAACGATCCCCTTTCCCGTCGTATTTACGCTGGTACAGATGCCTTTTTAATGCCTAGTCGTTTTGAACCTTGCGGTATTAGTCAAATGATGGCTTTACGCTATGGTTCAGTTCCTATAGTGCGTCGTACAGGTGGATTAGTGGATACAGTAAGTCATCACGATCCAATTAATAACGCAGGTACAGGTTATTGTTTTGATCGTTATGAACCTTTAGATTTATTTACCTGTATGATTCGCGCTTGGGAAGGTTTCCGCTACAAACCGCAGTGGCAAGAACTCCAACAACGAGGTATGAACGAAAACTTCAGTTGGTATGAATCAGCAAAACAATATGTAAAACTTTACCGTTCTATATACAGTTTACCAGCAGAAGAACCAACACAAGAAAGCGAAGCAGTAGTTAGTCAATCTTAATTAAGACTAACTTTGAATAACAAGATCCCCACTTCCCAAAGAAGTCGGGGATCTGAAATTTGAGAGTCAATTACTAATTAAGCTGAAATCCAGATACCATGAAACCCATAAGGTACACGCTGAGGAATAATTACCCGCGCTACTGGTTCACTGGTGATATCTTGGGCATTGATCACAACTAGTTCTGATGTTTGTACATTTTCATCATGAACAAATGTTATCAACCATCCCGCATCTTCCCCAATACCATGAATAGCAGGTGCAAATACGGTTTCTCCACCATAGCGGTTTTTCCCAAAGTAATGAACTTCCGACGTACCATGATCCAAATCGTATTTAATAACACCCTCAAATAACGGAATTTCACTATTTGCCATTTTTCCTACATAACCATAGCGGTTTTTTCGTCCTACCAGGTTTTCATTAATACGGGGAAAATCTCCTGGTGTGTCATCGAGTCTTTCCTCAATAACTGTACCTGTGCTGAGATTAAAACGCCAACGATGTAACCTAGCAGTATCTTCTTGGAGATCACGGTATGTATCATCAGTCACTAAAACATTAGTAGATTTCATGCGACAAGCAATAAGTACCACTTCATCCCCAACTTCGTAAGCATTGAGAGTATGGAAGACGTAACAAGGAGGACATTCAAACCAGCGAATCTGACTATTATCACCATGACGTGGTAAAATACCAAAGCGACTGGGGCGATCGCTTTCAAACATCATTAAAGGTTCTCCTCTCTGCATCCTTTCAAAACTAAATGTCAGAGGTAAATCCATAAAAATAGTATAATTTTCCGTAACGGCGAAATCGTGCATCATTACCGCCATTGGTATTTCTATGGGTACAGTTGACAATAACTCACCCTGGGCCGAAACTACAGAATATTTGACGAATGGGGGTTCAATACCATAACCGAAAAACATCATCTCTCCAGTGACAGGATCTACCTTGGGATGGGCGGTAAAAGCGGATACTAGCTGATTATTAAAGGTATATTCGCCAATAGTGCTTAAATCAGGAATACTAATGTGATGAGGCGCACCTCCTTCCCATGATGCTAAAAGTTGTCCATTATGCCATACTAGTGCTGTATTAGCAGTATTTTTACTGATACCATAGGGATTATCAACTTGGGGAGGTTCTAAAAGTCCAGTCCAGATAGCTTTTCCCGCTTGATGTTCTAATTCCCATCCTTGAGTTCTGACGTAGCGATTACGATAAGTAGCTTTACTGTTATGAATTTCCACACCATGTAACATTCCATCACCATCAAACCAGTGATATTGACCAATAGGAGTCATTTGCGGGTTGGGACCATTGCGGACAAACATCCCTGATAGTTCTGGTGGTAATTCTCCTATGACTTTTAGGGTATCACTAGTGATTTCTGTGTCAATAGGGGCAAAATTGCCTTGTAAATAGGGATTTATGGCTGTTGATGCTATTGTCATAATTGGACAGATGTTGTAATATTTCTTTACTTAACATTACTTAATATACACTAGAAAAGATCCCGGACTTCTTTAAGAAGTCCGGGATCTGAGTCTCATATACTTGATTAAGATTGATTTTTTTGTTATGAAATACGATATTAATAGTCAATTAAACCTTAATTTAGGTAATGCAGAAATTAGTCCTAATTTACAACTGAAAACAATTACTATACCTGATGGAGAATTGATATTTTCCCCTAATTATTTCACACAGGAAGAAAGCAATATTTTCTATGAAAATTTGTTAACAGAAGTGAATTGGCGACAGGATAAAATTAAATTATATGGCAAAGAAATGGATATTCCTAGATTAACGGCATGGTATGGAGATGATGGTAAATGTTATACTTATTCTCGCATTACCATGAGTCCAAATCCCTGGATACCTGGGTTAATTTCTATTAAGAATAAAGTGGAGAAAGTTGTAGATGTGTGCTTTAATAGTGTGTTGATAAATTTGTATCGTCATGGTCAAGATAGCATGGCTTGGCATTCGGATGATGAACCAGAATTAGGGAGAAATCCGGTTATTGCTTCAGTTACTTTTGGTGGTGCAAGAAAGTTTAAATTAAGACATAAGTTTAATAAAGGTTTGGATAAGGTGGAGTTAGTTTTAAATCATGGTAGTTTGTTGATTATGCAGGGTACAACTCAGGAATATTGGCAACATCAAATCCCTAAGACTGCTAAGGTTATTAGTCCTAGAATTAATTTAACTTTTAGAGTTATTCAATGAGTTTAGGAGGAGAATCAAATATTGAATAATTATTCAATTTTAATAAGTAACTGTTACTAAACAATCTTTGATAAAATCAATATCAAACAAATAATACGCCATTTTTAACTTAGAACAAGCAGGAATGGCTACCTCTGTTCCTAACCTAGCTAAAAACACCGCTTGATTATTATCAATAATTCAAGATTTATGTTATAGTGTACTCAAATGTACACAATTTATAAATTCACTATTATGGAAATCCAATCTGTAGGAATCAAAGAATTTCGCGCCAATTTACACAAATACACACAACAGACCTCTGAACCAATCGCAATTACTTCTCATGGAGTCCCAATAGGTTACTATATACCAACACAACCTACTCCTCAAAAACAAGATTTAATGGCTTTACAACAAGCAGTACAAAAAATCAAACAATTGCTCGAAACAAGAGGTATGAGTGAAGATGAATTATTTGCCGATTTTCAGAATGCTAGAGAAAGTACAATATAACGATGAGAAAGTTAATTGTTTTAGATACCAATATTCTGATTCGGGCGGTATTAGCAGAACGTGTTCCCAACTTATTAGACAAATACAATTATAACTGTAGTTTTGTTACTCCTGCTTCTTGCTATGATGAGTTAAATGAGCATTTACCCAAAATTTTACAAAAACGCGATCTTCCTTTAGATCCTTTCTTAAGTGCTATGGAAAAACTAACAAAGGTGGTTATACCAATAGCTGAAGAAATTTATAGTGAATATGAGTATGATGCTAAACGACGAATACAAAAAAGAGATATAAAAGACTGGACAACAGTAGCTCTTGCACTATCTTTAAGTTGTCCAATATGGACGGAAGATCAAGATTTTTTTGGAATTGGAATTGCTACATGGAATACTCAAAATGTAGAGATTTATTTAGGTAGTAATTAATCTCGTAGTTGAACGAATAACAATATAATTTTATTCCATTAAACCACAAAATCAAACAAACAATGTGCCATTTCCAATTTAGAACAAGCCGGAATTTCTATCTTTCTCCCCTGTTTATCTAAAAACACCGCTTCATTATTATCACTCCCAAAACCACGATCAATTTTATCAATAGGATTAGCAACGATCGCATCTAATTTTTTTCTCTGTAATTTTTCCAGTGCTGGAGTAATAATATCTCCCGTTTGTGCTGCAAAACCAATTAATATTTGCTGGGGTTGTTTATGATTACTCAATTGGGCAATTATATCCGGTACTTGCACCAAAGGCAGATTTTCTGGAAGCGATCGCTTGGGCAATTTTTGACTACTATAATCTCTTGGTTTCACATCTGCAACCGCCGCAGACATAATAATCATATCTGCATCCTGCATATTTTCTAACATTACTCGCTGCATTTCTTCGGCACTCATTACAGCTATTCCTTTCACTCCCAAAGGTACTGGCCAATTCGCTGCACCATGAACTAATGTCACCTTTGCTCCTCTATGTAATGCTGCTTGTGCCAATGCTAACCCCATTTTACCCGTTGATGGATTACCAATAAACCGTACAGGATCTAAATATTCCCGTGTCCCTCCCGCACTAATTAATATTTGTTTACCTATTAGGTCTTTTTTACCTTGGGTATGTAACAATGATTGAATATAAGTTAGTATTTCTGCGGGTTCTGCCATTCTTCCCGCACCAATGCGATCGCACGCTAATAAACCAGAACCAGTTTCAATACCATAAAAACGACTATTTGTCAATAGCTCCTGCCAATTTTTTTGGACTGTGGACTGTTCCCACATATCAGTATTCATTGCAGGTGCTAACAATACAGGACAAGTAGAAGCTAATACTGTATTAGTTAATAAATTATCTGCCATACCATAGTTTAATTTAGCCAAAGTATTAGCAGTTAAAGGGGCAATCACAATTAAATCAGCCCATTCTCCTAACTCGATGTGTAATGGACGTGAATATATTGGTTGCCAAAAATCCGCATCTGTATAGGACTGATGACGAGATAAAGTAGCTAATGTTAAGGGAGTGATGAATTTTTGGGCGGAATTACTCAGGACAACTCGCACTTCTACGTCAGACTGAAATAATTTAGAGACTAATTCACAGACTTTGTAAGCAGCAATACCACCGCCTACAGCGATGACGACTTTTTTTGATTGGGGATTTATATATGATTGCATTATGTCTTTATGTTATTGAATATTTTATTTAATACTTCTTTGGGGACTTGATCTTCAGGAATGGGAAATCCATGATAGGTTGGATAACCTTGTTCATCAAAGGTATTATCTGAATGAAACACATAAAATTGATCTGTTTCCTTATGGAAACCATAGCATTTTTGACTATTTTCGTTACTACTATGTACAGAAAGATTTAAGACTTTTTGAGCTTCTTCATCTGTTAAATTCATAGGAGTACCTTTTTCCCAATGACCTAAAAGATCATGTTTATTAGAAGAAATCTTATAACGAGGGCATATTTTTCTAGCCTGTTTAATTTCAGTTAAATTATTGATTATTCGAGCCTCTTTGGAATTTGTACCATCTTGAAATTCAACTTCAATGTTTTCCTGAATAAAATCAGGGTGATTTTGTAAACTAATTAATATTCCTTCCAGTTTAGTAGCACCAGCTAATGAACTTGATGAAACATCTTGTCTTTGATAATGACATTGACAATTATTGATTAAACCCTGTACATCTATAAAAGGTCCTTTTCTTAAAAGTCTCAGTAAAATCATAGCGATTTTTTGCTGATCAGATTTTTTCGATTTAATAGTATTTAAAATCCATTGATTAACTGTTAAATCATGAGAGAGTTTTTGACAGGAAAAAGTACTATGGGTTTGAATAGGATCACCATTTTGAATAACACTGATTTCTTGAATAATGTCTAAAATATTTTTCATTAATTCATCAGCTTTATAATCATTTGCAGCTTGTCCAATAAAAGAAAGTTCATTAATTAAAAAGTGCATTTATAGTAACTCCATTAAATCTTTTTCAGCTTGATCAAAAAAACCATCAGGCCATTTATCAATCCCTCCATCTGGATAAATTTGAGGAGTAGTAATTTTTGTGGTTGGTTGTCCTTTTTTTAAATATCTTTCAAAGTAGTTAATTTGTACTTTATCAGCCTCAAGTTTTTTATATCTTACTGCTTTCCGAATACCATTGAGAACATGATCACTATGAGTTTCTAATATTATTTGAATACCACAACTTGCTGCTAATGCAATTAATTCTCCCATCTTAGATTGTCCTCTAGGATGAAGATGTGCTTCTGGGTTTTCTAGCAAAATCAATGTATCTGAACTAGCTGATAATATAGCAACAATAATCGGTAAAGTATAAGTAATCCCAAATCCTACATTAGTTGAACGATAGGAATTATTATCTTCGTAAGAATATTGTAAACTTGCTATATCCATCCCTGGATGTAGTTCTATATCAACTCTTGTTCCAGGAATAATTTCTCCTAACCAGGCTTCAACTTGAATTTTTAAAATATCAGATTTTGCTGATGGATGTGATAGGCGATTATGGGGAATTTTTTTATATTCATTTATGGATAGAAAATGGGGAGTAAATTCACCTTGACTGCCAATTTGTTGATGTTGTCTAACTTTAAAATCGGACATTTGGAAATAATTTCTAGGTGCTATTCTTTCAGCTTTTAAGTAATGAAAATTATCGTTAAAAAGTCCTGATTTATAAATTTCTACATCAATCGCTAAATCATTCATTATGGGAGATAGTCGCATTATATCTGATTGACGATCACAATCAAAAATCCAAGTACCTTTAATATTATTATCATTATTCATGACAATTTCTAAAGTTATCAAATCCTCTTTAGCTCTCTTGAAAAGTGCATCTTGTCCAGTACCTATAGATACTAAATCACCGTTTAATGCTAAACCTACTCTATCTAATAACTCATCCTGTAAACAAGATTGACGTAATAGTAGTAGAGATTGCAATACAGACGATTTACCAGTGCTATTTAAGCCAGCCAGTAAAGTTAATGGCTTTAAAGAAAAAGACTGATTTTCAAATGGCTTAAAATTTTTTAAAGTTAAAGAACTTAACATGATAAAACCTCTTGTACTATTTGATTAACTTGTTCAAACCTATATTGAACTTTACTAGATGCTTGAGAGACAGATTTAAGGAAATTAGGATCATCTTTCATCTTTTGTCTAAATTTTTCTTTTAATATTTCTTTATTCTGGATTAATGTTTCAATTTGTTGTGGATTTAATTGACTGAAAGTAACTGACCAAGATTCAAAAAGAGATTTATTTACAGGAGAGCTTAAAGATTTGCGAAAAGCAGTATTTTCAAAAATATTATAAGCTGCTTTCATTGCTATAGTAAATTGGTTTTCTATTGTTTGTATCCAATTAGAGTCTAGTTTATTTAATTTTTTCATAGCTTCATGTAAAAAATAGTTACGACCTTTATTTAATGGATAATCGTTATAATGGGTTAGAGTGAAAGCAATAAAACCCAATACAAATTCATGATCATCCATACGTTGTTTTTTCTTTTTACTTAGATTTACTACTCTTGTAAATTCTGGTAATTCAGCAAATCTTTTGAGAATTTGTATGGGTTTACCTGGATTCATTGCTTGGCGGAGTTCTTGATTATTCAGAGGTAGTCCTCCTGTGTTAATTCGTTGAAAAATATTATATTTAACTTCATCAGGAGTTCCAGGTTCAATTAAATAAACTGTTAATTCTGTTTCATCTATTCGTCTTTGATAATGACGTGGTAAATCATCATATTTCTTATTTTCTAAATCTTTTAGAAATTGTAAACCAGTTAACTTAAGAGCTTTATTTTTCGTATTTTTACCTTCTTCCTTATTCAGAAGAAACTCTTTAAAGGTACTAATTCTTTGTAAACCATCTATAACTATCCATTTATCATCATTAGTTGCGTCTATATAAAATGCTGGAAGCGGAATCCGAATCAAAAGAGACTCAATTAAACGACTTTTTGCTATATTTGTCCAAATGTCTGCTTGACGTTGAAAATCAGGAGCTAGATCAATTTCATCATGCTTAATTCTTTTAAGAAGCAGATCCATTGTCATAGGTTTAGTTTTAACCCTAATTTTTGTAGGGTCAAATGGTTCTAAATTTTCATCATCATCATCTTCAAATTTAAACTCATTTTCTAAATCATCTTCTTGATCTAGTAATTCTATCTGTTGACTATGATTATTAAATATATTTGTTTCCATCAGTGCAACCTTAAATCTCAAATATACATACAAAAAATAATTGTAAGGTGTATTAGAGCCTAAGCCAGCAATTAAGAGATTTTTGGCATCTGACACACCTTACTATATTCTATGGTGTTGTATAGCAGAAATAACTATCCACATTAAAAATGTTAAAAGAATGATAAAATAGGATTTTATCCTTCATCGTATGGTTCCAAATCGAGGAGATGAATATAAGGTTCAACTAATTCTGGACGCTGAAAAGCAATGGCCCGCAGTAGATGCCAATCATCCAAACCCTCAAAAGCATTACTGTAGTTATCTAATTCCAGACGTGCAGCTAATTCTGTGACATCTTTTGTTGTCATAGTAGCAATGTCTTTTTTGGAAATGCTTAGAGTTGTCATAATGTCTGCCCCTCCCTTTTGCAGCTTGATGCCGTCAGCCTAGAATGGAGTTGTGTAAAATTCCATCTGAATCCATCTTACTCATAAATGAGCATCAGATTTGTAAAAATATTTCTTAATTTTACGGAAATTTGCAAAAGTTTCATATCTTTAGGAGTTAGAAGTTTAAGGAGTTAGAATAAAGAATTTCCTCCTTACTCCCTACTTCCTGCTCCCCAGCTTAATGGTTTATTTAGTTTCTGTAGCTTGAAACGGACTATGATGATTAACAGCTTGCGGTCCTAAGAAAGCTTCTTTACCAGTAATCAATCGAGAGCGACGATTACGAGTAATATAATTCCAGGCCCACTGAATTACTACTACTATTTTAGTGTCAAACTCGATTAAGAAGTAAATATGAATGATTAACCAAAATACCCAAGCCAAGAAACCTGTAAGTTTAAGAAAACCTAAATCTACCACAGCTAAATTTTGCCCAATCATGGCCAAACTACCCACATCATTATAACTAAATTCTGGCAAAGTATGGTTTTTTAGCCGTAGTTGAATCAGTTTACCTACATATTCTCCCTGCTGTTTAGCTACTGGTGCAACACCAGGTAAGGGTTTACCAGTTTGATGGGAAAAATTCGCTAAGTCTCCAATGACAAAAATATTTGGATAACCCTTGACAGTCAAATCTGGTTCTACCATCACACGCCCAGATTTATCACATTCTACACCTGTACGTTCTGCTAAAATTCTTCCCATGGAAGAACCTTCCACTCCAGCAGCCCACAAAATAGTTTTTGAGGTGATTTCTGTTAATTCGTTGTCACGTTTGAATGTCACACTGTCATTCTCAACATTTGTTACTCTTGTCTTTGTATGAACAATTACACCTAGTTTCTTTAATGATTCTGTTGCGGCTTTTGATAATTCTGGAGCAATATGTGGGAGTATACGATCGCCCCCTTGTAATAAGACAATTTTCGCTTCCTGAGTATCAATATTTCTAAAATCTTCTTTGAGGGTTTGATATGCCAGTTCAGCGATCGCTCCCGCTAATTCTACACCTGTTGGACCCCCTCCTACAATTACAAAAGTCATAAAAGCGCGGCGTTTCTCTGGATCACTTTCTTTCTCTGCCGCTTCAAATGCCATAAATATCCGACGACGCATTTCTATAGCATCTTCCACAGTTTTCAACCCAGGAGCGAGTTCTTTCCAGCTATCCTTACCAAAATAGGAATGATTAGCACCTGTAGCCACAATTAATGTATCATAAGGTACTATTTCATCCCCCAGCATTACTTTCCGTGCTTTAGGATCAATATTACCCACCTCTCCCAACAACACCTTTGTATTCTTGCTTTTGCTAAACACAGAACGCAAAGGTGCAGAAATATCCGCCGGTGATAAAGTACCTGTAGCAACTTGATATAAAAGCGGCTGAAATAAATGAAAGTTACGTTTATCAATAAGAGTAACATTTACATTAGTATTAGCCAGTGCTTTTGCTGCATACAGTCCACCAAACCCACCACCAATAATCACAACCTCATGTGACGGCTTTTTCTCAAGGGAAGTTACCATAATAAATATTTCCTTTTGTTAAGAGTCGTGTAACCTTTCTTAACAAAGATGTAACAAAATCATAGCCGATTTTGCCGTCTGTCCAGAACACTTCAAAAAATTATAAAAGTAGTCAAAGATATTTTAAACGATTTAACAAACATAAGTTTCCGTTAACTAACCTTAACTTAACTGCTATAATTAGATACTACCATAGATAGTTTTTTATAGTTTTTGTCCTGTATAAATTGAACGTAATTCTCCATTACGATAAACTACAGCCTTGCCATTACTAACTTCCACTAAGGTCCAACCTGTAGCACCAATACTTTCACCAATGCTAATACGACGACTAATACCATCTATTTTAAACAAAGCGACAGATTTATTACTCAATTCTAATAATCCATCTAATTGTGCCGTGTAGGTAGATAAATAAACTTTTTCGTTAACTTTAGCTGGTTCTTCAGCGGGAATATTTGTGGGTAATAGAGGAACAGTATTTGATAAATTGGGAGTTAGTAATTTTGGTGGTGCTATTGTTACAGGTTGAGAGTTCACTGGTAATGGTTGACTTTTCAATGCGGGAATTTTCGCGGTAGTTCCTATTGTTGTTATTTCCGTAGGTTTAGTGTAAACTTTAGTATTATTTTTGAAGTTTTTAATTGGTTCTTTCCATACTTCCACTGGAGTTGTTTGGGATATTTTGGTTGTTGGTGCTACAGTAGTAGGTACTGAAGAAACAGGAGGTAATGGTGTTAGGGTAGGTAGTGATGTCACATTAGGTACTACTGATGTTTGATAATTTGGTGATGGTTGCGACATGGGAATATAAATACGCTCAATCACGTTCTGGGTTGTATTACGATTAGAAGGTGTAGTTTGAGTATTCGCTGTAACGGATATTGGTAAAGTATTACTAGGAAGCCTATTTGGTAAACCTAAAGTTGTAGGTTGATTAATACTAGTTGAGTAAAGTTCTGACTTAACCCCTATTGAACCGTTAATTTCCTCTTTTCGCTCTATAACTGTTAATGCTTCCTGCATATAAATTACTAGATTTAACAGAGGATCCTCTAGTGTTTCGATGGTAGCAGTTTTTGCGTATTCACTATTTATTAAACTGTTAAGAAAACCATTCTCTTTTAAGAATATAAAACCAAAGAATGTAATAGTTAAACTTGCTGAGACAAATATTAATTGATTTACTTTGGCTAAATGATTACTGTGTTGTTTATTAGTCATCACAGTAATAGGACGAGAAGTTACCACTAAGGTGCTACTCTGTTTGTTACTGATGGGTGTAACAGATTCCTGTGGTAATTTCACTGTGGATGGTAAAATATCTGACATTTTTAATCTGACTGTTGGTCTAGATACATATTCACTGGGTTGGCTGCCCGAATATCTGCTTTTGTTATAATGACGTTTATTTCTTCCGTCAAGAATGGCATCAATATCCATGAATAGTTCATCCATTAGCCCTTCTGCATAGTTTTCTATTGACCAAGGTGCGTTGGTGATCGTATCATCAGATGCTTCGTAAATAAAAGAATTTGTGCTGGTAGTTGGTAACATAGGCTTTAACCAATAGCTATGATCATCGGTATTTTAGCCGATAGTGCTAAAGAATAATCTAAACTTATTTTTCTGCTATATAAAACCTAGACAAAACTAGACTTTACTTTCTACTTCAATGGGGCGCATGGGAGCAGCTATCCCTCTGTAGACATAAAAAGGGAAGGGAGAACAGACAAAAAAATTGTGCTATATAGAATTATTCCAGGGAATTGCAAAATATTGCACAGAATTGCAGGCAAGATGCCTGCACTGCTATTATGATGTTACCGCGGCTGTATGTTTGGATATTTCCAAGTAGATTAATAAAGCGTTGATATCTGCTGGATTTACTCCTCCTATTCTAGCGGCTTGGCCAATGGTTAGGGGTTTAACTTTGTTTAATTTTTCCCTGGCTTCTTTGGATAGGGTGTCAATGCTGTGATAATCTAGGTCGCTAGGTAGTTGACGATTGGTATGACGAGCTATTTGTTCTATTTGTTGTTGCTGTCTAGCTAAATAACCTGCATATTTGATGTCTATTTCTGCACCTTCTTTTTCCGCTTGGTTGAGTTCTTTATTACCGAGTCCATAGCGTTCTAAATCACTGTAATGAATGCTGGAACGTCTTAACCAGTCTGCTAGAGTTATTGATCCTTTAATAGCTTGTTGTGTTTCTTGAGCGATCGCTTTACCAATTTCATCATGTTCTTTAATTCTAGTAGAATGTAACCTTTCTTTTTCAGCAATAATTTGCTCTTGTTTACGAGTAAATAATTCCCAGCGTCTATCATCTATTAAACCAATTTCCCGACCTAATGGTGTCATCCTTTGATCAGCATTATCCGAACGTAATAATAAGCGATATTCAGAACGACTCGTTAACATCCGATAAGGTTCACGTAAGTCTTTTGTACATAAATCATCTATCAAAGTTCCTAAATAACTTTGTTCACGGGGGAAAATAATCATCTCCTGCTTTTTGACAAATCGTGCTGCGTTAATTCCTGCCACTATACCTTGAGCAGCAGCCTCTTCATATCCTGTTGTACCGTTAATTTGTCCCGCACAAAACAATCCTGCTACTTTTTTAGTCATTAATGTGGGATAACACTGAGTGGCTGGTAAATAATCATACTCTACGGCATAAGCAGGACGGAGCATGGTACAATTTTCCAACCCTGTTAAACTGCGTAACATGAGGATTTGCAGAGTTTCAGGTAAGCCAGTGGAAAATCCTTGAATGTATAATTCAGGAATATCTCGGCCTTCTGGTTCAATAAAGATTTGATGACTTTCCTTATCAGCAAAGCGGACTATTTTATCTTCTATGCTGGGACAATAACGCGGACCTTTTGCATCTACCCAACCACCATATACAGGGGATAAATGTAAATTCTCTTGAATTAAGCGATGGGTTTCTTTAGTGGTGCGAGTCATGTAACAAGGAATCTGTTCCCGTTCTACCCAAACATCCGGATCAAAACTGAACCAACGAACTTCCGTATCTCCTGGTTGCAGTTCCATTTTACTATAATCTACGGATCTTTTATCTACCCTAGCAGGTGTGCCAGTTTTCAGTCTATCAGTTTCAAAACCAAGTCTGTGAAGGGTTTGAGTTAAACCTTCCGCCGCAAATTCTCCCGCACGGCCAGCAGCCATAGATTTGTTACCTACCCAAATTTTACCACCGAGAAATGTACCAGTGGTGAGAATAACTGCTTGACATTGAAAAGCAAAACCAAAGTAGGTCTCTATACCAATAATCTCGTCATTTTTACTTAAAATTAAATCCGTGGCCATCCCTTCTCGAATGGTCAAGTTTTCTTGGTTTTCCACAATTCCCTTCATGATGGCTGCATATTCGCGTTTATCAGTTTGCGCTCTTAATGCCCATACCGCAGGACCTCGTGAAGAGTTAAGAATACGTTTTTGTAGGTAAGTGCGATCAGCTATTTTACCAATTTCTCCACCTAAAGCGTCTACTTCGTGGGTTAACTGCGACTTTGCAGGTCCGCCTACGGCGGGATTACAAGGTTGCCAAGCGATTTTATCTAGGTTTAGGGTTAGTAGTAATGTTTTACATCCGAGTCTGGCGGTGGACAAGGCCGCTTCACAGCCTGAGTGGCCTGCACCAACGACAATAATATCATAAGCGTCTTGAAATTGAGGAGAATTGGTCATGGTAGGAGTTAAAAATTAATAATTTATAAAGTCATATAGGGGTATTATAGCGTATCTTGAGAGGATGTTTGTAAAGTCTAAATTAATACTAAAATCGGCGATTAGAAATCGCGGCTAGACAGACAAAACCTTACGCCTTGTTATATATTTGCTATTGTTGTTAATGAAAAATTGTTATTTGAGAATAAAGAAGAAATGCTAGATGATATTATACTTTACTGTTTTCCTTTCGATCGCCTATGAGAACAATTAGATAGTTTTCTAAAATCTTTAGGACTTACGCAAGTGTCAGACTAAAACATCTGTTGTAGGGTCATGAAACTGGAATTTTGTTTTTGAACTCACGTTCAACTCTCAGTACAACTAAACAGGATAATCGTTTAGTCAAGTCTTATAAATACCAGATGTGTTTTATTTTATCCCCAGTCCTTCAAGCATTAGAGTAAGAAAACAAAGATTAACTTTGGTAGTAACCCAAGTTGCTAGTTATCAAAAAACGTCTATTTTTAAGTACAATAAAATACTATATTGGTATTGATAAGTACCATAAAGGATGTAAAAACTACACTTATGAATTTCCTAACTCCTATTATTATGCCTTTAAACACGATTAATGATATTTTACTGAAATTACAAAATTCACCACAATGGCGAGATAAACTATTCCCCCGCTTGTTAAAGTCCTGGTCTGATATTGTTGGTATTCATGTCGCTTCCCATACTCGGCCTTTATTTATTCAACATGATGTCTTATGGGTAGCTACTTCTAGCGCCGCTTGGGCGCAAAATTTGACGTTCTCTCGTAAACATATTGTTATCCAATTAAATCAAAAACTATCTGTTTCTTTAAATGATATTCGCTTTTCTACAGCCTCATGGCAATATTCACCAGTTACAGAAACTAATACTCCTCCTTCTGCTTCTTTACATCCTAGTTATTTATTAGAAAATGAAACTTTGAATAATCAGCAAACAACTAAATATCATACTGCTCAAGATGCTTTTGCAAATTGGGCAAAAATTAACCGTGAGCGATCGCATCATCTCCCTTTATGTCCTCAATGTCAATGTCCTACCCCCCCAGGAGAGTTACAACGCTGGAATGTTTGTTCTTTATGTGTTACTAAATACTTTAAATAATTACGACTTACGCAAGTGTCAGACTAAAAAATCTATTGAGTGGGTGCGTCAGATATGAACAATTTGGTTATTTACATGATTTATATTGTCTGACATGGTTGGTGAGCTTGTCGAACCACACCCTACCAATGTGCCAGTTGCGTAAGTCCTGATAATTACAGAGTGGATAGTTCAAGGTTTAAGTTCTTTATCCCTAGCTCCTAGTCCATACCATTTTTTTGATAGAATGTTAAGGTAAAATCTATACTATTACTTACCTTAATAGGATGAAATCTATAGGTTAGCAAAGATTGAGTAAATATAAATGATTATCAAAAATAGTTCTGTTAACCTTGATCCCTAGAGAGTTTACAGCCAAAATAGTAATGCAAACACTCTCATGATTATTGATAAATATAACAGAAATATAAAAACATCATAAACTTTTTTTTGATAAAAAATCGCTAGAAGCTATATCAAATCTAATGTTCTTACCCTTGATCCCCATTTACCATAGTAGCAAAATAGATGAATAACATCGAATAACATCACTAGTCCTAAATATCAATAAACATTAAGCTATATGAACCCTATTACACCTTTGACATCCACCTGTCGTTATTGTCGTCATTATCAACCAGAAGGCCGTCGAGGCGGTAATTGTCATAAATTAAATGCACCCGTAGAAGCTATATGGAAGGCTTGTCCTTTAGCTTTACCCGCTTTTTCAACTTATTGGGAAACTTTAGAAGATGCTTGGAGTTTACCAGTCGCCACTCCTGTAGTTTTAGAAAATGTTACTCCTGCTAAAATTGAGGAAGTATCTGTTATAGTAGGTGATTGGTAATTGCTAATTGCGGTTTTTGTAAGCTGTTGTGCTTTTAATTTTGATAATAGATGCAAGCAAGATGCTTGCACTACAGTAATTTTAGGTTTTTTAGTTATACAATTTAGCTACACATCAGCTTATTTTATTTTCAGAAAAAATTTCGCATTTTATCAGATTAACCTGTTGACTGGCATCCAGAAATATGATACAAGGGTATACGATGAGGAAGAACTATCATTCAACTCAAAAAAATTAAGGAAATATCAAAATCAGGAAACCGCAGTTTAAGCGGTTTTTTAATTTTTAATTCTAATTACTGAAAGCTGAAAGATGAAATCTAACTACTGATAGCTATATACAAGAATCTTGAGGCGCAATCATATCTTTAACCATAATTGCTGTTGCTGGTGCGAGTAAAACACCATTACGATAGTGTCCAGTAGCTAAAATGACATTATTAAACCCAGGTAGTTTAGTAATAACGGGTGCTGGACGGCCTTCTGGGCGTGGACGTAAACCGGACCAAGTGCGGACTACTTGCGCTGTACTTAATTCGGGACAAAAAGCGATCGCTTGTTGTCTAACAGCGTTTAATAATTGTTGGTTAGGTGGTATTTCATCATATTCATTAGGAAATTCTACCGTCGCACCTACCCAATAGTCACCATTACCCATTGGTACAACATGAACATCATTTCCCGTAATAACTGGTTGAAAATCTTTATTACCTAATATTTTACCAGCACTCAAATACAAAGCCTGTCCCAATACTGGACGAATATTAATCATTTGATGCAGTTTTTGAGTTAATAACTTTGTACCTAAACCAGAAGATAAGATAAACCAGTCTGCTTTTACCTTACCTTGAGTAGTTTCTATAAAACTACATTTGTGTTCCTGTTCCCAACCCTGTTTAATATGTAAAGGAGTTTCTGGACGAAGTGGAGGTGTTTCTGTATTGATTACACTGACACCAAAGTTAAATTTTACACCATTGCGTTGAGCGGCATCTACCAAAGCTAAAGTTAAAGCAGTGGGGTTAAGTTGTAAGTCTTGGGGAGAATAAACAGCACCAATAATTTTGGGATCATTTACCTGGGGACAATATTTTTTCAAATCTTCCTGTTCCCAAACTTGCAATTTCCAACCTTGGCTTTTTCGCACCTCCTGTAATTCTTCCCATTCTGATAAAACTTCTACTCCACTTTCTAAGGGTCGTTCGGGATTTTCTGATAATAACAATACTATACCTTGACGATTACAAGGGATTTTTCTCCCAGTAATACCTTCTAATTCAGGAATTAATGATATATAACGTTTAATACTTGTTTCTCGAATACGCCAAGCAATACCTTTTCTTTTCGTGCTAATTATGCCCATTAACACGCCAAGAGCCGCACTAGTAGAACCTTGAGCGGGTTGTTTTTGTTCAAACACTGTAATATTTAAACCTTTCACTTGACTGAGTTGATAAGCGATCGCAGCACCAACTACACCACAACCGATAATTACTATATCCATAACTTTTATCAGTACACTATCAGCAAATAATCTTTTTATTCACCTTACCATTTAATCATCTTTTGCTTTTGTCATGAATGAGCTTATAGTAGAGGAGATCGAGCAGTAAGTAAGGGTTTAGCAGTGCTAAACCCTTACTGGAAGTCACCAGCCAGAATATCAACTTTTGACTTTGGGAAGTGCGCTCTTCCATCCTTGTCAATTTACCTACAGATATGCTTTGATATTATAAAAGTTTATTCATATATCAAAAATGCTGGCAAGAGTCTGGAGTGCATCTATTGTCGGAATTGACGCAGTAAAAGTAGGTGTAGAAGTTGATGTTTCTGGCGGTTTACCAGGTATTGTTATTTTAGGCTTACCAGATTCCGCTATTCAAGAGTCTAAAGAACGAGTTAAAGCCACATTGAAAAATGCTGGTTTTGCTTTCCCTATCCGGAAAATTGTCATCAACTTAACTCCTGCTGACTTACGCAAAGAAGGACCAGCCTTTGATTTACCTATTAGTATAGGAATATTAGCGGCTTCTGAACAGGTTAAACCAGATTTATTAGGTGACTTTCTATTTTTAGGCGAAGTTTCTCTTGATGGTAGTTTAAGACCTGTTGCAGGTGTACTTCCTATCGCTGCTACTGCTAGAAAAATGGGTATTACTGGTTTAGTTGTACCCTGCGATAATGCTCAAGAAGCAGCAGTAGTAGAAGGTTTAAACGTTTATAGCTGTCAAAATTTAACAGATGTAGTAGACTTATTAAATTATCCTGGCAAATATCAACCTGTACAGCTAGAAGATCGGGTAGAATTAAACCAAGAATTAACCCATCCTATGGCAGATTTACAAGATGTGAAAGGACAAGCTCATGCGCGTCGAGCATTGGAAATAGCGGCCGCAGGTGGCCATAATTTGATTTTTGTCGGACCTCCTGGAAGCGGAAAAACCATGTTAGCTAGACGTTTACCAGGAATTTTACCACCTTTGAGTTTTAGTGAATCTTTAGAAGTGACACGCATTCATTCTGTCGCTGGGTTGTTAAAAAACCGAGGTTCTTTAGTACGTCATCGTCCCTTTAGAAGTCCCCATCATTCCGCATCTGGACCATCTTTAGTGGGAGGAGGTAGTTTTCCTCGGCCTGGTGAAATTTCTTTATCTCATCGCGGTATATTGTTTTTGGATGAACTTACAGAATTTAAACGCGATGTTTTAGAGTTTCTGCGTCAACCTTTAGAAGATGGTTATGTGACTATTTCTCGCACTCGACAATCTGTGGTTTTTCCGGCACAATTTACTTTAGTGGCCAGCACAAATCCCTGCCCCTGTGGTTATTATGGTGATACAATTCAAGGGTGTACCTGTTCACCTCGACAAAGAGAACAATATTGGGCTAAGTTATCAGGACCTTTAATGGATAGAATAGATTTACAAGTGGCAGTTAATAGGTTAAAACCAGAGGAAATTACGCAAACATCTTCCACTGGAGAACCCTCTCGGTTTGTCAGAGAAAGAGTCCAAAAAGCACGAGATATTGCAACAAACAGGTTTGCATCAGAAAATAATGTTAAATGTAATGCTCAAATGCAAAGTCGTCATTTACAACAATGGTGTAAATTAGATGATGCTAGTCGCAATTTATTGGAAACCGCTATCAGAAAATTAGGATTATCTGCTAGAGCAAGCGATCGCATTCTTAAGGTAGCACGAACTATTGCTGATTTAGCTCATGATCAAAATTTAAAACCTCATTATGTTGCTGAAGCTATTCAATATCGCACCATTGATAGAATGCAATGATAATTGATAATTGACAATGAGTAAAGATTCTTACATCCTATTCCCTAGTAATTATGACACATTCTCAAGATATAGATACTATTAATTCTGACGCAAAACCAATTATTGATCACTTGGATGAATTACCAGGTGAAGTAGAAATGTCTATTTTTGACCATTTGGAAGAATTACGTCAAAGAATTTTTACTGCTTTAATTGCTGTAGTGGTTGCAATTATCGGATGTTTTATTTGGGTAAAACCTCTAGTACAATTATTGCAAATTCCCGCTCATGGAGCAAAATTTTTTCAGTTAGCACCAGGAGAATTTTTCTTTGTATCTTTCAAGGTGGCAGGTTATAGTGGTTTAATTCTCGCTAGTCCTTTTATTCTCTACCAAATTATTCAGTTTGTATTACCAGGTTTAACCCGTCGTGAACGACAATTAATTATTCCTGTTGTTCTAGGTTCTAGTATATTATTTATTTTTGGTTTGATATTTGCTTATATTGCTATAATTCCAGCTACTTTGCGATTTTTCACATCCTATGGTGCAGATGTTGTAGAACAATTTTGGTCTTTAGATAAGTATTTTGAATTAGTATTAATATCTTTATTTGGAACTGGTATCGCTTTTCAAGTACCTGTGATTCAATTATTATTAGCTCTTTTGGGTATTGTTTCTTCAGAAAAAATGTTGACTGGTTGGCGATATGTCATGTTAATATCAGTAATTGTAGGTGCTATTATTACACCTTCTACAGACCCAGTTACTCAAAGTCTTTTAGCAGGTGCGGTTTTTGGTTTATATTTTGGTGGTGTAGGAGTGGTAAAGTTAATTGGTAAGTAAGCTATCAGCTTAATTATTCTGATCACATTCAACACTCAATACTCTATTTTAGATGATCCATTCGGAAGCGCGATCGCCTAAATTTGCTAAGTTTAGTGGAATGCTCACCGCTTTACCAATTCTAGGACGTTCTTTGGTTTCTATAATAAAATTCTCGACTTGTTCTATTGCTCCTAAAGCGTGCAAATAACTGGTAATATCATCTAGGTGAGTTTGATATTCTGCCTCTGTAAGCGGAAATGAGGCTTGTCCACAATATTTCCACAATATTTGTAAAAATATTTTACCTTGGGTGCGCCGTAATTGCACATCATAGGACTGTCCCCATTTATCAATTAAAAGTTGTCTAAATTCTTGTCCTGTCATCATCACTATATTGATTTTTCATCTATTGTCATTGATTATTATGTTATCCTATCTGTTTCTATCTCAATTATCACATTTAGCAAAAAAAGCCTGCAAAAAAACTTTTTCTCCCTTGACACTATTAAAAAAACCTACTATCATATAGTTGATGAGGAAGAACCATCTATATCGCATAAGCGGGATAAAATAAAATTAGTGGTATATATACAAGACATACTTCAATGTTATTGATTGTATATTTTTAACATTAAGATATAAACCATTAATAAATATGTAAAAAATACAGTATATGTATAAGATTGCATAAATAGTTATCTAAATCAGAAACATTTAGATCCTCGAATTTTTCAAGAAGTTGAGGATATTTGCTGAATGCTTAATGAATTTTAACATAAATTCTCATCAAATCGTTCTAATGTAACAATTTAAGGGTCTTTTTTATTGATTCATAAAAAACTCTAGTAATTGACTTTTTAAGGTAGAGAAATTTAACATGAGCAGCAACTTAGCAACCAAATTACGGGTAGGTACAAAAAAAGCTCACACAATGGCAGAAAATGTGGGTTTTGTCAAGTGTTTTTTAAAGGGAGTTGTGGAAAAAAACTCTTACCAAAAACTAGTTGCTAATTTTTACTTTATCTATTCCGCTATGGAAGAAGAAATGGAAAAACACAAGGAACATCCAGTAGTGGGTAAGATTTACTTTCCTGAGTTAAATCGCAAACACACTTTAGAGCAAGATTTAACCTACTATTATGGTTATAATTGGCGTGATCAGGTTAAATTGTCTCCCGCAGGTGAGGCTTATGTCAATCGTATTAGGGAAATTTCCGCTACAGCACCGGAGTTATTAGTTGCTCATTCCTATACTCGGTATTTAGGGGATCTCTCTGGTGGACAAATTCTCAAAGGGATAGCCCAAACAGCAATGAATTTGAATGATGGAGAAGGTACTGCTTTCTATGAATTTGCAAATATTGCTGATGAAAAGGCGTTTAAGGCGCAATATCGGCAAAATTTAGATGCTATGCCTATTGATGATGCCACAGGCGATCGCATTGTACAAGAAGCTAATGATGCTTTCGGTATCAATATGAAAATGTTCCAAGAATTGGAAGGTAATTTGATTAAAGCAATTGGTATTATGGTATTCAATGCTTTAATCAGAAAACGCAGCAAAGGTAGTACAGAATTGGTTACTGCGGAATAAATTGATAATTGACAATTGACAATTGATAACTATCAATTATCAATTGTCAATTACCTCATCTCTTCCTGATTTAATGCTACCCTTAAAATTGATAAACCTAATATTATTAAAAATAAAACTAGTCCAATAGTACAAGCATAACTAATTTCTAAATTACTAAATGCCTGTTCATACAAATAATAAACTATAGTTTTAGAACTATTTAATGGTCCTCCTTGAGTCATAATATAAACTTCTTCAAATACCTTCGTAGCAGAAATTGCCGAAATTACCGCCACTAAAGCTAAATAAGGGCGCATTAAAGGTATGGTAATATCCCAATGTTTTCTCATACCATCAGAACCATCAATAGCTGCTGCCTCATAAATATCTGTGGGAATAGATTGTAAACCTGCTAAATAAATTACCATATAATATCCTAAACCTTTCCAAATAGTTACAGCCATCACACTAGCTAAAGAAATGGGTACTATTCCTAATATTTTTTCTGGACTTGTTAA
Organism: Anabaena sp. FACHB-1237; assembly: GCF_014696225.1. Classification (GTDB taxonomy): domain Bacteria; phylum Cyanobacteriota; class Cyanobacteriia; order Cyanobacteriales; family Nostocaceae; genus FACHB-1237. The sequence goes on along the minus strand of NZ_JACJPV010000002.1, from coordinate 150,061 downwards.
CCAAGGAATACCCTCAGCAAAAACACCAATATTTTTTAATATTTGATTAAGTAAACCATTTTCCGCATATAACCATTTCCAGGCTATTCCTGCTACTACCATAGAAATCACCACTGGTGTATAATATGCTGTTCTAAACCAAGTCATTCCCCTTAATTTTTGATTAACTAATATTGCTAAAATGAGAGGAAACGTGACTAGAATAGGTACTACACCTAGTAAATACAATATAGTATTTTCTAAGGTTTTCCAAAAAACAGCATCTTTCCATAACCGCAGGAAGTTTTTACTACCTATCCATTGAGGAGCCTCTCCTAAATTCTCGTAGGTGGTAAAACTAAGGTAGAATGCTTGTAAAGCCGGCCAAAATACCGTTAAACTTAATATAACTACTGCGGGAAGTAAGAAAATATAGGGAGTTAGTTTTTGTTTAACTACAATCCACTGATAAGGTGTTATTTTTTGCATATACTTCTCTGATACAAGGGAGAAAATTATGATATTTATTATTCATTAACTAAAAAATCAGGATCAAAAATTTGATTAATATAGGACTTACTTAACTTCAACATTGGTAGGGTATGGTTCGACAAGCTCACCAACCACTTCAACAGTATAAATCATGTAAATAACCAAATTGTTGATATCTGATGCACCCACTCAACAGATTTTTTAGTGTGACACTTGCGTAAGTCCAATAGTATAGGGATTTTCCGCACAGTTGTAATTGTAAAATTATTTCATCCTGATTCAAAAATTCAAAAATTTTGACACCATAGAATCAGGATTTTTTGAACTTTACTACACTACTTGCCAAATACTGTAGTTAAAGAACGAGCAATATTTTTCGGTTGCATTGCATCCATAGCTGCTGTTGGTTCATAACCACAATGCACCATGCAATCAGCACATTTAGGATTACCACTACCGCGGCCATATTTACTCCAGTCAGTGTCATCTAACAATTCTTGGAATGTTTGATAATAACCTTCATTCAACAGATAACAAGGTTTTTGCCAACCTAAAACGCTGTAACTGGGACTTCCCCAAGGTGTACATTCATAATCTTGTTTACCAATGAGAAAATCCAAAAATAGGGGATTATGATTAAAGTTCCAGTTCTTTTTACCTGTGGTATAAGGTGCAAGAAGTTGTCTAAATAATGCGCGAGTTTGTTCTCTTTTGAGAAAATGCTCTTGATCTGGTGCCCATTCATAACTATAACCAGGAGAAATCATCATCCCATCAGTACCAAGACTTTCTACAAAGTCAAAAAATTCTTGCATTTCTTCAATATTACAACCTTCAAAGATTGTGGTGTTTGTAGCCACTCGAAAACCTTTTGATTTGGCAGCGCGAATAGCTTGCACAGCAATATCAAATACTCCTTTTCTATCTACACATTGATCATGCCATTCGCGCATTCCATCTAAATGAACGCTAAAAGTTAGATAGGGAGAAGGTGTAAATTTGCCTAGACTTTTTTCTAGTAATAAACCATTTGTACACAAGTAAATATATTTCTTGCGTTCAATTAAACCTTGAACTATTTCGCCTATTTGCGGATGTAATAAAGGTTCTCCTCCAGGTATGGAAACTACTGGTGCGCCACATTCTTCTACTGCGGCAAAACACTGTTCTGGTGTGAGATTTTGTTTGAGTATCTCTACTGGATGTTGAATTTTCCCGCAACCTGTACAAGCTAAGTTACAGCGAAATAGCGGTTCTAACATTAATACTAATGGAAAGCGTTTTTTTCCTAATAAACGTTGAGTAACTAAATATTTGCCGATGTCTATTGCTTGTTGTAAGTTAATTGCCATGAAATTGATGCTCCTCGATAAATTACACCACTGTCCGCAAAGCGGAAGTCAACAGTCAAAAGTAGCTGGTAAAGTCAATAAATAACATCTGTTATCTATTTACATAACCATTGGCTATAAACCAATTTACCGCATTTTTTAGGGCTATGTCTAGGGAAGATTGAGGTATTCCTAATTCGCGGATGGCTTTAGATGAATCATAATACATTTTTTGCTGTGCCATGCGAACTCCATCTAGGGGAACTGTGGGAATTTTTCCCAAGGGTGCGAGAATGGTTTCGTCTATCCACGCTACTGTTAGGGGTATCCAAGGTGGGATGACTGTTTTTGGTGCGGGAATGTTGGTAATTTCTGATAGTTTTTCTAGGAGTTGTTTTAAGGTAAGATTTTGATTACCTAGTATATAGCGATCGCCTACTTTTCCTTTCTCTAATGCTAATAAATGTCCCCAAGCTACATCTTCTACATCTATAAAGTTTAATCCTGTATCTACATAACCTGGCATTTGTCGCCTTAAAAATCTTAAAATTATATCTCCAGTTGGTGTGGGTTTGATATCTAATGCGCCGATGGGACTAGTAGGATTTACTATAACTATATTTTGACCTTGTTGCGCTTTTTCTAGGGCTATTTTTTCGGCTAAGAATTTAGATTTTTTGTAATCTCCTATTAATTTCTCTACTGGACTTTGATGGGTTTCATCTACTATTTCTCCTGGTTTTCCTACTCCAATAGCTGCTACGGAACTTGTATAAATTGTCTTTTCTATTCCCGCTTGTTGGGCTGCTGTTAAAATGTTTCTTGTTCCTTCTACGTTATAACTATATAACAAATCTCTATCTTTTTGCCAGAGTGAATAATGGGCAGCTACATGAAATAAATATTGACAACCTTGCATTTTTTCGGCAATCTTTGGATCGTTTAGATCACTTTTTACAATATCAATTTTTAATCCTTGTAGGTTATTTAAGTTACTTTGATCACGAACTAATGCTGTTATTTTATATCCTTGTTTTAATAGTAATCTGACAATGTGAGAACCGATAAAACCTGTAGCACCTGTGATAAATACTCGCATAATTTTTTCTAATTCTAATTTTTTTGGCAGTTTTTTGGTGAGCGATCGCTGATTTTTCTAAGAAAAAGTAAAATATTATAGTCTTTTCCAGTTTAGTATATATCTGGTGGTAATTCAATGTCCGTGATTTGAAACCCCTTCTAGGGACAATTCATGAATTGTTCCTACTTTAATTATCGGACAGGTCTAATGAAATATAGCCTCTATCATTACTGCTTGTACTTTACTTGAATGGAAATGACTATACGTAAATTAGATAACCGTGCTAAAGCATAACTAGGAGTTATATCCCGGACTGCTTAAAGAAGTCCGGGATCTGTGTTTACCTGCTGAATTTTTTCTTGGGAAACCAATCATCTAAAATAGCGTAAAGTACAGGGACAATAATTAAGCTGAGAATACTAGAACTAATTAAACCCCCTGTAATAGATACTGCCATAGGCGATCGCAATTCTGAACCTGCACCTAAACCCAAAGCAATTGGTAACATCCCCAAAATAGTAGAAGCGGTAGTCATCATAATGGGACGAAAACGTAACGGACCTGCTTTAAGAATTGCTTCAACTTTTTCTAAACCTTCATCTCTTAATTGATTAATACAATCTACAATTAAGATGGCATTTTTATTAGCAATACCCAATAAAAACACGCAACCAATTAAAGAGATCATCCCAAAATCACTTTTGGTAACAAACAGAGAAAATAAAGCCCCCACTAAAGCTAAAGGTAAAGAAATACCAATCACAATGGGATCTACCCAACCCTTAAACAGTAACACTAACACAGCGATAATACATAAAGCTGATAATAATAAAGTGCTACCAAAACTACCAAAAACTTCATTTTGATTGGCAGAATCTCCACCTAAATTCAATTTTACATCATTAGGTATAATTGCCTTAGCTTCAGCAATAACTCTATCTGTAGCATCACCTAAAGTTAAATTTCGCGCTAAATTAGCACTAACATAAACTACTCTTTGATTATTTAACCGATCAATTTGCCAAATAGTTTTTTCTTCACCATTAGTACCAGTAATTGTCACATCTACAAAACCAGATATTTTTTCTACCTTTTGCTTAATTGCCTTTGCTGCTTTAGTTAAACTAGCAATATTATCACTTTCTAAAGCAATTTGTAGAGGTTTTTGTCCACCAGTATCTACAAATTGTATATCTTCCACACTAGTAGTAACACCAGATAATTTCGGTATATCATTACGTAATGTATCTTGTATATCTGCGGTTTTCACTGTTCTTTCTGGTTTCAATTTAATGTACAAAGTACCTTTATTTGGTTCACCTTCGCGAGAACCTACCGTGATAAATACATTTGCCACATCGGCTGATTTTCTAACAACTTCTTCCAGTTTTTTAGCTACTTCCAAAGAATCATTTAAAGAATTACGAATGGGAAGAGAAGATGATAAAGCAGCTAGGGAAGAATTTCCTCCGTTTACTTTTTGTACCGTTGCTATTTCTTGTGCTGGTGGTGATTTTAATTGTGCTTGCGCCGCTTGTGCAATATCAGGAGGAATAGCAGGGGCTGAATACACTATATTAAACTCTCCTCGATCAAGTTTAGGAATAAATCCTTTAGGAATTAGGGGGATCAGAGCTATACCAGCAACCAGACTAAGTACAGCTAATAGCATCACCAGAGAACGGTGTTTTAATGACCAAGCTAACAAGTCACGATATGCTTGGTCACACACTATACCTATTTTGTTTGTATATTTATTAGTTTGAAATTCACCAGGCTTTAACCAATAAATACATAATACAGGAGAAAGGGTACGCGCTACCAGTAAAGATGTTAACATTGCGGCGGAAACCGTAATACCAAAGGGTTTAAAAAATTGGCCGATGACTCCGCCCATGAAACCTATGGGTAAAAAGACTGCGACTGCTGTAAATGTGGCTGCTGATACGGTTAATCCGATTTCACGGGTGGCGGTAAAAGCTGCTTGGCGAGGAGTTTCACCATTGGCGATGTGCCGCATGATGTTTTCTACATCTACTATGGCATCATCTACGATTGAACCAATTACTAAGGCGAGGGCTAGAAGTGTGATGGTTTCTAGGTTAAATCCGTAAATTGCCATGACGATAAATGTCCCTAATAGGGATATGGGAATGGCTAGGGCAGAAATAATCGTTGCTTGCCAGTTCCATAAAAAGGGGAAAATGACTACTACAGCTAAAATAATCGCTTCTATGAGTGCGTCAATGGTAGAATGGGTGGCTTTACGGATATACTCGGCTTGGGTAGATGCTAGGGTAAAGGTGATGTTTTTTAACTTGCTTTGTAGTTTTTTGACTTCTGTTTCTACGCGACTAACTACTTCTAAAGTGTTAGCGTTACCTTTTTTGATGACTTGAAAAGCGAGGGCATTTTTACCGTTGAATCGGATTAATGTACCTGCGGCGGGTAAACTATTAGGACTAGTAGATGGTGGAAGAGAATTACCATCACCAAGTAAGGAGACCTTGAGAACTCCAGGAAGTTGAGCGATCGCTGGTATAATATCCTTTTTAGCAATTTCCTGTAACTCTGTTAAATTTCCACCCTTAATTTCTAGGGCATAACTCACGGCTGCTGATTCGTTCAAGTTTAAAGGTATAATTTTATAAGTTGTACCTTGGGGTAATTTTAACTGTTTGACTAGTGTAGAGGTTTTATTTTTTACCTCTTCTAAATTTGTCCCCACGAAAAAAGATAAACTAACTGCACTTTGGCCTGGATAACTAGAAGAACGAATATCTTCCAAACCTGGTAAAGATTTTAAAGTCTGTTCTAATGGTTTAGTTAGTTTACTCTCTGTGTCCAAAGCCGAAGCGAGAGGTGCTTGGGCGTTAACTACTACCACAGGGAAAGTTATATCTGGAAATAAAGCATATTTAAGAGAACTAAAAGCCAAAATACCTGCAATGGTTATTGCTAACCAAAAACAGATGGTGATCCAGGAAAATTTAATGGCCAATTTAGAAATATTAAAGCGATCGCGCAAGGATGTAGAATTAGTCATTGGTCAGTGATCTGATCTGGCGTTGCACAATGATCTTACAGTAGAAACTGACAATTGGTGATTGATAATCAGTAATTGTTAATTAATTAACCTTAATCTTTCCTCATTCCTATTATGACCACTACAATTCTAGTTCCCCAGGGTGCAGAATATCAAGCTATTAGTGCGAGTTTAAAGCGTGCTCAAAAATCTCATGATCCCATAGATCATCAAATATTACCCATACCGATGGGAATGGAATCCTTAGATGAATATTTACAGCAAGAATACTTGCAATACTTAGAACAATCAATCCATCATCCAGAAAATCGAGTTTTAATCATGGGACTATGTGGCAGTTTAAACCCAAAATATCAAATTGGGGATGTAGTTTTATATGAAAGTTGTTTATATCAGGGAAAAATAGCACAATGTGATCAAAAATTGACTGCAAATATATATCATTGTTTGGGAGAACAAGTATCTTTAGTCAAAGGAATAACAAGCGATCGCATTATTTGCACCAAACAAGAAAAAGAGGAATTATATCAAAAATATCAAACAGATGTAGTAGACATGGAAGGATTTACAGCCTTAGAATTTTTCCAAAAAATAGGAATACCTATGACTATATTAAGAGTCATTAGTGATGATGCACAACATGATATACCCAATTTAACATCTGTAATTAGTGGAGATGGTTCATTACAAATTCTACCCTTAATGTGGCAATTTTGCCAGCAACCCATAGCAGCAACCCAGTTAATTAAAGGTTCATTAATAGGGCTAAAAAAACTTACAAAAATAGCAACAAAACTATTTAAATATCCCCAACTTCTGAAAGAGGTTGGGGATCTAAACTTCTAAACTACAGTGGTAAAATTCACCTTAACAATTACATCATTAAAGTCTTTATCACCACCACCTGGTAAGTCTTCAAAACCAAAGGTATTATCACCTAAGACTCTGACATGATCCGCACCATCAGAATTAGCACCTAAGTAACTGAAATAAATTTGAGGATCATTAGAAGAATTACCATCAAGAAAAGCATCAACAGTGGAATTAATAATCAAGAAGGGCGCAAAGATATAACCACCTTGTAAACCACCAGAACCAGTTGCAGTTGTGCCATTGGGTGCGTTTAAATTAAGTCCATCCACGCGACTATTAATAGCGGCTTGAATATAGCCATCTTGTCCAGGATTAATATCAGCAGTACCATTACCATCAATATCAATTCCACCTTGTTCATTAACAACTCGATAAAACCCAACGGTATTGTTAAAACTTGCCTCTCCATTGATAGTAAAATCAGCATTCACAGTCTGATCCTTACTAAGACTACGTAAATCTAAAGATTCACCTTGGGATTTGTTTTGGAGATTAGTACCTAAAGGTAAACTTTGATTCGTCGCAGAAATATTAACTGTTAAATCTGCAAAATCATTACTACCAGTACCATCTTCCCAATTGAGAGAGTAATTACCAGATCCTAAATCTGTAATTCTTAAACTATTAGCACTGGGGAAAAGAACATTTGTTTGAGGCGTACTACCACTAATTACAGAGTCAGTAGAAGCACCTTTGACTAAATAGAACCGCAGATTATCATTAGAATTAAATCCTAAAAGACGACTTAGTTGAGTAGTATTAAAACCAGCTGGAGGATTAGCTATAGTTGAGAAAATTACCCGACTTCTCTCAAGTGCTGCTTGTGTATATCCTGCTTCCCCTGGGGCAATTCCATTAATTTTACCACTAGCATCATCTACGGTAAACACTCCCAATTCATTCACACTTGTAGCACTATGTCCTGTAAGTTTTACTTCTAGTGTAGCTTTACCGTTATTCCCTTGAATATTAAAGACATCATCACTAATTTTGTTGAGTGACAATCCAGTGATATTGACAGGATTTTCATCAATATCATTAATGTTAATAGTCAAATCTTTTTCATAACTTAGTCCACCTTGATCTGTGGTTTTCACTCTCACAGTGTAATTTTGTTTAGTTTCAAAATCAGGACTAAAGTTAACTTTTAATTTTCCATTGTCAATTTGGAAAAGGTTATTATCAGCAATACCAGCAGGTAATTCATAAATAAAAATGTTATCTTCAGGATCTGGATCTGTGGTGCTTAAATCACCAACCACCGTACCCGCATCCACATTTTCATTAACGGTATTATTGTTTAATGCTAAACCTGTGGGCGCTTGGTTAGCTGGAGTACCAAATATTACATAAGCTGATCCCATACCATTATTAGCAAAAGGCGCACTAACAATCAAATCAGGAGTACCATCTTTATTAATATCAGAGCCTGTAACTGAGTGACCTAAATTATCACCTGCAACTAGACCATTAATAATAAAACCATTAGTACCATTCAAGTCCTGGAGATTGAGTGTTGCACCTAAGTTATTAGAACCATAAACTACATAGGCTTGTCCAGCACTGTTCTTATTATCAGGATCAGCGTTAGGTGATCCAATGATAATATCATCTTTACCGTCACCATTAAAATCGCCTAAAGAACCAACAGACCAGCCAGCATTATCCTCACTATTAATACCATTGATTACTAAACCAGTGGACGCATCAAGACTTGCTAAATCAATATTAGAATCAAAACCGCCTTTTTTGCCATAAACTATATAAACGCGTCCTGCAAATTCTGTGTTATTAGGATTTCCATCCCTTGCTCCAATAATTACATCTGCGATACCATCGCCATTAAAATCTCCAGCTGCGCTGACAAAGAAACCAGATTGATCACTATTTTGTCCATTAATTGTCAGTCCTTGATCCAAACTAAGTTCAAAAACATTGATGGTGTTGCTAGTAAATTCAGTCTGACCATAAATTATGAAACTTTGACCTGCATTATTATTATTATTAGGGTCAGCGTAGGGGGCACCAATAATTAAATCATCTTTACCATCCTTATTAAAATCTCCGGCATAGCTTACAGAATAACCCAGGTTATTATCTTTGTTACTGATGATTTTTAAACCTTTATTTTGCCCAACAATATCAGCTATGTTGACAGTGGAACCAAAGTCATCTTGACCAAAAACTACATAACTTTCGCCTTTAATACCTGCTCCATTGCCACCAGTATCAGTTGCACCTATTAATAAATCTGCTTTACCATCACCATTAATATCACCAGCATTACTAACAGCCCAACCTCCATTATCTCCAGCACTAAAACCTGTGATAGTAAAACCTTTTTGACCGAGACTAGAGAGTTCAATAGGTGTGGTAAAATAGTCAGGATTCTTATTTCCATAAACTACATAAACAGCCCCAGATTGTTCACCATTAATACCAGAAAAAGGTGCGCCAATGGCTAAATCATCAATCCCATCACCGTTGATATCGCCAATTTTACTAACAGAACGACCTGATTCGTCTCCAATATTAGCACCGTTAATTATAAAACCATTAGTACCGTCAATTTCTGAAGTCTTAATAACTGAGGTAAAACCATTTTCTCTACCAAAAACTACGTAAGTTTTTCCTGAATTATCTTGATTATTAGTATTAGCTAAAGGTGCGCTAATTACTATATCTTGGATACCATCGCCATTAATATCTCCGGCATTTTTAACTGAGTATCCTAAGTTGCCTCCTTCTTCTGCTTTGATAGTAAAGCCGTTGTTACCGTCAACTGTAGAGAGATCAAAAGTTTTTTCTGACATAATATTGTTTCTTTGATAGTTGATTTATATTCTATGGTGCAATTTGCTGTACTATTGTACCTTTTAAAAGTTTTGTGCGATTAATATTCCCTTGCGATCATGGATGTTTGCATAGTAAATTTACTCTTTGGTTAAGAGTTAATAATTTAGATGAATTAATGCAAAAATATACCTCATTTTTGTCAAGACAAAAACCAAAATATTGGACATATAATGAAGTATAAATACATCAAAAATCAATTGTTTCCTGAATGTTAATCCTTATTGTTGATTTAATGGCTTCTTCTCTAAACTAATTAGTTAGTTACATTAGTAAAGAAGTGTTATATAAGGATAAATTCTGCTATCTAAATTACTCTTCCGGGACATCTGATAAAATTGTTCGGGTTGTAATTTTATTCATTACCAATTTACCTCTGATGATCAAATTCACGCTAAGAAATAATTGGGTTTTTATTCATCTTACCCACAATTAGAGATGCTGTATTTTTATGCCTGATTTGATTTAAGGACTCAACTTTTTTAGTAATTAACAGGTTTACTATTGTTGCCCAGAAACAATATAGCTGATGAATGGTGATTTTGATTATAAAGTTTTTGCAAAGTTTTAGTTAAAATTATTTAAATCTCTATTTTGGACTTTTATTATCAGGGTTTTAGTGAGTAATGATTTCTAGTCACATCTAGTCTAAAAGTGTGTTTTAAAATTATTAGTCGAATATCATCATGCTTAATCTCGCTTCAGTATAATTAATATACAACCTAAAATTGCTTATGCTAAATAATAAAAAAACAAATTTTTTTTAATAAGTATATGCAAATTTCACCTGTGTAGACGCGATTTCTAATCGCCGATTTTCTTATTAATTTAGACTTTACAAACATCCTCTAAGAAATACAGAGATTTTTGTTGGTTCCAAAAATGTTAAATTAATTTCGATCAGTCCTTTACAAAAACATCAAGGACAATTATTTTCTCTTTGTATTCTGAGAGAAGGTACAGAGTTTATTATTAAAATGCCCGTTGTTTTTGATCAATATTAGAGTGATAACTCGGAATTCTCTAAGAAGTGCGAGATATTGTTGTTCATTATCAAAAATTATCAAAAACTATTAAAAAACTGTTTACAAACAGGACTTACGCAACTGGCACATTGGTAAGCTGTTGTGCCTTTAACTTGAATAATTAATACAAGCAAGATGCTTGTGCTACTGTAACTTCAGGTTTTTTAATTATACAGTGAGTGCTGCACATTAGCTTAGGGTGTGGTTCGACAAGCTCACCAACCACGTCAGACAGTATAAATCATGTAAATAACCAAATTGTTGATATCTGACGCACCTACTCAACAGATTTTTTAGTGTGACACTTGCGTAAGTCCTAACAAACTTGAAATTACTCTACAAATAAGAGATAATAGTGTTTAATAAAGCGGGAAATGATTAGCTAGAAAATTAGCAGTCAAGCCTTATAAGTGCTAATTAATAGACTAATTAATCAACTCTGAATAATTAGCAGTCAAGCCTTATAAGTGCTAATTAATAGACTAATTAATCAACTCTGAATAATTAGCAGTCAAGCCTTATAAGTGCTAATCAATGGACTAATTCAGGATTTACCCAAAACATCACGAAAGTAGGGGTAATTCATAAATTAAACCCTAAAAAAGAATCAGCTTTTTGATTACTTCGTGTGTAAGTCAGTCATATCATTAATCAACTCTTCTTAAACTTATCAGGAGGACTAGAATGAAATACAGTTTTGATCTAGTAGGAGTATCTCCAGTTTGGCAATTTTTTAATCATGAACAACAGGATGGTGTAGAATATTTAGGAACACAGATTTGTACTTTAGATGCTTTTTTGGAATCTATTGAACCTGTACCAGTAAAATGGGGTTGGAATTTAGATCAAGTAGTTAATACAGTGGTTAATTTTTGGATGAATAATGCGGATAGTATTTACTATTGGAAGTCTCGTTTAGAAGATTCTGGTAACGAGAGTTTACTAGTCGCTAGGTTAGCAGAAATACAATCTTTACAAGCGGAGTTGGAATATTTGTTACGGAAAAGATGGTAATAATTAGTAATTGGTAATTGACAGTTGATATAGGAATAATATTTGATTTATGATGCATATACCTAGGGTGTGTCAGACTCCATAAAGTTTGTATCAATAAACAGATTTATAATATCTGAGGTACCCTACAATACCTAATTTTTTTCAAAATTCAAATATCAGTCCTATAATCACTGATTGCTAACTCCTTGATCTCCGGGATCCTGACTACTCATTTTCCAAAATCTTGAGAATTTTGAGATACAAATTCTCAACTTTTTTTGCTGCTATTTCTCCACTAGCAGCATAATGAGATAAACTAGGAGAACCATTTACTTCCAATAATGTATAATTACCCAAGGGTTGAGTAATATCATCGGTTAAGATATCTACACCTGCTAATCTCAATCCCATATCTTGGGTAATTTTAACTGCTAAGTTTTGAAAGTCAGGATGAATACTTTCAGAAAAATCTATAGCTTCTCCTCCACTGGATAAATTAGCATTATCTAATAAATAAACTCTATGATGTTCAGGAATGATACTTTTAAAATCTAGGTTTTGTTGTTGTAATTTTTGCAAAATACGAAAATCATCAAATTTAATAATTTTTTTTCTACCTATTTCGATGAATTTTTCTTGTTTTTGCTGCAAAATTTGCAAAATAGTAGATTGGCCATCACCAATTACAAATAAAGGTATTCTTTGATAAGTTACGAATACTTCTTGGTCTAAAACTACAATACGATAATCATTACCTGGATAAAATTTTTCTACTATTAAACCTGTATTAATTTGGAATATTTTTTCTGCAACAGTATAATATTCTTCGAGAGAATACACTTTAGTTACTAATGTTCCTTGACTTAAATTTAAAGGTTTAACAATCACTGGAAAACCTAGGGATTGTGTATAATTACCACCATCATGAATATTTCTCAGGTTAGGAAATTTACTACATAGTTTTTCACTAAAAAATGTTTTTCCTTCGGTAACTCGATAGCCAAATTTTTGTAGAAAATAGTTAGCATAGGCTTTATCTTTAACTAATTCTGCCGAACCAAAACCATTAATATTAAACTTAGTTTGACTAAAGGCCGATTTTTTACCATTTTTAAAAGTAATATGTCCTACTAGCTGGTATTCTGGTTCAATTGTGACTACTGCATCTAATTGTAATGCAAGTTTTTCAATCATTGATGTAATAAATGACATTTGTATAACTCAGTGGTGAAAGAATTATCTAAAATTATCAGGATGGAAGATAGAAGAGGCAGAATATATAATATAGCAATCTTGAATCATTCACGGAAAGCAATTTTCCTGATTTTTTGTAAATCTAGGGAAATTAATTCTATAGCGTGGTAATAAGCTATATTTTTCAATGATTGTTAGCAGTTAGCTTTCAGCTTTCAGGTTTTGTAGTGGGTATTTTATGTATAATTTATTGGTATGAATTATAAGTTATATGCTAATTTACCTTGACTACATGATTTTTTCAGTAAATTTTTCATACCTTGTTTGTATATTGGATAACTGTCTTCTCTTAACGTACTGACAGCTGATAGCTGCTGTAGATATTGTTGCATAAGGTGTTGACAATCCATCAAATATCAAATAACAAGATGACATCATCAATAGACATCTCCAATAATGACAATTTTATTGCTGTAGATTAGGCTTCTAGCTTGATTTCTGGAGATATCTAATAAAAACGCTAGTAGATCTTCAGATAGATAAACTAACGTTGTGTATTTAGTGTACTTAATTTATATGGATAAGATAATCATGGCACAAAATACTGATAGTAACAATACCCGTGTAGAAAATCAAGCTAACAGTTACAAAAAAAGATTGAATAGTTGGGTTATTGCCCGTAAAGTTTCGGAACAAGAACGGCAGATAGTAGCACGTTTCCGTAGTCGTTCTGATGCAGAAGGTTATATACAGCACATCAGACAACTGATTCCTGATGGTGCTTTTGAATTGTTATTTGACTGTCAAAAGCAAGAGGTGGTAGCGTAGGAGTCACCGAGTCACTGAATGCGGGAAGAAATTTCTTGATTCTGACTCGTTGTAGGAGTATACCAGCTACCATTGGTGTCAATTTCACGTAAAAATCATAGCCTGACGGAGAATATTCTGTGTTTCTATATTAAACACGGTTAGGAGATGGACTTTTACGAAATTACGAAAAACCTGGATTTGTAGCGGTAAAACACATTGCTCATTGGTACTTAACGTAAAACCCATAGCCCGACTGGGAATGGTAGCGTAGCGTATGCCATAGTATCTGTACTTAAATTGACACTTATGAGCTCATGCTTTACCCCTACACAGATGGGTTTTTCGTGATTTTGGAAAAGCCCAAACCCAAGTGGTGTTTAGTATAACTAGTCAGTTTGTGGTTTATTTCCACTCCGTACTAGGCACTTCGCAGTTTTTTATTTGCTCAAAAGACCATTATGTTTTAATAAAGCTTTGGTGCTAGGTTCTCTACCTCGGAAGGTTTTAAATACTTCCATAGGATGCTGACTACCTCCTAAAGCTAATATGGTATCTCGATAGCGTCTACCAATTTCTTCTATAGCTGCTTCATTATCTAAACCTGCTTCTTCAAATGCGGCAAAGGCATCAGCACTCAGAACTTCAGCCCATTTATAACTATAATATCCAGCCGCATAACCACCTTCAAAAATATGACCGAAGGCACATAAAAAAGCATCCTCTGGTAAAGGGGGTAGTACGGTAGTAGTTTTAGCTATGCGATCGCGCACATCAGCCGCAGTTTCTTTACCACCAGGCTGATAACGATAATGTAACTCCATATCTACGCTACTAAAATGAATTTGGCGTAACATAGCCGAACCACTCATATAATTACGCGCAGCTAATAACTTTTGATAATAATGTTCTGGTAGAGACTCCCCAGTTTGATAATGTTTAGCCATACCAAACAAAGTAGGACGGTCATAACACCAGTTTTCCATAAATTGACTTGGTAATTCCACTGCATCCCATTCCACATTATTAGTGCCAGCAGCGCCCATATAATCAACCTTAGTCATCATGTGATGTAAACCATGGCCAAACTCATGAAACAGGGTTTCCACTTCATCAAAAGTCATTAAACTAGGATTACCATCCACTGGAGGAGTTTGATTACAAATTAAATAGGCTACAGGTAAGCGGATAGTGGTAACACCATTTTCCGTGGATTTGCGACGATTAATACATACATCCATCCAAGCACCACCACGTTTTTCTGCTGGACGACTATAAGCATCCAAATAGAAGTAAGCTATGGGTGCACCATGTTTATCAGCTATTTGGAAATAACGCACGTCCTCATGCCATACTGGGGCTTGACCATCTGCTGGTGTCACTGTCACCCCAAACAACCTTTTTACTAGCCCAAATAAGCCATCTAGGACTTGGGGGAGGGGAAAATAAGGACGTAACTCTTCCGCAGTAAAAGCAAACTTTGCTTCCCGTTGACGTTCAGCCCAAAAACTCACATCCCAATGTTGTAAATTTTCCGCTTCTATTGCTCCTTGAGATTTAGCAAAATCAGTTAATTTGTTTAAATCCTTAAATGCAGCATCATAACTGGCTAAACGCAATTCTTCTAATAGCTTTTCCACTGCACCCACACTTTCTGCCATTTTACTGGCTAAACTGAGTTCAGCAAAATTAGCGAAACCCAGTAAATGAGCTAATTCCTGGCGTAATGCTAATATTCGTTCAATTAAAGGATTATTATCTAATTCTCCCGAAGAAGCACGAGTTATATACGCCTTATATAGCTTTTCTCTTAAATCTCTGCGAGTGCTATGCTGCATAAATGGAAAATAGCTGGGAAAATCCAAGGTAATATGCCAAGGTCCATTTTCTGGTGTGGCCTGTTCCTCTCCAGATGCTCGTGCTATTTGGGCTGCAAGGCTCAATAAGCTACTAGGAAGACCATCAACCTCTGATTTCGTCTTTAGCACCAAAGTAAAGGCTTTAGTGGCATCCAGGAGATGATTAGCGTATTTAGTAGCAAGTTCGGCTAATTCCATCTGAATCATATTAAAGCGTTCTCTGGCTTCCCCATCTAAACCGACACCAGATAATTCAGCATCACGAATAGCAGCATCAATAATACGCTTTTGGGCTAATTCTAAATTTTTCCAATCATCACTTTTGCGAATACTTTTAAAAGCATTATAAATTGGTTTACTTTGCCCCAGGTTGTTCATAAACTGAACTACGGACGGTTGTACTTTTTCATAGGCGTTACGTAATTCAGGGCTATTTTTTACACCCATTAAATGATTCAATATTCCCCAACTCCAGTTGAGTTTTTCGGTTAATTTTTCTAGTGGTTCTACTAAACCGCTCCAAGTAGGCTCTATATTATTTTCCAGCCCAGCCAACTGCTTTTCAAGTTCTGTTAACAAAAGGCTAAAGGCTGATTCAACTTGCTCTGGTTTAATATCCATAAAAGGGGGTAAACCATAGCCTTGGAGTAGGGGATGTTCAGAAATAATGGCAGTTGCACGCATGGTAGTCTTTTAGTAGCCAAATAATTAATTATACAGGGACGGAGATTTTTGATTTTGAGCTATGAGCATTCAGCATTTAGCGTTTAGCTATCAGCTATCAGCCTTGAGCATTTACTTATGAGCTTGTTGTAGCTCTCACTGATACTGAAACTTATACTTAAGAGTATAGTGGTTTTAGGTGTATGCTGGAAACAGTTGACTGCTAACTACTAGGTATTAACTGAATGCTTACTTTTGATCTTTTTATATAACTAATAATGTAACTTTGCTAAACAATTTGGAAGTCTAAAAATCATATTTTCCGAAAATTCAGTAATTTCACTGAGGTATTTATCCAGAAAATTTGCCACTGAGTGATCTTATGTTCACAAAAAGTAGGATAATCTACTATGGTGATGCGTTAATGTTACAAAACTTATAGCAATTGTCAGGTAAATGAACCACATTTTGATTCTGGTTTCCCACAAAGATCCAAAGGAGTAAAGGCGCAAAGAAAGACTAAAATTAATTTAGAGTGTGGTCTAAATACATGAAAACTGCTATAAATTTATTTTGCTGAGGTATTTAAGCTGTTGTTCCTTTAACTTGAATAATTAATACAAGCAAGATGCTTGTGCTACTGTAACTTCAGGTTTTTTAATTATACAGTGAGTGCTGCACATTAGCTTATCTACTTTGTTGTTTAATTTCTAATTAAGATGATGACTGAATTACCACCATTAAATACAGAGACTATGTGGGCGATCATTAATGATACAATTGATGATGATGCCGTGAATAGATTGCTATGGTATTATTTAGGTTATCGTTACGATGACAATGCTCAAACTTATGATAATAAGCAGGTAGAACCAGAATGGCGGAGTGAATATCCACAGCCTCCAAATTTTATTGAATCTCGTCCTGCTACTGTGAAATTAACTCGTTCTATTCCCCAGGAAAATAAACAATTACTAAAGCAGAAATTAGGTTTTAAGGGTTATAAAATTGGTGAGTTTGGACCTCGACAAACTAGAAGAGCGACTGCTGTGAGTTGGTTGTTAAGTTATATGATGCTTAATTATGGGAAAATAGAATAGTTTTGTTTCACGCAGAGACGCAGAGTAGCAGAGGAGAATGTGCTGTCTGCTATTCCGCTTTTACGCGCTATGTGAGTTGGATTTCTGCTTTCAATACTGTGACATCGTTAGTATGTGATATTTTAAATCCCAGTTTTTCACATACTCTTTGCATCCCTGTATTATCTGCCAAAATATGAGCATAGATACAGCAAATTTTCTCATTTCTACCGATTTCTATTAATCTCCTGAGTAGTTCTGTCCCTAAACCTTGATGTTGATAGCGATCGCTCACTAGCATAGCAAATTCTGCTTCATTACTACCATGTAATTTACTCAGTCTTCCCACTGCTAAAATTTCCGGTTCTTGAGTTTCTGGGTTGTGATATTCTGCGACTAATGCCATTTCTCGATCATAGTCAATAAAACAAATTCTGGTTAATCTTTCATGGGCAATTCTTTGGCTTAATTTAATTAAGTGAAAATAGCGTAAATACACACTTTCTTCTGATAGTGTTTTATGGAATTTTACCATCAATGGTTCATCTTCGGGACGAATGGGACGAATGATAGTTTGTATGTGATTTTTTAATTGCCACTTGCCTATATATTGACTGGGATAAGGACGAATTGCTAATTTTGGTAATTGATGTTTCTGCACATTAGGAGAATGTAAAACTACTCTAGCATCTAATGCTATTAAACCACCTGGATGATCGGGACTGGGAGGAATAGCTAATAATGGGTTGATGTCAATTTCTTTAATCCAAGGTTGTTCTACTACCAAGTGACTAAATACTACTAATAATTCCTCTAAAGCTGCTAAGTCAATGCTTTGTCTACCTCTGACCCCTTTTAATGCTTTATAAATTTTGGTTTGTTCCATCATTCTTCTAGCTAAAGTGGTATTTAAAGGTGGTAAAGCAATAGAACTATCTTGGAAAATTTCTACTAATTGTCCCCCAGCACCAAATAATAATACTGGTCCAAATTGGGGATCTAAACTACTACCAATGATCAATTCATAACCACTAGTTTTTACCATGGGCTGTACAGTTACGCCTGAAAAATCTTCAAGTTTAGCCTTTTCTAATACCGATGTTTCTATTAAGTGATAGGCTTTTTTAACTGCTTCTGCATTGCGTAAATTTAACTGTACTCCTCCCACATCTGTTTTATGAGTGATGGTTTGAGAATACAATTTTAAAACCACTGGATAACCAATTTTATCCGCACATTCTACCGCTTCCTCGCCACTTTTGGCAATACTTACAGCCACTATGGGAATACCATAAGCTGCTAATATTTCCTTAGATTCAAATTCTGTTAAAATAGTTCTTCCAGCTTTTCTGGCATCGTTAATAATGTTTTCTACTAATGCACAATTGCGAGAATTACTATCACATTCTAATGAGGGTAATACTGGAGTTTCATAAATTCCTTTTAAGTTATAACTATACTGCCACATATAGCTAAATATCCGCGCTGATGTATCGGGATAAGCATAAGTAGGAATACCTTCGCGGTTGAGAATTTGTTTTCCTTGTGCCACATCTTCTCCTCCCATCCAACTTGCTAAAATGGGTTTATTTGTCATTTTTGCATAAGGTTTTAATTCTTCAGCAATTTTTGTGGGATCGGTCATTGCTTGGGGTGTTAAAATTACTAATAACCCATCACTATTAGTATCTTTTGCTGCTATTTCTAAGGCTTTTGTATAACGTTGAGGATCAGCATCTCCTAAGATATCAATGGGGTTATTATGACTCCATTGGGTGGGTAAAATTTCATTCAAAGAATTAATTACTTCATCAGAAATTTGGGTTAATTCTCCTTTACTTTCTATTAATGTATCTGTTGCTAATACTCCTGGACCTCCAGCATTTGTTAAAATGGTTAATTTTGCTCCTTGTGGACGTGGTTGTTTTGCTAGTACTTCTGACATATCAAATAAGTCAGAAATACTATTAACTCTTAATACTCCACATCGTCTAAAAGCTGCATCTAAAACTGCATCACTTCCTGCTAATGATCCTGTGTGGGATGCTGCGGCTTTTGCTGCTGCTGCTGTTTTTCCAGCTTTAATGACAATTATCGGTTTTGTTAATGCTACTTCTCGCGCTGCGGAAAGAAATGAACGGGCATCTCCGATGGATTCCATATAAATTACAATACTTTTGGTATGGGGATCATCCCCTAAATAATAAATTAAATCTCCCCAGCTAATATCTAACATTGAACCGATGGAAACGAAGGCACTAAAACCAACATTTTCCTGTAAACTCCAATCCAGAATTGATGTACATAATGCGCCACTTTGGCTGATAAAACCGACGTTTCCCGGTTGTGCCATTTTACTAGCAAAGGTGGCATTTAAACCTGAAATTGGATTCATTACTCCTAAACAGTTTGGTCCAATAATTCTGATTTTTCCCTGGTGCGCTTGGTGAAGTATTTGTTGTTCTAAAGCTATGCCTTTTTCTCCTGCTTCTTTAAAACCTGCGGAAATAATAATTGCTGCTTTAATTCTGGCTTCCACGCAGTCAGAAATAATTTTCGGAACTGTAGATGCAGGGGTAGCAATTACAGCTAAATCTATTTTTTCAGGAACATCAAAAATAGTAGGATAGGCTTTAATTCCTAAGACGCTATGACGTTGGGGATTAATGGGAAAAACTGTTCCCCCAAAAGGATTAGTAATTAAGTTCCATAGTAAAGTTCTACCTACACTTCCAGGTTTTTCACTTGCACCAATAACAGCAACTGTTTTAGGTGCAAACACACTATCCAGAGGATTTAATCTTTCTGATTTCAGGATATCATAAGCTTTTTCAGTGAAATTGTTACTCATTTTTCCTTTACCATTACTTGATCATTTATCAGTTATCATTTATTGATATTCCATTAAGAATACTAATAATTTTTGTGAGGGCAATCGCCATTCCTTTTTCTGCTTTTGATGATAGGCGATCGCTTAGTTCAAAATTCTCTCCTGGTACTGTAATTAACCACGCTGCTGGACAATGACCATAGAGAATTTGAGCCAGGGCAATTAGCGATCGCGGATCTCCTGTATGTCCATTTATTTCTTGATCCATCGCTGGTAATAAAGATTCTACTTGTACATCCTCACTTTGGCAATTAACACCAGCATCAACAAAAATTACTATATTTGTTTGGGCTAAATTTGCTGCTAATTCCGGTGTTAATTGATGAACACTATAGGATTTTACATTGGATAAATGCCATGATTCAATGGTATTTGCTACCCGTTGTCCAATGGCATCATCACCACGTAAATCATTACCATAACCAATTACTGTTGCTGTTATCATTATTAGCTAGGAACATTAAAAAAGTCTTGATCTAATATTTGTTCTAGCGAAAAAGGGCAAATATTTGGGTATTCATCTTCTTGGGGAATACGAACACCAAAAGATGCTTTTTTCCCTTCTTGAATGGCTAAATTACGCCCATCAGGATAGGCTATTTCTAAGGCTGTTTCTAAATAGGATTTTAGAGAAGGAGTATTTTTCAGAGCAATTAAAACCCGTTGACGATGTTCAATAATTGAACGATACCAACTGTGTTTCATAGAATCAGGAGCATCATTTTGTATCATAAGTTTTAGTAGATGTGCCAATAAAACCATTAAATTACTTTCTAATGCTCTTTTTTCTGATTTGCCCAACTCTTTAAGCTCCTCAATTAAATGTTCAATATCTAATGAGTTAAATTGTTTTGTTTCTAAGGAGCTAATCGTTTGTTCAATCCACAGTTGAAAATCTTGTTCATAAAGATTTAACTGGTTATTAGATTGTTTTTTATCTAATTGTGGTTTCACTAACGTCCCCTTTTTAATATTTAAGGTCTGTTAGTTATCTTAGCATATATGTTATCAAATGTTATGAAATGAAGGACGGTTTATTTATCCTAAGAAACTCAATTCCCGTTATAGCTCAAGTTGTAAAGTATGACTTGCTAAATAATAAGCATCTCCGAACTACCAACTTCTGACTCTTACAGCAGTTTCCGTTATTATGAGGTACAGATGTTAATGATAAAACCCTTGTAACACAGGCATCTTGCTGTGTTCATAGTGTACCTCATGTAGACGGAATGTGATCTAAGTGCGAAGTTTAGGGTTTAGCACTGCTCATTGGTATTTATTATAATAAGCTGTTGTGCTTTTAACTTGAATAATTAATACAAGCAAGATGCTTGTGCTACTGTAACTTTAGGTTTTTTAATTATACAGTGAGTGCTGCACATTAGCTTATTATAGCTGAAGTTGCAAGGTAGAAATTAGACAAGGCAGTATTTTAAGTAAACGTTTCCACTCCTACCTCCTCGCCAAACTAATTACTGAAGCTTGCAGAAATTATTAGGTTATTGAGAGTGGTGTTATACATAGGACTTATACAAGTGTCACACTAAAAAATCTGTTGTAGGGTGCGGCAGATATCAAGAATTTGGTTATTTACATGATTTATACTGTCGAACCACACCCTACCAATGTGCCAGTTGTGTAAGTCCTGATACAAAACAAAGTTAAGTTGCGTAACTTCTTGGGGCGTTTGAAATATTACAGTTCCATCTTGTGCTGTTATAAAGCTAGATCAAGTGATATTTTCTCCAAAGGTTAAATCAAGGTAAATGATTGGTTATTAATTCCGCAAATATGTTACTATTTACTTCATTCCTCCTGTTATTAAACAATATTACCTAACAGATAAATCTCAATATGATTTATCCTCGAATTTATAAATAACAAAAAAATTTGAGGAACTTGTGAGGAAATCAAAACTCTAAACACAAACTTATGTGAAGACAGCATTTTAGTTATATGATAAATCTGGTTAGTTTTAAAAAAACAGTAACAAATTTACATAAATTGTGAGGTTGTTCTATGCCTAAAGTAAATCCTCAACAACCCATTGATAGTACTGCTATTCTTTTGCAAGAATACGCATCAGGACAACGAGACTTTGAAAAAGCTGAGTTAGCTAATGCTGATTTGCAAGGCATTGATCTAAAAGGTTCTGATTTTAGTTATGCTGATTTTAGTGAAGCAAATTTAAGTGGTGCAAATTTACGAGGATGCGACTTGAGTTATGCCAATTTAAGTCAAGCAAATTTAAGTGATGCAAATTTACAAGGAGCAATGTTATTATCTGCTGATTTGCGTCAAGCTAATTTAAATGGAGCTAATTTAGAAAAAGCTGATTGTGATCATAATACTCATTTTCCTGATAATTTTAATGCTAAAGCAGCAGGAGTAAACTTAAAATAGGAAAGGTAAGCATTCAGCCGTTAGCTATCAGCCATCCTAAAATATTTTATCAGAAAAAAGACTAAAAACCCCTAAGTATTGTAGGGTGCGTCAGATTCCATAAATTCTATCAATCAACGGATTTATAATAACAGATTTATAATATCTGATGCACCTTATCTATCTGTAGTACATATTCCAAACTCTTATAAGCTGTTGTGCCTTTAACTTGAATAATTAATACAAGCAAGATGCTTGTGCTACTGTAACTATAGTCCACCTCATGTAAATGGAATGTGCTGTAGTTTAGCTGCACATCAGCTTATCCATGACTTGTTTAAAAATTTAGGGATCTGCACATCTGAACTAATTCCGGCAAATTTGATTAACTATTGTTCCATCTTTTGCCACTAGTTCTATGACTAAAGGCATTTGTCCTACTGCATGAGTGGAACAACTTAAACAAGGATCAAAAGCCCTAATTCCAGCCTCCACACGGTTTAACATTCCTTCTTTAATATCATTACCGTTAACAAAATGCCGGGCAATTTGGGCAACTGTACGATTCATAGCTAAATTATTTTGACCAGTAGCAATAATCAAATTTACCTTTAACATTAATCCATTTTCATCTACTTGATAATGATGGAATAATGTACCCCTTGGTGCTTCACTAACTCCCACAGCTTCCAAACAATTAATACCAGCTTTTGCACGTACATTAGTTGATAAAATATCGGGATCATCAAGTAATATTTCTATATGTTCTATGCAAGCTAAAATTTCAATTAACCGTGCATAATGATAGAAAAATGATGATTGTACAGCCCCTTTACCATGACTGCGAAATTCCTTTAATTCTGCATCTGCTAAAGGTGTACCAATGTGACTACAAATATTCAATCTAGCTAATGGTCCAACGCGATACATTCCACTATCTAAACGACAATTATCACCACTTTCAGGATAACCTAATGGACGATAATAAGGAGATTTTAAATAAGAATCTGGTTGTACCGATTCACCAATAAATTCATGATAATTATCTGCTTGGAGTTTATCAGCAACAATGTTACCTGCACTATCAACAAAACGAAGATTTCCATCATAAGTTTCCCATAAACCATCGGCAGTGACTAAACCCATGAATAAACTAGGGAAATTACCAAAAGTTTGGGCTTCTTTTTCAAATGGTTTTAACAGGGTTTTAAATAAGTTTATGGCATTAATAGTAGTGGCTTTTGCTTCAGGTATTCTTTGTTGAATGTGAGTACGATTTTGTGAAGTTAAAGGGTCACTTACTCCCCCAGGAACAGACCAAGAGGGATGGACTTTTTTACCTCCTAATAATTCAATTATTTCCTGGCCAAATTGACGGAGACGAATCCCACTTCTAGCTAATTCAGGATCAGCAGCAATTAAACCAAATATATTTCTTTGGGCGGGATCGCTATCCATTCCTAATAATAAATCCGGCGCACTGAGATGAAAAAAACTTAAAGCATGGGATTGAACTAATTGCCCTAAATTCATTAAACGACGTAAATTTGTCGCAGTTTTAGGAATAGTAACAGCCAGTATTTTATCTCCAGTTTTTGCTGATGCTAATAAATGACTTACGGGACAAATCCCGCAAATTCTGGCGGTAATTCCAGGCATTTCATGAAAAGGACGACCGACACAAAATTTTTCAAAACCGCGAAATTCGGTGACATGAAAATGGGCATCATTTACTTGACCTTCATCATCTAAGAAAATGCTAATTTTGGCGTGTCCTTCAATGCGAGTAACGGGATCAATAACAATTTTTTTCATAATTATTTGGTGATGGGTGATGGGTGATTGGTAAAATATGACTATTCCCTATTCACTAATTTATAAATCATAAACTCTTGCTTCTTCTGCTTCTGGAAATTCTTCACAGTATTGTTCAAAAGGTGTTTTTACCGGTTTCATAGCTCGTTGGTGGGCAATTTCTGCTTGAATTTCTTCTACTACATCCCAAGCTGCTGCACATTCTCTAGAATTGAGACCTTTTTCTGCACAGATTTTCCGAGCTTTTTCTACTTCTTGTTGTAATTCTTCTTGTAAGAAAATTGCGCGAGGTTTTTCTAAGGAACCAGTTCTAGCTAAAATATCAGTTAGTGAGATAATTCCTAACAATTTATCACTAATTACTGGGGCACGATGTAAACGATGATCGGCAAATAATCGCGCTACATATTCTAAACCAAGTTCAGGATTGACAACGATACAAGGTTTAGTCATGATTTCATAAACATAAGTTTGATGAGGATCTTTTCCATAGGCAATGACTTTATAAACTATGTCACTTTCGCTAATAATTCCATAGGCATCTTGATCATGACGACGATCTACAATTAATGCCCGCCAATCTCTTTCTCTCATTAATTTTACTGCTTGGGCTACGGTGGCTGAACCTTTAATCATGGCCACATCTTTGGTCATTACATCTGCTGCGGTTAACATAATTTACCTCTAAATAAGTCAAGAGTCAGTAATTATCAACTATCAATTACCAATCACTAGTTACCCAAATTTAATCATTCTTCGTCCTACCATTTCTGGCATTTCACCCTTTAATAAAGGTTCTATGGTGGCGCGAATACGAGGGGCAGAAGGTGGACAACCAGGAAGATAAATATCAACTGGTACTATACGATGAACGGGTACGACTCTATCCAGTAATGGGGGAACTATACCGGGTTCATAGGGAATTTGTTGGTTAATATCTGCGCCATGAATATAGGCTAATTGTAAGCTCACATCGGCGTTTCCTGTGGGGTTTCTCATGGCGGTAACGTTACCAGTTACAGCACAATCTCCAAAAGAAATTATGGTTTTTGTGCGTTTTCTAATGGTGTGAATTAATTCTAAATGTTCTTCGTTGGCGATCGCTCCTTCAACTAATACTACATCTACATTTTCTGGATATTCTTTAATATCAGCAATGGGACTATAAACTACATCAACGTGGGCGGCTAAGTCTATCAACCATTCATCTAAATCTAAGAATGACATATGACAGCCAGAACATCCACCTAACCAAACTGTTGCTAATTTAATCTTGGACATTTTTACCCTTATTAGTTATTGATTTCCACTCTTTGACGACATGAACAGGAACTGAGATATTAACGAATTTTGTACCAGGTAAAGTTATAGATAGATTTAAAGATTCTAGTGGTAATTGGGGCAATATTTCAGTGAAATCATATTGACCAATTGTAGGTGCTGGTGCTTCATCTAAAAATATATCATTAGCATTCCATATTTTACCTGTATTGGTAGTAATTCTTAACGATTGCGGATGAATTAATTCCACAGAACCAGGAAACCCTACTAAACGGAGATTAATATTAGATATTGCCCCTGGATAGCTTTGTTTAAATAAAATTACTTGCCAAACTTTACCCAAGTTGTCATCTAATTTTACCTGTGAGCGATAAAGAACTTCTCCTGATGTTTGTTCTATTTGAGTGAGAGCAGCAATAGCATTTTCAGATGTGAGACTTTCTAAACTCAGGAATGTAAATGTTATGAATATTATCAACAGGACTATTGATAAACTGCGCCATATTTTTCCAAGGAAAATTAACATTAAATAAATTTACCTCCTCAAATTAGGGAATAATTCACCAAAGAATTAACTTTTAAAAGTTCCATTGTTTCTTCTCTCTCGCATTTACTAAAAATTCGATTTTACTGCGATCATGCTTCATTTCTCCCACACTAGAACCTTGATAGAAAATTGCACCAGTGGGACAAGCATTAACACATTTACCACAGGAAGTACAGGTTTGAGAAGTTCCCCAAGGCTGATTTAAGTCGGTAATTACATGAGATTTTGTACCTCTTCCTGCCATATCCCAAGTATGTGCGCCTTCGATTTCATCACATACTCTAATGCAGCGAGTACATAATACACAACGATTGTGATCAATGCCAAAACTATCATGAGAAGTATCTACAAAACGTTGGGGATTTTGATATTCTAATCTTACATGATCCATACCTAATTCTATTGCTAAATCCTGCAATTCACAGTTACCATTAGCAACACAAACGGAACAAATATGATTACCTTCAGCAAATAACATTTCAATAATTGTCCGACGGTATTTTTGTAAGCGATCGCTATTTGTATTTACCTCCATTCCTTCGGCAACTTTGGTAACACAAGCTGGCAATAAACGATTATTTCCTGCTATTTCTACCAAGCATAAACGACAAGCTCCCACATCTCCCACACCATCTAAATGGCATAATGTGGGTATATGAATACCCGCTTCTTTTGCCGCTTCTAATAATGTTTCATCCTCGCGGGCGCTGATTAATTCACCATTGATCGTTAAAGTTTTTACAGTCATAATAATTTGGTAATTGGTGATTGATAAGTGGAAGATTCCTTTTATTACTGTCACCTGTTAAGCTGTTGTGCCTTTAACTTGAATAATTAATACAAGCAAGATGCTTGTGCTACTGTAACTTCAGGTTTTTTAATTATACAGTGAGTGCTGCACATTAGCTTATCTGTTCCCTATCACTTCACTAATGCTAAATACTCCTCTCGGAAATATCGCAATGTGCTAAATACAGGATTAGGTGCAGATTGTCCTAAACCACACAGACTTGTGAATTTTACAACATCACACAATTCCTCTAATAAGTTTAGATCAGCCTGACTTGCTTCCCCTTTGCTGATTTTTGTGAGTAAATCATGTAACTGTACTGTTCCCACACGACAGGGAATACACTTACCACAAGACTCATCCATGCAAAATTCCATAAAGAAACGTGCCACATCAACCATGCTTGTGCTTTGATCCATGACAATCATTCCTCCTGATCCCATCATTGATCCTAATGCAGATAAGGATTCATAATCTACAGGTGTACTAAAAGCTGATGCGGGAATACATCCCCCAGACGGTCCACCAGTTTGTACGGCTTTAGCAATACCTCCTCCTGGGACACCTCCGCCCATTTCCTCCACAATTTGCTGTAATGTTGTCCCCATTGGTACTTCAATTAATCCTGTGTTCCGAATATTACCAGCTAAGGCAAAAACTTTTGTACCTTTACTTTTAGCTGTGCCAATTCCTGCAAACCAATCCGCACCTTTACGGATAATAGGGGCAATATTGGCAAAGGTTTCTACGTTGTTAATTAAGGTGGGATAGCCCCATAAACCTGATTCTGCTGGATAAGGTGGACGGGGATGAGGAACACCACGTTTACCTTCTATGGAAGCCATTAGTGCTGTTTCTTCTCCACAAACATACGCACCCGCACCAATACGGATTTCTACTTTAAAATCAAAGGGAGAATCAAAGATTTTTGTTCCTAGCACTCCCAACCTTTGGGCTTGACGGATAGCAATTTCTAGGCGTTTAATAGCAGTGGGATATTCGGCTCTAACATA
Organism: Anabaena sp. FACHB-1237; assembly: GCF_014696225.1. Lineage (GTDB taxonomy): Bacteria > Cyanobacteriota > Cyanobacteriia > Cyanobacteriales > Nostocaceae > FACHB-1237. The sequence goes on along the minus strand of NZ_JACJPV010000002.1, from coordinate 122,065 downwards.
GATATAACCTTGACTTGCACCAATGGCATAGGCAGCGATCGCCATCCCTTCTAAGACCCGATGGGGATCACTTTCTAATACACTGCGATCCATAAATGCACCAGGATCACCTTCATCAGCATTACAGATGACAAACTTTTTATCACCTTTGGATTTTGCCACCGTGCTCCATTTTAATCCCGTAGGATATCCCGCTCCTCCTCTACCTCTTAAACCACTCTTATTTATGGTTTCTATAACTTCCGCAGGTTGTTTTTCTCGCAATACTTGATAAAGTCCTTGATACCCTTTGGCAGCAATATACGACTGTATTCGTTCTGGGTCAACCTTACCGCTATTTTCTAACACAATGGGTAATTGACCAGCAAAAAAGGGCTGATGCAAGTCCCCTTTTTGTAAATCCGTTTCCTCCCCTTCCACTTCAGCAACGATTTTTACAGCATCCTGGGGAGTAACTTTTTCATACAATTTTGTTTCTGCGGGATTTTCTAAATTTTCTACTTCTACTAAAGGTCCTTGACAACACAAACGCATACAACCCACGCCATAAACCTGTACTTGTCCTTCCAGACCGGCAGCTTTGACAGAAGCCTCTAAATTATCCTTAACCTCTTGCGAGTGAGACGAGAGACAACCCGCAGCCGTACAACAGCGAATTTGGATAGGTTTAGCTTGAGAATGTTCTGCTTTAGCGATTTCTAATAGTTCATTTAGTTCCATTGTTTTGCCATTGTCCCACTTGCTTACATACTGATTCTAAGGTTTGTGCACCTAAAACTACACCATCAAAAACTACCGCTGGTGCAATACCACACGCTCCTAAACATCTCGCTGTCATCAAAGAAATTTCACCATCGGCAGTAGTTTCTCCAGCGCGAATATGTGTAACATCTTCTAAACTGTTTAAAATTTGCTGCGCTCCTTTAACATAACAAGCAGTACCAGTACAAACCACACAACTATGTTTACCTTTGGGAGCTAGAGAAAATAAGTGATAAAAGGTTGCTACCCCATATACCCGACTAGGTGGTAATTTTAAACTATGGGCAATATAAAGTAACAAATCTAACTCTAAATATCCAAATAATTCGGAAGCTCGATGGAGAATTTCAATTAGGGCATCCTGTTGATATTGATGACGTTTAATAGTTGCATCCAACATTTTTAAACGTTTATCTCCACTAGGATGAGTTTCAGTCCCGGAGACAGAAGTTTTCATTATTTATAATCCTTTGTAATACGCTATTCTATAGAAGATTCTACTGATACAGGTAAATGTATAATATGTACTGAACATGGGGCATGATGTAGCACATAATTACTGATACTGCCGAGAAACAATTCTGTTAAACCTGAAAGTCCCCGTCTGCCCATGATAATTAGATCAGCATTCCAAACCCTGGCTATTTCACAAATTACCTTTCCGGGATTACCTGTGCTTTGGGAAAATTCCGTATTAACCCCGATAGTATTGGCTTGGCTACTGTAACTTTGTAACATTTCTAAACCTTGAGTTTTAAATTTTTCCCAATTTTCCTGGTATAATCGAAAACTTTGTTCATTCCATCCTGGATAATAGTCAATATTGGGAAAAATTAAAGCCTCTGGACTACCTTCTTCTTCAGGTGATAATACATGAACTAACATTAAATTAGCAGATGTTAATTTTGCTAAGGACAAGGATTGCTTAAAAACCTGATTTGCCATATTTGATCGATCCAAGGCCACTAGAATTTTATTAAACATGAGTTAGATACCTCTATGCGTGCGTTTTGTTTTCTATTGCTGGCTTTTGAAAAATTACTAAGTTTGAATTTCTCTGAAATTTCGCTTTGGTGTAAAGTTTTGTAAATACCAAACTTTGGTTAAATTTGTGATTCAATTTTCTCCCCTAGTTTTGAGACTACAATCTTCTTATAAATCAAAAATTTGAGGATCTTGTGAGGATAAATTAAAAACTGATGTAAGCATTTTAATTCATCAGCTATGTACATGAAATCTTGAAAGACAAAGAATTAAAAGAAACCGAGGCAAATAATATTCTGTAAAATTAAAATTTCTGACTGAATTGCTTGGCTAGTGATAGCTGAATAAGCTGTTGTGCCTTTAACTTGAATAATTAATACAAGCAAGATGCTTGTGCTACTGTAACTTCAGGTTTTTTAATTATACAGTGAGTGCTGCACATTAGCTTACTTACAAATTGATAATTGACAATTACATAAACAGGACTTACGCAATTGGAACATTGGTAGGGTGCGTCAGATATCAACAACCTGTTTATTTGCAGGTATACCGTTTGACACGGTTGGTGAGCTTGTCGAACCACACCGTATAAAAGATTTTTGTTGTGACACTTGCGTAAGTCCTAATAAAATTATGCTAGTACAGCTTGGCGTAAATAAACCAACCATTTTAAATTGTCCAAAAGCCTATACTGTGTTATGTTAGTTTTGAATGCATGACTTCCGCTCTGCGGTACTAGGGATTAAATATACTAAACACCGCTTGGGTTTGGACTTTTCCAAAATCACGAAAAACCCTAGCACTGCTAAACCCCTACCTGTAGAATCAGATAACTAGGGTTTGCTGAATAAAAAACCTTGATACAAAAATAAAGTGCAAAGATATGGCATCTATAGCCTCAAAAACCGTTCGGCTGACCCTCACGGCGAAGCCTTGCACTTTTGTGGTCAAGTGACCAAAGAAATTTTTACATCTCCTCCTGACTCCTGGATCTGCTGACTGCTGCTATACTGCACCACTATTTTTATTAAACAAAATAGCTATGGTTCTCAAAATTAGCTCTATATCATACATTAAACTCCAATTCTTTTGATACTGCAAGTCTAAACGAATTACATCCTCAAAACTACGCACTTTAGAACGCCCCTTAACCTGCCATTGACCTGTCATTCCCGGTTTTACGTCTAAACGTTGCCATTCTGGTACTTCATAACGTTCTACTTCGTCGGGTGTGGGTGGTCTGGTTCCCACTAAACTCATTTCTCCTTTCAAGACATTCCAAAATTGTGGTAGTTCGTCTAAACTAGTCCGGCGTAAAAAATTCCCTACTTTGGTTATGCGGGGATCTCGATCATTCTTAAAAAACGCTCCTTGTACTTGGTTCTCTATTTGGGATTTTTTGGCTTCTGCATCTACGCACATAGAGCGAAACTTCCAAATATAAAAACGCTTACCCATCCAACCGCAGCGAATTTGTTTAAAGAAAATTGGACCAGGATCGTCTATTTTGATGGCGATCGCTATAGGAATAAACAAAATAGAGGTAAGAATTAAACCCACTATTGAACCGACAATATCAATAACTCTTTTAGTCCAAGATGCTATAGAAGGGTGAGTTTCCGGCAGTGGGTCTACTTTCCTTATACTATTCTTACTGGTACTATTCTCACTTGTATCTATACTCTCATTTATTTCTCCTGATACTGGATTTGTTAAAGGTTCAATGGTAAATACTTGATCTAATCCTGTTAAATTTAACACTGCCATTACTTGAGGAGTAACATGACGTAAGATCAAACTAATTCCCCGCCCTTGACAGTTTTTAAAGTTACTCACTAAAGATCCCAAACCACTACTATCCATAAAGGTGGTCTGTTGGAAGTCTATGATAATTTTTTTTAGCTGTGAATCTCCTGCAATTAAATTTTGACAGGTTTGCTTAAAGGCTACACCTTCAATTACGCTTAATCTAGTTGGTATATGCACTATGGCCACACCTTCTAGATAAACAATGGGAAATTCTGCTGGTACTGGTTGGCTACTCATCAGGCTTTGCACTTTAGTTGCCATTTTTTGATTTAATCTATTTTCTGGTGATTTTTTCTTAACAAAACAATTAAGTCTATGTTAAATCTGTATGATCAAGTACAACTTATCTAATTTTTAGGAATAAGTAACAAGATCACTAGTAAAACTTCATAATAGAAGCACTTCTTAAGCAGCGTTGACAAAAACTTTATTTTTTCTTATTTTTTTTGTTTGCTGTCTTAAAACCCTACGGAATTGAAAGAGATCCAAAATTTAGCTAAATAAACACACATTTTTGATACTTTCAAATGTGCCACCTATTCCCTATTCCCTATTCCCTATTTTTTGCCATATCATCATTATGATTACTAAAGATACAATTGACTCTACCGCACGACTGATTGAAGTTTTTTCTGCCATTCAAGGTGAGGGTATGAATGTGGGAACCAGGCAAATTTTTATTCGCTTTGCTATTTGTGATTTGCGATGTTCCTTTTGTGATAGTATGCATACCTGGAATACACCTCCTACTTGTAAAATTGAGCGTTCTCCAGGACTCAGAGATTTTGAAATTCACTCTAATCCTGTTAAATTACAGGATTTGCTTAGATGGATCAATAGGCAAAACTTATCTTTTCTTCACGATAGCATCAGTTTAACTGGTGGAGAGCCTTTGCTTCATGTAGGGTTCCTGCAACAATTTTTACCACAATTGCGATCGCTCATTCCACTTCCCATTTACTTAGAGACTGGTGGCCATCGTCCCAAAGAGTTACAGCTTATTCTCCCTTATTTAGACTCTGTAGGCATGGATTTAAAGTTACCTAGTGTTAGTGGTGAAACATACTGGACAGAACATGAACAGTTTTTGCAAATTTGTTTTCAATCTTACACAGAAGTATTTGTGAAAATAATTGTTTCTCAGAATACAGATATAGAAGAATTAAAGCGTGCCTCTTGTTTAGTAGGGGGTATATCTCCGAATATCAGCATATTTTTACAACCTGTTACACCCTTAGAACGTTCTTCGCCATCTATACTACCACCCTCCCCAGAGCAAATTTTACAATGGCAAGCATTAATGAAAGACTTTGTCAAGTCGGTTAGAGTAATTCCCCAAACTCATAAAATGTTAAATCAGTTGTAGTGAGCTATCAGCCACCAGTAGTCAGTTCTTTTATTTTTAGCTGATGGCTGATAGCTCACTCCTGTTAAAATTAATCAATCATGATTTGTTGTGGTCCAGAAGACTGACTATTACTATTTTCTGCTGTATTAGTTTCCGAACGAGTACAACATGATTTTTGATTTAGCCAGCTTTTAACAGGTTCATCAGCTAAATTCAATCTGAGAACACCAGACACAAACCCACCCATAAATGATACTGGATGGTGAACAAATTCTTTGAATAGCGGCGACAATTCAGTAATAAACATTACACACTCCCAAAATTGCTGTTAAAAACTATGAAGTTTATGAGCTTGATTATCAGCTTTCTCCAGTTTAACAGGTGATAGGAATAGGTGTTGTAAATATTGATGGATTTTCTAGCTAAATATACCCAAAACTTTGCTTTTCCCTAATATATTAAACCATGACGAATCCCAACTTAGAAATTATTGCTAGAGAGTTAGAAAGCCCTAATTTACGTAACCGGATGCTGGCCTTAGCTAGTTTGCGTGATGTTGATGCTGAAAATGCCCTACCTTTAATTAAAAAAGTATTAAATGATGAATCTTTACAATTACGATCCATGGCCATTTTCGCACTAGGAATTAAAAAAACTCCAGAATGCTATTCCATACTTGTGAACATTTTAGAAAATGATCCAGATTATAGCATTCGTGCTGATGCGGCTGGTGCTTTAGGATATTTAGAAGATATTAGATGTGTAGAAATATTATCACGAACATTTTATGAAGATACAGATTGGTTAGTTCGGTTTAGTGCTGTGGTAGCATTAGGTAATATTAAGGATCCTCGCGCTCGTGATATCTTACTACAAGCCTTAGATAGTGAAGAAATAGTGATTCAACAAGCTGCTATTTCTGCACTAGGAGAAATTAAAGATATAGACTCCGTAGAAAGTATACTCCGTTTTGCACAATCAGAAGATTGGTTGGTAAGACAGCGTTTAGCTGAAGCATTGGGCAACTTACCCACACCAAAAAGTATTTCTGCCTTAAAATACTTGCAAAAGGATAGTCATGATAACGTAGCCCAAGCAGCGACAATATCCTTAGAAAACTTGGAGGTCATGGATAATGAATGATTAGTTAATGATAAAATGATCACTGGTTAGTCATCACCCATTACCAATTACCAATTACTTTAAAAATAGCAACAATCATAGAATCTTTGGACAACTACACTCATGAATATTGAAGAATTTTTTGAACTGAGTGCTGGTAAATGGTTTTCCCATCGTACCAGTCATCATTTGGCCTTTAAACAGTCTGAAGATGGTAAATCAGATATTGTCATTGAAACATTAGCCCCAGATCATGAAGAAGTCATTAAACTGTGTCAACAGTATGAAATTGATCCTCTACTAGCTTCCTGTGGTGCAAGAGTTACCTGGAATGGGACAATGGAATGGGATGAAGAAAAACATCAAGGTTCTACAGTGTTAGTTACCGTACCTGATGCAGATAAACCCCGTGAAGGTAAATTATTACGAGAAATGGGTTATGCAGAAAAAGCACCTGTAGCGGGTACTTACAAAATGGGCGAAGATAATGCTTTAACCCTAATTACAGAATATGAAACTATGTGGTCTGAGGAAAGACTATGGTTTGCTAGTCCTAATTTAAGAATGAGGGTAAGCATACTTAAACGTTTTGGCGGTTTTAGTATGGCATCTTTTACTTCTGAAATTCGTATGGGCAGCACTCCAGCCTCTATTAAAGCTACTGAAGCGGTTAAGGTAGGATAAAATCTTGTAGGGGGTAGTCGAAAAGTCATGTATTCAAAAGTCAAAATTCTTTATTAGACATCTCCAGTCATGGATGTAGGGATTTTGGATCCAAAATCTCTACATCCGTAAATCCTGAATTTAATTTTTCTCCACAGGAATATCCGATAATTGCAATTTTAAATTCTGAGCCGGATAATCAGTTAGAGCTAAAGATATTTGTTTAACATCATCCAGTAACGCTGTAGGAATACTAATTGTACCTTTGAATACAGAACTATTAGCAGGTAATTCTGCGGGTAATCCTTCTGTAATCGCGCTTAATGTTCTACCTTTATCGTCTGTAATATCTAAAAAACTATATAAAAATCTTACAGAGTCCTTGCCTTTATTTTGCATATTAACTTTAAGTAATAAATCACCAGAAGAATACTTCACAGATTGTACCGACATGGTGACACCTTCGCTTTCAGCAGTCACGGGAAATCCAGGTTCTAGCTTTTCTTGCTCAGTTTCTTGGAGTTTTGCGGTAGATTTAGGTTTGTTGACTTCAACTTCTTGTTCTTCTTCTACTTTTTCTATTTTATTACCAGTATTTTTGTTATTTATTCTTGATTTTACAGATTTAATAATATCTTCCTCTTTTAAGAAAGTGGGATTAGCTTGTTTGCTATCATTGTCTTTATTATTGTGTTGTGGGTTAGAACGTCCATCAGGTGTTGTTACTCCTTTAAGAGCTAAACTACCTAATTGAAATCCTAAAATACCACTGGCAGAACCTGCTCCGAGCATGAGTGTGAGTAAAATTATGGTAAGTAGTACAGTGGAGTTGATTTTCATAAGTTGGCTATGATGGAAATTATCTCTCAAGTGTAATATATCGTTGAGTAAGTGGCCAGTCCTTGTCTGAAAGACGATATCAGATACCTGCTGAAAATTCAATGTGTGTAACTCTAAACCGTTGTATGTATTAGACATCTCCAGAGAATAATCTAAAAACTAAAAACGTTCCATAAAACTTCTCTACAAGGGTTCTAGAAAACGCATATTTAATTTTTACCAGATGTCTATTTAGTCCAAAAATGCGGCGTTGCTGAATTGGGGTATGATATTTATTTCGCGCATCAGCAAAGCGAATCACTTGCGTTAGACGCAAAGTTTCAAATTTGGAATCTCTCAATTTCATACCTGAGTTCACCAAGGCTAAAAATCCAAGCAAGATGCTTGCACTACTATAATTTTTGTGGTTTGTGGTTTTACAAAAAGCCAAAAAATTGCAGTCCTTCGTCAATTCCTGCGGCACATTTACCTGTGGCTAAATAACGATTTACACTGTGATTATTATGATGCCATGCTAATAATTCTTTAGTGGCATTACCCACTATAATACCCTTTTCTTTTCTCCCCGCAAATAACGCTATATCATTACCAGAATCTCCACAAGCTACGGTTTTCTCTACTGCAATTTCTAGTGTTTCTCTTACAAATGTCATCGCCATACCTTTATTAGCATTGCGTGGTAAAATATCTAAATCTTTACTACCACTATAAATAACTTGAATATCTAATTGTGCTGCTTGTAATTGTTGTTCTAATTCTGGTACTATGGTAGTTGCTAATTTTTCTTTCAGATAATAACTGAGTTTAAAATCTCCTTGTTCACTGTTTGGTTGCGGTTCTAATTCGGGAAAAGATTTAGCGATTTTTTCTACTATATCTCTATGCCAATTAGGTGATAATTTTTTAGACCAATTTTGATTAATATGATTATTAGTATATATTTCTGTACCTACTGCACAAACTAAAATATCTGGTTCAGGGAGTTGTTTTTCCTCTTTTAATTCTTTATATAAAAAGAGCGATCGCCCCGTAGAATATATTATCTTTGTACCATATTTTTGACGATGTTCTACTAATCTTTCCATGAGTTTGACCATTGCTGCGTCATCACCAACTAAGGTATTATCTAAATCTGTAATAAAAAGGAACTGTTGCACAATATACTCCTGATATCAGTAACTTACTAATACATTTTACATTAAATCAGGACTTACGCAACTGGAACATTGGTAGGGTGTGGTTCGACAAGCTCACCAACCACGTCAGACAGTATAAATCATGTAAATAAGCTGTTGTGCCTTTAACTTGAATAATTAATACAAGCAAGATGCTTGTGCTACTGTAACTTCAGGTTTTTTAATTATACAGTGAGTGCTGCACATTAGCTTAGAAGTAATGCGAGACTGGAGATTCTGTCTACCATCGTTATATATATAGGATGCGTGAGGTAAAACTGTAACGCACTCTACAAGTCCTGATATCTGATTAGTAAAAGCTATAATACTACCAACCTAAACTAGTTGGTTGTTGATATATCTTTTTCAATGTATTTACATCTCGTACAGAAATAGACACTGGTTGACGAATTTGAGAAAAATATAAAACGTCCTTGGGTGATAAACTATGTCCCCAAATACCTAAAGTGTGGCCTATTTCATGACGTGCTGCTGATATTATATATTCTCCTGTTTGTGTGGGACTTAATAAAATAGTAAATTTGGGTAATAATATATTATTCTCTTGATATATTTGATAAGTGGTTAATGCTGAACGCGCACGGGTAATTTTACCTTTTTTATCAATCTCTAAAGGTGGTGTTTTTCGCAAAATGATAATATTAGCAAGTTCAGAATTTTCTACTATTTCTAATGGTAAATAAGCTTCCCAGTCTTGCACTGCTTGGGTAACACTATTTACCCAATTTTTATCTGGTTTATTTTGTTTATCTATAAATACTTTTACTGGAAATTTTGACCAAATTAAATATCCATATTTAGTAGGTTTAATTTGATCAAAATAGTCATCTTGGTTATTATTTTGCCATTTTTCTAAGGTTAATGGTAAGGGATGTATTTGTAATTTTGGTTGTTCTGCTTTGGTGGGAAAATGGTTGCAAATAATCAAAGTTACGGTACTTATAATTAATATTATAAATGTTAAAAATTGCTGTTTAATTTTATTTTTATTAAGCATTATTGTTGTATTTTTTTAATTTAAAATAGGTTGGGTTTCACTTCGTTCTACCCAACCTATTGTTAATGTTACCTATTTAGGCAACCAATTGGCACTTAACACTACTGTTAAACTGAGAAATAAAACTACTAATGCCCATGTAATTCTGTTTAAGGTATTTTCTGCACTTTTTGTACTGCTAAAAAGTTGTGCTTGTCCACCTATAGCACCTATACCATCACCTTTAGGACTGTGTAATAATACTAAAACGATTAAACCCAGGGCTGAAAATGCCCAAATGCCTTGTACTATGCTAGTAATTGTCATATCAAGAATGTTGTTTATTGGTATTTTGAGAGTATGGAAAGAAAACAGCTAACTATAAAAAGTTAACTGTTGACTTAATTCTAAGCTGTTGTGCCTTTAACTTGAATAATTAATACAAGCAAGATGCTTGTGCTACTGTAACTTCAGGTTTTTTAATTATACAGTGAGTGCTGCACATTAGCTTATCAGGTCTTACGTAACTGACATTGGTAGACATTGGTAGGGTGCGTCAGACTGTATGCCCGCAAATAAACAGATTGTTGATATCTGACGCACCTGACAACCATCTATTTTACAAACCTACTGACGCTGGTGTGCGAGAAAGTTGTAAATCATATTGGGCTTTTTCGATGAGCGATCGCCCAGTCATTTCCACTGGTTGGGGGATCTGTAAAATATTGAGAATGGTAGGTGCAATGTCGGCCAATTTACCATCATTCCGCAAAGTTACCTCTGCCCCATAACCAGGAATTTTGCGTTTTTCCCCTTCTACTAAAATCAAGGGTACAGGATTTGTGGTATGGGCTGTCCAAGGTTGACCATTTTCATCTAACATATATTCAGCATTGCCATGATCCGCAGTAATTAATACTGTACCGCCTGCTTTACCAATGGCATCCACAAGGCGGCCTAAACATTGATCTACTACTTCAATAGCTTTTATAGCTGCATCCATTTGTCCTGTATGCCCGACCATATCTGGGTTAGCATAGTTCATGACAATAAGAGAATATATACCCTTTTGAATAGCAGCGATCGCCACATCTGTAACAACACTTGCTGACATTGCTGGAGCTTGATCATAAGTTGCTACCATAGGACTATTGATCAACTGTCGCTCCTCTCCCTCGCAAGGTTCTTCCATTCCTCCGTTAAAGAAATAAGTGACATGAGCGTATTTTTCCGTTTCCGCAGTTCGTAATTGTTTTAAGCCTTGATTAGCAATTACTTCACCCAAAATATTGGTTAAGTTTTGCGGTTTAAAGGCTACAGATACGGGTATCTCTGGATCGTACTGAGTAAACGTCACGAAGGACAGAGGTTTAATCTGCTGACGTTTAAAACCATCAAAATTAGCACTGACAAAAGCCTGAGTTAATTGTCTAGCGCGATCGGGGCGGAAATTAAAGAATATGACCCCATCTCCAGGTTCAACAGCGCCAGGGGCTATTCTGACAGGGACTATAAACTCATCGTTTATACCTTCAGAATATGAAGCTGCTAACACCTCCAACGCTGTCAAGCCATTACCCGCGCCATCTTGAGTCATCACATCATAAGTACGCTGAACACGATCCCAACGGTGATCCCGATCCATGCCATAATAACGACCGCTTATAGTGACTATTTGTCCTATGCCTACGCGATCAATATAATCTTGCAATTGTTTGATTGGTTTCATACCATCCGTTGGTGGCGTATCTCGACCATCCATAATAGCATGAATACACACTTGAGAAATTCGCTGTTCCTTAGCTAAGTCAAGTAGTCCAAATAGATGGGTAATATGGGAATGTACCCCCCCATCAGAACAAAGCCCTACTAGGTGCAACTTGCCATTAGATGCACGAACTTCTTGGCAAATCTTGACAAGCGCTGGGTTTTGTGCTATGGAACCATCTTCAACAGCATCAGAGATGCGTACCAGTTCTTGGGGTACGACTCTACCAGCACCAATGTTCAAATGACCAACTTCAGAATTGCCCATTTGACCATCTGGCAACCCTACGGCTTTTCCTGATGTGCGGATGAGGGTGTGGGGATAGACCGCCCATAAACTGTCCATAATGGGAGTTTTAGCAGCAGCGATCGCATTTCCTCGCTGTTCCTCGCAGTAGCCCCATCCATCTAAAATGACTAGCACCACAGGAGCTACAGGTGCTTTGGTCATAGTAAAATTGCCCTTTACTTTTTGTAATAACCGAATTTTACCACTGCTGATGGTTAGTTGAATAAATTTAGTTAGGAGGTGATTTTAACTGCCGAAACACCACAAGCCACAGTGCAAAATTCTAGTTTAAATAATCCTGGTTGTGAGGTTTTTTCACAATAGTTCAGATCCCGGACTTCTTCAAGAAGTCCGGGATCTTTATTATATTGTATAATCTAATTTACAGTAAGGAACTTGAATAATAATTTATGAAAACTACAATATATAGATTAGCTTATAAAGCTAGTTTAGCATTCTTATTAGTAAGCAGAATTACCACAAGTAGTCAAAGCGTATTTGCGCAATTAATACCTGATAATACATTAGGTACAGAAAGTTCTAATATTAGTAACAATGGATTAAAGGATACAGTAACAGGTGGTGCTACTAGAGGTACTAATTTATTTCATAGCTTTGAACAATTTAATGTAGATGTTGGTAAAAGTGTTTACTTTGCTAACCCCGTGAATATTGAAAATATCTTAACTCGTGTTACAGGTGGAAATGTTTCTAATATTTTTGGAAAATTAGGAGTAGAAGGAAATGCAAATTTATTTTTAATTAATCCCAATGGGATATATTTTGGTAATGGTGCAAGTTTAGATATTAAAGGTTCATTTACAGCTAGTACCGCATCAGGAATAAAATTTGCAGATAATACAGTTTTTTCAGCAACAAATAGCAGTCAACCACCTTTGTTAACAATATCTATACCTGTGGGTTTGCAATGGGGAAATAATCAAAATGGTAATATTAATAATGCAGGTAATTTAACCACAGGAAAAGACTTAACATTATCAGGAGGAAATATAACAATACAAGAAGGAACTTTACAAACAGGAGGAAACTTAACATTAGCAAGTCAGGAAAAAGTTACTATTAATGATAGTATTACTAAACCTGTAATGATCCAATCAGCAGGAGATGTTACTATACAAGGTAATCAAAGTGTGCAAATTAACGCTTCTAATCATTCTGATAGTAATATTACAGCTAATAGAGATATTATCTTTAGATCACCTGTGAGATTATTAAGTAATGCCAATTATACAGTAGGCGGTTATTTTACTACAGAAGATTTAAACCAGAATGTGATAGATTTTCTGATACCTCATAATAATGTGATTAAAGTTAATGGAGATATTAATTTAGCAGATTATACAGGGTCATCTTTGTATGTATTGGCAAGTGGAAAAGTAACTTTAGGTAATGTGACTATTAATAATTCAGACAATAAACCAATAACTCAAATTATTGCTGATGGTAATGGGGGAAGTCAAACAGTTACAATGAATAGTAAGAATGATGTAGGAATTTTAGATGTAAGAGGAGGAATAGATGTTAATAAATTACCGAATATTTTGGAAAATAGTCCGACTTTACCATCAGGAGTGATGGCTACATTTAGTAATCTGACTAATGCAGATATTAACAGTAGTAATATTACTAATAACGGCGGAAATGTTTTATTAACAAATCAGTATAAATTGAATCCTCAGTTACCATCAGCTAATATTACAGTCGGTAATATTAATAGTTCTAATACAGGAAAAAATGGTGGTGCGATCGCCCTCAATGCCAACAATGGTAATATCACTACTCAAAACCTTAACTCCTTCTCTTATTCATTTTCCAGCCTGGGGGGAAATGGGGGAAATATTGCCTTAAATGCCAAAAATATTACCACTACCATGCTCATCTCAGCTTCTAATAATGGTAATGGCGGCGCAATCAATATTAATGCGGTTGATAATATCAAGGTTGGAACTATATATTCTGAAGCGGCTGGAATTGGCAATGGTGGCAATATAACTCTGATCAGTAACAATGGTAGTATTGACACTAGCGACGGAGTAGTGACATCACAAATCATAAATAATTCTGGAGGCAGTGGGAATGGTGGATCGATCTCCTTTTCTGCTAAAAATGATATTACAACCGGGACATTAAACTCAGGTGCAGAAACAGGTAATAGTGGATCTATTCAGTTAAACAGCACTGGTGGCAATATTAATATTAATAATATTTTATACTCTGATTCTCAACAAGGAAATGGGGGAAATATTGCCTTAAATGCCAAAAATATTACCACTACCATGCTCATCTCAGCTTCTAATAATGGTAATGGCGGCGCAATCAATATTAATGCGGTTGATAATATCAAGGTTGGAACTATATATTCTGAAGCGGCTGGAATTGGCAATGGTGGCAATATAACTCTGATCAGTAACAATGGTAGTATTGACACTAGCGACGGAGTAGTGACATCACAAATCATAAATAATTCTGGAGGCAGTGGGAATGGTGGATCGATCTCCTTTTCTGCTAAAAATGATATTACAACCGGGACATTAAACTCAGGTGCAGAAACAGGTAATAGTGGATCTATTCAGTTAAACAGCACTGGTGGCAATATTAATATTAATAATATTTTATACTCTGATTCTCAACAAGGAAATGGGGGAAATATTGCCTTAAATGCCAGTAATGGCAATATATCTACAGAAAGTCTATACTCCTACTCATATTCAGGAAATGGCAACAGTGGAAATATTCAATTCAACAGTGACAATGGTACAGTTGTTGCCACAAATAGCAGCATGGACAGCAGTAACTATGGTGGTGGAATAGGTAAAGCAGGAGATGTTAATATATTCGCTAAGTCTATATCATTTAATAATTCCTCAATTGATGCTTATACTTTAGGACAAGGAAATGGAGGCAATATTGATATCAAAACTGGATCAATGTCCTTGGGTAATGGTAGTTATATTTCTTCCTTGAGTTTTGGACAAGGAAATGGGGGAAATATATCTGTGCAAGCCACAGATGGGGTTTTAATGAGCGATTATAGTTATATTTCCACTTCTTTGTATGATGGTCAATTTAACATGATTGATGGCACTAGAAAGGCAGGCGATATTTACATCAAAGCCAAATCTCTATTTATCAGAAATTTCTCTGATTTAAACAGTAGTGTCTATTCATTAGGAGATGCTGGACAGATTAAATTAGAAATAGATGACTCTATAACACTACAAAATAACAGTGCAATTCTCAATTATGTATATGGGACAGCTAATGGCAATGGAAATAACATTAATATCAAAGCTCGTAATCTCTCTTTAACAAATGGCTCTCAAATTATGGCTATTGCTGTGGGAAATGGCAATGCTGGTAATATCAACATTGATACAGCTGAGTCTGTTAATATATCTGGAATCGCTTTATTAGAAGATGTTGTTGGCAATAGAATACAGCAAGGATCATCTAGTGGCTTATTTTCTAGTACCAGAAACATGGGACGCAAAGGTGGAAACATCGCAATTAACACAGGGATCTTTCAAATCTTGGATGGTGGTGTTTTAGATACCCGGACAGAAAACGGTAATCCTGGAGGAAATATCACAATTAATGCTAATTCTGTTGAGGTGACTAATGGCGGACAATTTCTAGCGAATACCTCTAGTAGTGGACAAGCAGGTAATATTACAGTGAATACAACCAACCTGTTAGTATCAGGTAGTGATTCAACTTACAATTCTCGTTTTTCTAGCATTGGTAATCAGCTAGATCCTTTTGGTAAAAAAATAGTACCTAATGTGAGCGGTACCAGTGGGTTTTTCACCAATACCAGTTCTTTAGGCAATAGTGGCAATATAAATATTGCTGTAAATGGAAATATATTCATTGAAAATGGTGGAGAACTATCTGCCAGCACTACTGCACAAGGAAAAGCCGGTAATATAAACCTCAATACTAATAATTTTAAATTAGAAAATGGTGGCTCAATTTATGCTTTTACTAATGGCAGTGGTCAAGGAGGTACTATTAATATTAATGCCAATAATTCGGTTCATTTAGGTAGAGGATCACAGAATCTTGCTCCCGTAATTTCTGTAGAAACTAGCGGTGCAGGAAAAGCTGGAGATATTATGATTAATACACCTAATTTTAATCTTTCTGAAGCCGCCCGCATTACGGCTACTGCTACTCAAAATGCTAGTAACACAGATCAAGGTGGTAGTATTACTTTAAACATATCTCAAATGAATTTGGCGGGGGTATTGGAAATTTTTGCTGAAACAAAAGGAAAAGCACCAGCAGGAACTTTAAAACTCAATCCATACAGCAATCAGAATACATTAAACCTCAATCTATATCCAGGTTCAATTATTTCTGGATCAACTTTAGGAAGTGGTAATGGAGGGGATTTTCAAATTAGTGCACCAGAAACTATTAATATTACTGGAAAAGGTAAATTAGCAGTAGAAAGTACAGGAAGTGGTAATGCAGGAAATATTTTCATTACTACCCAAAACTTAAATATTAATGATGGTGTAAAAATCTCTGCTTCCACTACAGGAAATGGTCAAGGTGGCAATATTAATATTAGTGCTAACAATTTAACAGTCAATAATGGTGGACAATTATTAACTACTACATCAGGTAATGCTAAAGCTGGCAATATCATCATCAAAGTAAGAGATAATATTACCTTAGATGGCATAAATACGGGACTATTTGCTACTACTGAAAAGGGTTCAATAGGTAATGGTGGTAGCATTGATATTGACCCAGAAATATTTATGATTAGAAATGGTGCAGGAATTGGCGTAAATAGTCAAGGAAATGGAAAAGGTGGTAATATTACACTACAAGCAGGTACATTAATATTAGATAATAAAGCCTTTATTACAGCAGAAACCATTAATAATGAAGGAGGAGAAATTACCCTAAATATTAATGATTTATTCTGGTTAAGAAATAATAGTAATATTACAGCTACCGCAGGTACAGCAGGAGCAGGAGGAAATGGTGGTAATATTAATATTAATGTGCCATTTATGATCAGTTTTGCTAGTGAAAATAATGATATTACAGCGAATGCTTTTAAAGGAAATGGCGGAAAGATAAATATTACAACTAACACAATCTTTGGGTTAAAGTTTCAGCCTCAACAAACAGATTTGAGTGATATTACGGCATCTTCTGAATTTGGATTAAGTGGACAGGTTACTATTAATCGTTTAGATGTTGATCCATCTAAAGGTTTATTAGCTTTACCCAGTAATTTTGTTGATGCTAGTAGTCAACTTGCTCAAGGTTGTAGTAGTAATAGTAAAGTAGCACGTCAAGAAAGTAGATTTAATATTATTGGTAAAGGAGGTTTACCATCTCATCCTGATGATTTATTTACTGGTAATTCTCCTGTAGTAGACTTAGTGGATATTCAAACCACAAAAACTAGTCAAGAGACGATTAAATCTGTGGTTATTGATCAAAATAATCAAAAAGTGAATCTGAAAAATCGAGTTATTCAGCAAGCACAGGGATGGATATTTACTAATGATGGTAAGGTGATTTTAACTGCCGAAACACCACAAGCCACAGTGCAAAATTCTAGTTTAAATAATCCTGGTTGTGAGGTTTTTTCACAATAGTTCATAAGCTGTTGTGCCTTTAACTTGAATAATTAATACAAGCAAGATGCTTGTGCTACTGTAACTTCAGGTTTTTTAATTATACAGTGAGTTACAGTGAGTGCTGCACATTAGCTTAGTTCAGATCCCGGACTTCTTGAAGAAGTCCGGGATCTTTATTGTAAAAAGATCATTAATTAACTTAAAACCCAATTAACTAATGTTCGTACACCAAAACCTGTAGCACCAGCATTGTTATAACTATTTTCCTTATCTGCCCACACGGGTCCAGCTACGTCCAAATGCGCCCAAGGTGTATTTTTGACAAACTGCTTCAGGAATAAAGCCGCAGTGATTGAACCTCCCCCACGTGGTCCAGTATTTTTCATGTCAGCAATACCAGACTTTAACCCTTCAAAATACTTTTCTTCCATTGGTAAACGCCAAATTTTCTCGCCCGCAGTTTCCGCAGATGTTTGTAATTGATGGGCTATATTGTCATCGGGTGTAAATAAACCCGCAATATCATCGCCCAAAGCAACTATACAAGCACCTGTGAGAGTTGCTAAATCAACGATCGCATCTACTCCCAATTTATCAGCATAAACTAAAGCATCTGCTAAGGTTAAGCGTCCCTCAGCATCGGTATTATTCACTTCGATAGTTTTGCCATTAGATGCGGTTAAGATATCTCCTGGGTGCATTGCCTTACCGCTAATCATGTTTTCAGTAACGGCTGAGATAAAATGAACTTCCACGTCTGGTTTTAATTGGCCAATGGCTTTAGCCGTACCTAAAATTGCTGCTGCGCCACCCATATCCATTTTCATTGTTTCAATACCACTACCTACACCTTTAATATTCAAACCACCAGAGTCAAAAGTTAAACCTTTGCCAATAATAGCCAGTTTGCGTTTTGGTGTAGTGCTAGGTTTATAGGTAAGATGAATAAACTTAGGTGGTAATTCTGATGCCTGGGCAACACCTAAAAATGCTCCCATGCCGAGTTTTTCGCAGTCTTCCCGTTCTAAAATTTGCAGTTCTAAACCATATTCTTGGGCAATGGTTTGGGCTGTTTCGGCCATAGTGATGGGTGTGACACTATTTGCTGGTGCTGCTACTAATTCCCTGGCTAAATTTACTCCTGACACAATTTGATTAGCGCGGATAATGGCCGCTTCTTGTCCAGCTAAACCTAATAATTCTATAGTTTCAATTTGAGGAGTTTTATTTTCTACTTCTGATTTAAAACGATTATCTTGGAACAATGCTAATAATATACCTTCTGCTAATGCTTGGGCAGTTGAGGCGGGATCATTATTGTAAGTTGGTACACTAATAGCGAGGGTTTTAGTCCTTTGCTTTTTGGCATTTCTGGCTACTGTAGCAGCTACACCACGTAAAGTATCTAGTTTTAGTGTCTCTACTTTACCTAAACCGACTAAGATCACTTTACGGACATTATTACCACTAGGTAGTCTGCTAAAGATGGTACTGTTAGCTTTACCTTTAAATTCTTCTTCTGTAATGAGTTCTGTTAAAATACCGCCCCATTGTTGATCTAAAGCAGCCAAATCTCCAGTTAATTGTACTGCATCTTCAAATAAACCAATGGCTAAAGTATCACCGGTCCAGGTTGATATTGTTGTATTACTAGTTTGAATTGTCATTTGTGTAATGTTCTGTAAACCTTCCTTACTTTGTACTAGTATTGCGTAAATTTTCAGGATTATGAGGAATTAAGGGAAGAAATTTTATGATAGGTAATTGGTGATGGGTGATTGCTAATGGGGTAAAATCTAATTTATACTCCGCATTTGACACCCTATCACCTGCTATTTTTTAATAATCTTTTTTTCTACCCCCGCCACCTCGTCGGTCATCTTCTCGTGGTTTCGCTTTGTTCACTTTTAGCTGACGACCCATCCATTCAGCACCGTCTAATTCTGTAATAGCAGCATCTTCTTGTGCATCTTCCATCATTTCTACAAAAGCAAAACCGCGCATTCTGCCAGTTTCACGGTCTGTAGGTAATACAACTCTTTTTACCTCTCCATAGTCAGCAAACACGGCTTTTAAGTCAGCTTCAGTGGCACGGTAAGAGAGATTTCCAACGTAAATAGTCATGTCAGTCACGTAATTTTCTATACAAGGCATTTACTTCAGATATCAAAAGATTTTTAGTAATATTATTTGGTAATACTACTAGATAGATTTGATGTGAAGGTTACTGAATTTGTGAGCTACAGGGTAAGTATATAATTCACTTAATTCAGCCTGTCTTCATTCTGAAGATTGATATAGTTGTAAAAAATACAGATAAATATCTTTTACTTTGAAAGTTTTACCTTTACTGGGGAAACTATAACCCCATTTATCCCACATAATAAAGCATTAGGGACTGCTTTGATTGTTTCTTGCTGTTTATCTTCCTTAAGTTGAGACAGAAGGAAAGAGATAATAGGCAATACTGTTAATATGATAACTGATTGTGAATTTTTTCAAAGTATGGTATCTTACAATCTTTTATTAACTGTTTTTATATATTGTGCAATTAATAACCAGTAAATGTTATAGGTGGTGTGGGGAGTTGGGGGTTGGGGACAGGGAGTTGCGTAAGTCCTGAGAAAATTTGAGAAAATTACTGTAACTAGAAAATTCTTTAAATTCTTTAGTTTACTTTAGTAAACTTGAGCTATGAGCCTGGAAATGAATTTCCAGGCGGGTGTGTCAGCCAAACAAATAAGCCATATATTCAAACCTACTGACTCCTTGATCTCCTAGTAGTCATTATTTTCTGGGTTCTTAGATTTATTTTTGGCTTTGTTTGCACTGCGTTTGAGTGCGGAAAGTCTGGCTTCGTATCGAGAACGTTGCCTTTTACTGGGGGTGTTGTCTACTAATGTCTTTAATGCACTAGCTAAACTTTTATAGGCGTTGGGAAGACTATAACCAAATCTTGTGGCTAGGGCGATCGCTTTTTCGTCAGCATCTATTAATTCTCTGAGTTGCTTTTCGCCGTTATTTTTTTGGTATAGTCTCCAACCTGATACT
This sequence comes from Anabaena sp. FACHB-1237, assembly GCF_014696225.1. Classification (GTDB taxonomy): domain Bacteria; phylum Cyanobacteriota; class Cyanobacteriia; order Cyanobacteriales; family Nostocaceae; genus FACHB-1237. Next base: position 101,631 of record NZ_JACJPV010000002.1, on the reverse strand, counting down.
CCACATAAGGCTAATGCTAATACTAATAGTAATCCGTCCTGTACCCACAGTTCACCTACTGCACCTCCTAAACCTATGGCTAAGGCGGCCATTTCCCAACCGTCTTTGGGGATGGTATCGTTTTGGATGCGGCCTACTTCGTGCCAAAACAAGAGATTTCGCTGATCCATAGCCAGCGCATCCCATTTAATTAAATCAATTTGTATTTCTACCTGATCCTTACCAATTTCTTCAGATCGTATCAAGGCTGGATTAACTTCTGTTGTGCCTTCAACTGTCACCCAACTTTGTAATTCTGGTGGTAATAAGCTCTTTAAGCGTCGTAATTCACTCATTTCTGCTTTGGCGGAGGAAGCTGCATAAGATGTCATAAAAATCCAACCCTACAAAATTTTAGTATATAGTGACCCTTCACAACTTCATGAAGCAGAAGTTGAGCAATTTATTTTCGGGAATTTTCTTAACTTAGAACTCGTGAGAAGAACTACCTCGTTTTTTTCTGGCTTCCATAGCTTTTTCTAGCAGTTCTAGTAAGCCTGGTGCTTGTTCTTGGATACTCAATAATAATCTTTCTCCTAAGTCTAGGTTTCCTGGATCTTGTCCAGTTTCCATGACTTCTTGTAAACGTGGTAGAGCGATATTGTCTACAATTTGCACTAACCCACTTAAACAACGATTAAATTGTCGTTCTGTGAGTGTAGAGTCTTCCAAAGGAAACTCAATGATAGCGCGGATTTCGCCGTCGGAGGGATCATATTCCCATTGTAACATTTTGGTTTCCCAGGAAATAGCCAACATGGTTTGCAAGATGGCCTCTTTATGGGGATGATCTTTGACTTCTCCAAGGACTTGGGGGGCAAATAGGCGGAAAAATTTGCCGTCTTCATCTAATTGCACTACTATGAGGAAGTCTTCTAGGTTTTGCGCCTCCACTCCTGTAATAATGCGTTCTTCCTCTTCGTCAACGCGATATTCCCAACCAAGGTTATCTAGGTATTTAGCTATTTGTTTCAGATGTACTGCCATAAAAGCCTCATAAAGAATAGTGAAGAGGCTGTCACCAAATTTATTGTAACTTGCTGGGGCATTTACGGAATTGGTTTATCCTCCAAAGCCTAGACAAAAGCCTAGAATTTATCAAGATTTTACAACTTTATCAAGTAGGATGTGTCAAATGTTAAAATTCTGTGGTTAATGTTTGGGAAATTTACCTTGATTGTGAGTGATTGTGTTTGATTTACCATGATAATATGTAAAGTTTTTTTAAGAAAGTTGTTATAGCCTGGATCTGTCATAGATATTCATTTGTAGTTAACACTAAGTTGCTAGTTACAAATAATTAGGTTTATTCCTAGACTAGATATCCCTTTACCCTGGGTTCACAAAGGTTGTAAACCAATCAAAGTCCCCTTTTTAAGGGGGATTTAAGCGGATAAAAAGGTTTATAGTTATAACTAGTAACTTGGGGTTAATTGATGTGTTCATGGTTATTTCTATTTCATGTACTCGTTCAATGATACTGGCTAAAAATATATCATTTTGGGGATGTTGAGGATGAATCAATATGTATCTAAACTAGTCTGTGTGTTGGTACTGACTCCCTTAGCTTTAATATTGGCTGCTTGTGGTGCTAATTCTCATAATACTAGTAAACCTGTCACTCGTGATCTTTGGTCGAGAATTAAAGCTAGTAAACAATTAGTTTGTGGTATTAGTGGGGAATTACCAGGTTTTAGCTTTGTCGGTACTGATGGAGAATATAGTGGTATTGATGTAGATGTTTGTCGCGCTATAGCAGCAGGTATTTTTGATAACCCTAATGCGGTGGAATATCGTACTCTCAATTCTAAGGAAAGATTTACAGCTTTGCAAACTGGGGAGGTGGATATTCTCAGTCGTAATACTAGTTGGACTTTTGGCCGTGCTACGGCACAGGGTATGGATTTTGCACCAGTTATTTTTTATGATGGTCAAGGTTTAATGGTGCGGAAAAATAGCGGTATTCAGTCTCTTCAAGATTTAAAGGATAAGGCTATTTGTGTGCAAACTGGAACTACTACTGAACAAAATTTAGCTGATCAAATGCGAAAACGCAATATTCCTTATAAATCTGTGGTTTTTGAAGATGTAAATGTTACCTTTGCAACTTATAGTGAAGGACGTTGTGATGCTATTACTACAGATCGCTCTGCTTTGGTTTCTCGACGTTCTACTTTAGCAAAACCTGATGATCATATTATTTTAAATGATGTGCTTTCTTCTGAACCTCTGGCACCAGCGATCGCTAAAGGTGATACTCGTTGGAGTGATATTGTAAAATGGACTGTTTATACTCTAATTAAGGCTGAGGAATTAGGTATTAATTCCCAAAATGTTGCCCAATTAAAAAATAGTTCTGATCCAGAAATTAAACGTTTTTTAGGAGTAGAAGGAAGTTTAGGCGTTGGTTTAGGTTTAACTAATGATTTTGCTTTTAATATTATTAAGCACGTGGGTAATTATGGGGAAATATATGAGCGAAATTTGGGAAAAAAGAGTAGTTTTAATTTACCACGGGGACAAAATCAATTATGGAATGAGAATGGCTTGCTTTATGCTCCTCCTTTTCGATAATTGTAAGTTGTATTTATCATTGTGTGTATCATGAATAATTCTCAAGTTCCATTATGGCGTAGTCAACGCTTTTGGCAAAATTTTACTCAAGTAATTGTGGCTTTTTTGGTAGTTGCTATTTTCGTCATAGTTGTGATGAATATCAACCGGAATTTACAACAGTTAGGAATTAATTTCGGTTTTGATTTTTTACAACAACAAGCATCTTTTGATATTGGGGAAAAGATAGTTAATTATAAGCCCACAGATTCTTATTTGTTAGCTTTGTGGGTAGGGTTACTCAATTCTTTACGTATTGCAATTTTAGGAATTTTGTTCACTTCAATTATTGGTTTAACTGCGGGAATTACCAGATTATCAAATAATTGGTTAGTAAGGAATATCAGTTTATTATATGTAGAGATTTTCAGAAATACACCATTATTACTACAGTTGTTATTTTGGTATTTTGCGGTATTTTTGAGTTTTCCCAAAGCTGCAAATAAAATCAGTATTTTGGGTTTAATAAACTTGAGTAAAAGTGGAATAGAATTACCTTTTTTTACCTTAACTCCAGAATTTTCTACATTATTATTAGGGTTGACATTTTACACTGGAGCGTTTATTGCCGAAATTGTCAGAGGAGGAATTGAATCTGTAGCAAAGGGTCAATGGGAGGCTGCGCGATCGCTTGGCTTAAACCCTACTTTAACCATGAGATTTGTAATTTTACCCCAAGCATTAAGGGTAATTATTCCACCTTTAACTAGTCAGTATTTGAACTTAACAAAAAACTCCAGTTTAGCGATCGCTGTAGGATATCCAGATATTTATTTTGTGGCTTCTACCACATTTAACCAAACAGGAAAAGCGGTAGAAGTGATGATCTTAATTATGCTGACATATCTAACATTAAGTTTAACAATCTCATTAATAATGAACCAATTTAACAATGCTGTGCAAATTAAAGAAAGATAACTATAAGATCCCCGACTTCTTTGAGAAGTCGGGGATCTGGAGCAACTATTTACTTACAAAATAAAACTATGAATGAAAAAATTAATTGGTTAAGAACAAATCTGTTTAACAACTGGTACAATAGTCTATTATCAATTCTGTCAATAATATTGATTTTGTGGATATTTCAAGGATTTGCTAATTGGTTAATTACCCTATCAAAATGGGAAGTAATACAAGTTAATTTACATTTATTTTTAGTAGGAAGATTTCCCAAAAGTTTATATTGGCGTATTTGGCTTATTTTAGCCATAACCACAACTTTAACCAGTATGACAATGGGGATATTCAAACAACAACAAACATTCACAAAACGTGATTTTAGTATTGCTGCTTTTTGTGGAATTATTGTGTTATTAATTCTGCCATTACAGACAATTAATAAAATTCGGTTATTTGCTATCACAATTGCATCACTGGGAGGACTTTTCACAGGGAGAAAATTCTCTAATAAAATCAAACCTTGGATATCATTGATATGGTTATTATCCTTCCCGATAATTCTTTGGTTAATTGGAGGAGGTTTAGGTTTAAAACCCATTTCTACAAACTTCTGGAATGGTTTATTGCTAACATTATTAATGGCTATAGTCAGTATTGTACTTTCTTTTCCATTAGGAGTGTTACTGGCCTTAGGAAGAACTAGTACATTACCGATAATTCACTGGTTTTCAGTTTTATATATTGAAATTGTGCGAGGATTGCCATTAATTGGTATTCTATTTTTAGCCCAAGTTATGTTACCCTTATTCTTGCCGGAAAATTTACGGTTGGATCGTTTAGTTAGAGGTATTGCAGGGTTAACATTATTTAGTGCAGCGTATATGGCTGAAAATGTCAGAGGAGGTTTACAGTCAATTCCTAAAGGACAAATAGAAGCAGGCAAAGCATTAGGTTTAAATACTCCTTATGTGATATTATTAATTGTGTTACCCCAAGCATTAAAAGCTGTAATTCCAGCTATTGTGGGGCAATTTATCGGGTTATTTAAAGATACTTCATTACTGTCATTAGTGGGGTTAGTGGAATTAACAGGAATGGCCAGATCAATATTAGCACAACCGCAATTTTTAGGTAGATATGCAGAAGTTTATTTATTTATTGGAGTGGTTTATTGGGTATTTTGTTATGTAATGGCTATTACTGCTAGAAAATTAGAAAACCTAAACAACTAGATCAACAACTAGATCCCCGACTTCTTAAAGAAGTCGGGGATCTGAAGAACAAGGAGTAAAAAAAATGAGTATAACAACATCAAATTCTGAATCAATAATTATTGCCCAAGATGTACATAAATGGTATGGTAAATTTCATGTTCTCAAAGGTGTAAGTTTATCAGTAGCTAGGGGAGAAGTTGTAGTTTTAATGGGACCTTCTGGTTCAGGAAAATCAACTTTTATTAGAACATTTAACGCTTTAGAAGAATATCAACAGGGAAGTATTACTATTGATGGAATTAACCTAACTCATGATTTAAAAAATATTGAGGCCATTCGTCAAGAAGTGGGAATGGTATTTCAACAATTTAATTTATTTCCCCATTTAACAGTGTTAGAAAATATTACTTTAGCACCTATATGGGTGAGAAAAATATCTAAAAGTAAAGCTGAAGAAACAGCCATTCAATTATTAGAAAGAGTGGGAATTTTAGCCCAAGCGCAAAAATATCCAGGCCAGTTATCTGGAGGACAACAACAACGGGTCGCTATTGCCCGTGCTTTAGCTATGCAGCCGAAAATAATGTTATTTGATGAACCTACATCAGCATTAGATCCGGAAATGGTACGTGAAGTTTTAGATGTGATGCGAACCCTTGCTAATGATGGGATGACGATGGTAGTTGTGACTCATGAGGTGGGATTTGCGCGGGAAGTGGCTGATCGTGTTATTTTTATGGATAGTGGTGTAATTGTGGAAACTGCGACTCCTGATGGCTTTTTTAATAATCCCCAGGAAGAAAGAACTAAGAGGTTTTTATCGCAAATTATTTAAATATAGCAGCTATTAGCTTTTGGGAATCAGCCTTAGTCTATAGATATATAACAGCGAACTTTTGTATCGCGGGGATCTTACCCTAAGTGTGCTGTATATCTTTTAGATACCACATTTTTAGATCCCACATTTTGCACCCGTAACTGTCACGGAATTTTAAGTGTACCAATATCGTATATTCCCTTGGCATCAGATGGAATTGCAAATGGAATCACCATTGGAGGATTGGTAAATAAGCGGATTTCATAGCGTCCTGGTTTTAATCCCAAAGTAGCAAACTTACCTGCTCGATTGGTGAATATAGTAACTGGCTGCCAATTACGATCGCCCACAGAAACAATCTGTGCTGATTGTAAAGAAATTGGTTGGCCATCACTGTTCAATAATACTCCTCGTAAGAAAACTGTGGCATCTGTTCCCACTCGCACTAATGTACCACTGCTATAAGTGGGTAAAATTTTGATGGTACGATCGCCTAAATCTATTCCCACAGGTAAATTTGGCGCATCAATGATCACAGTGGAAGTATTATAAGGACTTAAATTTGGCACTACACCAAATCCTAAATTATCAATGCGGGTGGTATAGCCACCGGAACTAGGATTAATACCGATTTCTTGACCTCTCAAGCTATCTTTGGGAATCACTAAAGCGAAACTATTGTTAAGAGGACGTGACCAGCCAAAATGACCATCGGCAAATACCAAAGCAGTACCAAAACTGAGTTTAGTTGTATTAGCGATCGCCTGATCTCTATTCAGACCAAAAACTGTATCATGGGCTAAATTCCAAGTGAAGCGATAGCCAGTATAAGATGACCTTCCAGACAAATTATAACTTAGGTCATTTTGGTTGACACCCAGGGAAACTTGTGGTGCGCCAATGGTTTGCAATGGGGTATAATTCCAATTTAGGCGATTGGTAAGCTTGCCTTTATTATTAAAATCGGATGATGCTTGAATTGATTGACGACTTTGGGGTAAATTCAAAGAAAAATTAATATAAGCGCGTTGTTCATCAATACCATTTCTATCATGACTTTGAGTGAGATTTAAACTTAAATTTAAGCCATTGCGGAAACTTCTGGAAAGCACTAAATTGAATCTGTAAGCATTAGGAACGTCTCGCCCAAATTCATATCTCATGATCAGATTTCCTTTCATGTTCCAGAATAATTGTTGGCTATAATTAGCCGTAATATCATAAACAACAGCATTGCGCGGATTATCTTCTCCTACTCTAATAAAATTCCGGCCTTTGGATTCTACAGTTAATCGAAAAGAACGTTGAGATGGATTATTTGCGCCAATTTGTAAGTATTCATAACGCAACTTACCAGCATAATCAATTCCTAATTCCTGATCGTGACTGAAGGCGATATCCCAGCCAAAGTTACCATAATTGGTGGCGAAAATTCCTTGTAAACCAGCAAGTTGTTGTTGTAAATCTGCTTGTAAATAACTGCCTAAAGTGAACTGATTAGTTATACCTAAACGATGGGATAAAGTCAAAATTGGTTGAGTAAAATTGTATGTGCGATCGCCTGAACTATCAGCAGAAGGGACACCCAAACTATAGGCAAATTGCTGTACTCCAGGTGCTAATAAATCCCCTGCTACCGGGTTAGAAAAATTCAATTTTTGCACCCTACCCACATCATCTTTAATCACTAACTCTACATCATTAGTACCCCCGTTCAAAGGCAAATCCCGAATATCTTGTCGTCCTGCTGGTAACTGTAAAGTCCGTTGTAATGTACCATTAACTAATATATCAACTCTCGAATCAGTTTCTAAGAAAAACTCAAATTGGCTAATAGGTCGAGTAACTATATAAGGTTGTAAACTAAAGTTTTTAGCCACTGAAATTCCCAGTTGAGGTTTACTATTTTGATACCCTGTAATGGGAAGAGCAAGGTCGCCCAGTACGTAACGCAAAGCTTGTTTTGGTGCATCCCGGACTACTCGCAAATCTCCCCTAATCAAAGCAGGTTTTCTTGCTTCTGTAAAATTGCCGCGCCCCTCAAACACCCAGTTTTTATAATTCCATGCACCATCTACAGCTAAACGTAAAGGTTGCAGTCCTATATTTCTCTGTCCTGAACCAGACCAAATATAATCTTTATCGGCGCGAAAATTGACATAGCCGCTAAAAGTGCTCGGATCCAAGGCTTTTTCACTATCAGGGGGTAATCTGCCAGTATTCAAATTAGCCACATTGGTGCGACGTTGAGCAGGTGGAACTTGAATCTGTAGTTCTAATTTAGAGCGATCAAAAGTTGCTTGTAAGCCATTTTGTAGCAAAACTTCTAGGCTTAAATTACCTTGAGTATCAACCGCACTTGTGAGTTTTGCCTGGGTATCTGGACGAATAACTTTTTCTGTTTCTGCCAACAAAGGTGCTGCTTGAATACGAACGACAGGACTATTTTCCAAAGTCAGTAGTACCTGTCCTCTTTGTTGTCCATCAATAAAAAAGGGAACGATGACCCTCTGGTTTTCCTCACGGGGTTTCTTAAAAATTTCCTCAAATGTCGGGTCTTGATTTTGCTTTTCGGGAGGTAAACTGGGCGACGGAGAAGGTGAATCTTGCCCTAAACTGGGTGAAGAATTAAAGAGAATTGAACTGCAAGAAAAAAACAGGAATAATTGTAAATTATGTGGCTTTAATTTTAGTTTCATTCATGAGATAAATTTGTTTTTTAAGAGGATGTCTGAGAACTATTTTCTCAAATGCCAAAAGCCTTGATCTCTAACCCTCCTACCTCTCCCTAACCCTCTCCTAAGAAGAGAGGGAAGTAGGGACTTCAAAGCCTCTCTACCTGCAAAGCAGAGGTTTGGAGAGGGATTTATTTATACATTTAATGACCTTTCATACATCCTCTTCTGTTTCTGGCAATATCAAATTCGTAATTATTGAACATCTTTAAATGTAAATGTTCCTGTGACTTTGCCCACAGGTAATTGTTTAGGCCAAGGAATAGAAAACCGTCGCTGATTTCCTGCCAAAATCACCCCATTATTAACACCTTGTAAGTGTTCTGGTTTGAGAGTAAGTTGAGTGCCTTTTTCGCTAGTTAGGTTTAAATTTAATTCTGATAAAACTGCCCGGCGAGTACCCTGATTATCAAAGGTAATTACTAACAGATCATTTCCTTCTTTTCCTTTTTCGTGAGTAATGCCATTAAGTAGAACTTTAGACTGTGCATTTTTGGGGCGAATATAGACTGATCCCATATAACGAAACATTACTTTGATTCCCCCTGTTGTTGTTTCTAGTTGTGATTGTTTGGGATCTTTTAAGTTAACTGCTAACTGTTCAGCCACAAGACGATAAGTTAGTTCTTTTTCAGGGTTAGGATTACCTAACCAAGTAACGCGAACTGATTGTACACCTTGAGGTGGTAGGATTATTTGGGATGGATAAATTAAAAAATCACCATCAGCTTTTTCAGTGGTTTCTTGACCATCTATACTGATTTTTCGCTCTACCATTGAAACTTCAACGGCAATTTTTTCTGAGGTATCATTAATAATTTTATAAGACTGGGTAGCGCCTACTCCTGCTGGTTCAAATACCCTAGAAATTGGGTCTAACTTAAAGGCTAGTGCTGGTGAAATCCCACTTAATATTACAAAGAAAATAAAATTAAAAAAATGTCGAACTGAGAGTTTCATGATTTAATTGTTATCAAATAAAGTTAGTTTAATAAAACTGCTATAAGTTCCAGGGTATTGCATAAAAGCAGGGATATATGTAGCCGTCAGGGTTATGGTAAGCTGTTGTGCCTTTAACTTGAATAATTAATACAAGCAAGATGCTTGTGCTACTGTAACTTCAGGTTTTTTAATTTTTTTTAATTATACAGTGAGTGCTGCACATTAGCTTATCACTATAGTTTCAGTGTTTTGGTGTAGAATGATTAGTTATTTGAAACTGGTAGCTAATATAGCTAATTTTAGTCTATCGCGATACAAGAATCTATTGATTAACCGACCATAGGGGTAATAGTAATTCATCAATTACCCCTACTACCCTCAACCTAAAACTGCTATATAGATAAATTCTTAATTGTCAGCCACTGTCAGGGTTATGGTATCATTGTAGTTTCCCTGTTTTGGTATAGACAAGTTATTAAGCCTAAGGTATAAATCTAACTGCTTCTCACCTGTTTCAGAATTAAAACCCGTTGTTTTACTAATTGACACATCTTCTTCTAAGGTTTTAAAAGATCCGGAATCAGGCGTAGTAGAATCATCCGTTATTTGAATACCGTAGTTAATATAGTCATTAACATCGTTTAACAAAGTGCCGTTGTACAGTGATTTTACAGTTATTCTTACACCGGCAGGACTGTTAGTTGTAATTTTAAGGTCAGCAATTTTGACAATCTGTTCACCCGTTTGACTCAAAGGTAAATTAGAAGCATCAGAAGTTGGTGTTGCATTAATACTGATGATTGTGGCAACTGTGCCACCAATCTGAATATGGGTGTTGTCTGTGTCAGCAAAGGCTGCTGATTGAAAACCAATGGTAGTAAGGGGACTAAGGATTAAGCCGGAAGCAATTAAAAAACCACGTAAAGACATATTGGAGATTCCTAAATTAGTGAATAAGTAAATTTCTAGGTGATAGATAAATTATTAATTATCAACCACTGTCAGGGTGATGGTATCACTTTAGTTTCCCTGGTTTGGTAAGCTGTTGTGCCTTTAACTTGAATAATTAATACAAGCAAGATGCTTGTGCTACTGTAACTTAGTTTCCCTGGTTTGGTAAGCTGTTGTGCCTTTAACTTGAATAATTAATACAAGCAAGATGCTTGTGCTACTGTAACTTCAGGTTTCTTAATTATACAGTGAGTGCTGCACATTAGCTTATAAATGAGTTATTAAACTGAATGTGTAAATCTAAAGCCTTTTCACCCATATTATCAAAACCCGTTGTTTCACTCTTACTGAGAGAGTCTGAGGTATAAAAAGCAAGGCCTACTGATTGAAAACCAATGGTAGTAAGGGGACTAAGGATTCAGCCGGAAGCAATTAAAAAAGGATGTAAAGACATATAGTATGAAGTCCTGATTGGAAGATTGACAAACAGCGAGTTAATTTGTGACTTACGCAAGATTGGACTAAAAACTTTATTCTTGTGTAGGGGTAATTCACGAATTACCCCTAGCAAATATCTTTTTAACCTCCTTAAAAACGTTAGAAATCAATCAAGTTCTGCCTTTTTCATGGTGATATAGGGGTATAAAAAAGGCTTAGAATTATAACTAGTAAGTTGGGTTACTAGTTTCGTTATGTTTTGGGTAATTTTTTTACTCTTATTTATACTATTTATCACTTAATAAAGATTAACAATAGAAATAATACTGAATTATTTGTGTGTTTGTTTGCATCATTAGTATACTAGGGTGTATCAGTACACAAGACTTATCCAAAATAGGACTTATGTAAGTGTCGTAGTTAAGTTGTTGTGCTTTTAACTTGAATAATTAATACAAGCAAGATGCTTGTGCTACTGTAACTTCTGGTTTTTTTAATTAAGTTGTTGTGCTTTTAACTTGAATAATTAATACAAGCAAGATGCTTGTGCTACTGTAACTTCTGGTTTTTTAATTAAGTTGTTGTGCTTTTAACTTCAATAATTAATACAAGCAAGATGCTTGTGCTACTGTAACTTCTGGTTTTTTAATTAAGTTGTTGTGTCTTTAACTTGAATAATTAATACAAGCAAGATGCTTGTGCTACTGTAACTTCTGGTTTTTTAATTAAGTTGTTGTGCTTTTAACTTGAATAATTAATACAAGCAAGATGCTTGTGCTACTGTAACTTCTGGTTTTTTTAATTAAGTTGTTGTGTCTTTAACTTGAATAATTAATACAAGCAAGATGCTTGTGCTACTGTAACTTCTGGTTTTTTAATTATACAGTGGGTGCTGCACATTAGCTTACTAAAAAATCTGTTGAGTGGGTGCGTTAGATATCAACGGTTGGTTATTTATATAATTTATAATATCTGATGTGGTTGGTGAGCTTGTGGAACCACACCTTACCAATATGCTAGTTGCGTAAGTCTTGCAAAATACAAAGCGTTATAAATTTTCATGGAAAAGGGGTCTTCTATTAAGGTGTAAGAATAAACCATGTAAATAATTATCAGTTAGCAATCAAGAAAAAATGACTACTCTATATTTAACTGAACATGGAACTATTGTCCGTTATTGTAATGAGTCTTTAATAGTTGCTAAAGAACAGAAAACTGAAACCTGTCGCTTAGAAGATATTTCTTTAATTATTATTCTCCCTGGAGTACAGTTAACTGATGTTGCCATTTCTAAACTCTTAGATAAAGGTATAGAAACTATCTTTTTGCGCCAAGATGGACAGTTTCGCGGGAGGTTACAAAGTCAATTTCACGGTAATATTGCCATAAAATTAGCACAATATCGTACAGTGGAAACTACTTTCGGTATGGCTTTAGCACAAAAAATGATACTGGGTAAAATTCGGAATCAACGAGTAGTATTACAACGGCGTAACCGCGCCACTAATGGTAAAATTACGGAATTGGCAGAAGCTATAGATTTGATTAATTCCTATTGTTCCCGTTTGTTACATATCACAAACCCATTTAATCGTGATGAGTTGATGGGAATTGAGGGAATATGCGCACGTAATTATTATCAGGCTTTACGCCATTATTTTCCCCAAGAGTGGAATTTTCAAGGGCGCAACCGCAGACCACCTTTAGATCCCATAAACGCTTTGTTAAGTTGGGGATATGGTGTATTGTTAGCTAGAGTATTTTCTGCTACAGTACAAGCAGGTTTAGATCCCTATTTAGGATTTTTTCATGCTACGGAATCTTACAGACCTAATTTAGTATTAGATTTAATGGAGGAATTTCGGCCGATAGTGGTTGATCATGCGGTAATTTCTATGATTCAATCAGAGATAGTAGGTAAGGAAGATTTTCAACCATCTCCAGATGGGGAGGGAATTTGGTTAGGCTTACTTGCGAAAAAACTGTTGTTGGGGGAGTTGGAACGAAGGTTAAGAACGGCGTTTTTATATCCGCCACAAAATAGAAAGTTAATGTTGAGTCAGATATTAGTGGAACAAGCAAGATGGTTGGGAAGATGTTTGATACATTCTCAGTTAGACTATGAGGCGTTTGTAATTAAATAGTTGATTTGTCTGAATGAAGATACTCAGGATGTGAGGATTTTGAGGATTAATATGCATTATCAATTATTAATTATCAATTATCAATTATCAATTATCAATTATTAATTATCAATTATCAATTTTTAACCCTATTCCACCAGATACAAAATCAGCAACGGTGCGATTTGATAAATCATTATTAGCCATAGCTTGTAACATGGATAATGGTAAAGTTAAATGATCTGCACCAGCTTGAATAGACGCGGCTGCTTCCTCCGGTGATTTAATACTAGCTGCTAAAATTTGTACATCGCTACCTTGGAGAATATTGGCTATATCTCTGACTAATGCGATACCATCACCTAATAATCTTGTAGCACGATTAACATAGGCTATGGCAATTTTTGCTCCTGCTTCCTTGGCAACTGCGGCCTGTGCGGAACTATAAATAGCAGTGACAGAACAGGTAATTTGTGGAGAAAGTGCGGCTACGACTTCAAAACCTAGTGGTGTGGCTGGAATTTTTAGTATAGTCTGAGAACCAATAATTTCCGAGGCTTTGATACCTTCACGTATCATACTTTGTTTATCGGTAGCTTGGAGTTGATAATATACTGGTCCTGATGTTAAGGATACTAAGGTTTTTAGGGTAGTTTCTGGAGGTGTATTCGCTTGTGCTAATAAGGTAGGATTGGTGGTGATACCTTTTACCCATCCCCATTGTTTGACTATTTCGGCTTCGGATGCGATCGCTGAATCTAAATAAAGTGCCATATTCAATAACTGCTAATTCTCAATTATCTATTATCCATTGTTTTATGCCAAAATTGTGGTTGCTTTGCTATGACATACGCGATGATAAACGCCGCGCTAAATTGGTTAAGTTATTAGAACAGCGTTGTCAAAGAGTACAGTATTCTGTTTTTGAATGTCCTTTAGATGACAAGGATTTGAATTATCTTTTAGAAAAGCGTTGGTTGCCAGTTTTAAAGTTAAGTGAAGATAATTTGCGTATTTATCCCCTGGATGAAACCGCTAAGAAAAATACTAAGGTTTTTGGTGGGGAACCTCCCTATGAACCTCCTGATTATCTGATCTTGTAATGACTTTTTGTAACGAACTTTTGTAAACTTTTCGTTACTTTTTCTGCTGCTATTTGGAAGGGTATTTTTACTCCAAATACTCTCTATATCAGCATTTAGGGGACTGTTACAGATTGTAAGTAATTAAACTAAGTTCGGCGCAGGCAGTTAAAACTATTTAAATTTATTAATCTTTTGTAATTTTGAGAAAATTTTGGTTTTAGGGGTTGACTTCTTGGAGTTTTTGTTTTATATTATGTTTATTAGCTGAAAACGGCACTCAGAACCTTGAAAATTGAATACTTATTAAAAATATCACACTTTTGTTTCCGTGGCTCGGTGCAAATGCACTCTGAAAGCCAGTTGTGATAGCAGGTCAGTAGGTATAGGGTCTTTGATCACCTTTTCCCCGCAAGGGGATGGAAACTATCCTCTCTCATCCAAATAGTAAAAATCTGAAAGGTCTTTGATCACCTTTTCCCCGCAAGGGGATGGAAACACCTCCCTTTGTATCCTAGCCATTAGTTCTTCCGCATGACGGTCTTTGATCACCTTTTCCCCGCAAGGGGATGGAAACGCTACATACCCTTCAGAGCGGTAATGCTTCTCTGGTAGGTCTTTGATCACCTTTTCCCCGCAAGGGGATGGAAACAGGGTGGTTTTAAACTGGAGGGATTTTAGCCCTCCTTGTCTTTGATCACCTTTTCCCCGCAAGGGGATGGAAACGACATAATACAAGGCTCCTTACAGCCGTTGGTTCACAGTCTTTGATCACCTTTTCCCCGCAAGGGGATGGAAACGTCTGTAACAAGGGTCTGTAACACTCAACAAATTCCACGCAGGTCTTTGATCACCTTTTCCCCGCAAGGGGATGGAAACTTCACCAGACTTTATTTCTTCTAGAAGACCATCAAAGCGTCTTTGATCACCTTTTCCCCGCAAGGGGATGGAAACTCCGCTTGACGGAGCTTTTGTTTAGCTTCCGTTAAAGTCTTTGATCACCTTTTCCCCGCAAGGGGATGGAAACCTAACTTAGCGACCCAGGAGTCAGCATCAGGATTACAGGTCTTTGATCACCTTTTCCCCGCAAGGGGATGGAAACATAAGTTTGCTCCTGTAATAAATAATCCACCCACTTCTGTCTTTGATCACCTTTTCCCCGCAAGGGGATGGAAACTGTACCCAGCGGGCACGTTAGGTATCTTCCGACCTTTGGTGCGTCTTTGATCACCTTTTCCCCGCAAGGGGATGGAAACCCTGCTCCCATGATCCCTTGACAATTTACTTGATGAGTCTTTGATCACCTTTTCCCCGCAAGGGGATGGAAACACACCATCTTTTGTTTCAAAGATAGATGCTGCTTTGTACGCAGTCTTTGATCACCTTTTCCCCGCAAGGGGATGGAAACACATAAATATCCTTCCATCCAATTTCAGGCGAAAGTGTCTGTCTTTGATCACCTTTTCCCCGCAAGGGGATGGAAACGACTTGATGTGTAACAAGCCGGCGTAGTTGAAGACGACGTCTTTGATCACCTTTTCCCCGCAAGGGGATGGAAACTATTAAATCAGGGGCAGATTCCTCTGAATTAGGCTGTATGTCTTTGATCACCTTTTCCCCGCAAGGGGATGGAAACTTGCCTGCTTGGTGCAGACCTCCACAGCTTTTTCCGCGTGTCTTTGATCACCTTTTCCCCGCAAGGGGATGGAAACATTGTGTCACTGCTACGCTGTATCATCGGGTAGTAGAGTCTTTGATCACCTTTTCCCCGCAAGGGGATGGAAACAAGGTTTCTAATAGCAGCTTAGTCTTGTTTATGTCTTTGATCACCTTTTCCCCGCAAGGGGATGGAAACTCCCCTTCTCCCAAACTAGGAGGTATCAAACAGCAAGAGTCTTTGATCACCTTTTCCCCGCAAGGGGATGGAAACTTGTATCTTAAAGCTGCTAAGGTAACAGCACTTACGTCTTTGATCACCTTTTCCCCGCAAGGGGATGGAAACTTTTCTGCGGCTGTTTCCAGCCATTTCCATTGTTCTTTGCCGCGTCTTTGATCACCTTTTCCCCGCAAGGGGATGGAAACGGGTCCATCCCTTACGTCGCAAAATATTTTTACCTTGGTCTTTGATCACCTTTTCCCCGCAAGGGGATGGAAACTTGAGGAATCGTCCTCATCCATAAACAACCATAAAGGTCTTTGATCACCTTTTCCCCGCAAGGGGATGGAAACAACATCAGATAGGTAGGTATCAGCTAACTGTCGCTCCCGTCTTTGATCACCTTTTCCCCGCAAGGGGATGGAAACCTTCCGCTAGAGTGGGGGATAGATTTTGCTTAATAGGTCTTTGATCACCTTTTCCCCGCAAGGGGATGGAAACCTTCTGGAAAATCAACAGAACTCAATTCTACAATCTGTCTTTGATCACCTTTTCCCCGCAAGGGGATGGAAACTTGGGTAATAACTGGAGACCTGACTCATCGTCAATTGGTCTTTGATCACCTTTTCCCCGCAAGGGGATGGAAACTCTACAAATGACCGCACTCCTTTTTTGATAGCTTCCAGGTCTTTGATCACCTTTTCCCCGCAAGGGGATGGAAACACATAGAGATACCTTAACATCTGTACTTGTTGTGCTTATAGTGTGGAAAAACTAGAACTATGCAGACGTATCAACCCTGATACTATCCTGAGACTGGACAAAAATCGTCAATAATGATATGTGTGATATTATATTTGTAAAATCTGCGAATCAGATCCCCAAATTCTCTAAGAAGTCCGGGATATTGTTGTGGATATTGTAGTTCATCACCAAAATCCATTACAATAAACAAATAGAAACCATTAGAAAATGCTACAGTGAACTTCTTTTATCCAGCAACACCACAAATATTACATTGGTTAGCAGCCGGACAACTAGGCAACCGGTTACATCGTTCCGTGCGATTATGGGTAATACTGACCAAATTGTATGGAGAAGAAAACTGGATAGAAGAACTTCCGAGAAACTTTACCTACTCCCAATTGCGCGATCGCTTATTCAAATATAATCATCCTAAAATCGAAACTCTGACCATCCCCGACATAAACGCGCAATGTCCAGATAAAACCTGTATCTGTCATCAAACCACTGGACAAATATTCCCCATCACTCCACAATGGCAAGAAGAAATCATTAAACTTACAGGTATCACAGAGGAATATTTACAAGATTTGTTAAAACAACCTCCCTTTGCAACAGTTCATCGTTCCTTGCGAGATGACTTAAAACAACTTGCCCGTTTAGGATGGTTAGAAGTACCCCATAAAGGACAATATCAAGGTATATCAAAAAGCAAACTACCACAATTAAACCTTCCCACAGTCACACAACCGAGTTTTATCCAAATATCCCTAGCACAAACCTGGGAAATAATACACACATTAGAATCAATTGCCTTCATCAAACCCAACCTAGACATAATTGTACAAAACCTGTGGGAACAAATGTTTCATACATCCCCCACAGAAACATCGCAACAACCTGAAAAACGGATATTTATTCATCTTGACTATATTCTTTCCGATGAAAAACAGGATGAAGTGGACAACTATCAAGAACAAATAGAACAAATTTGGCGTAACCCTAGTTTGGGTGTGCTACGTTTTAAAGTGAACATACCCAGAACAGAAACCAAAGCAGAAGTAATAGTATATCCAGTTTGTATTCATTATTCCAGACGTGCAAAATACCTGAGTGCCTATGGTAGAGATCCTGATGGTAATATAGGGTGGCATAATTACCGCCTGGATCGCATTACATCGAAAAAGTTACAAATCTTATCTTGGGGAGATCCCGCAATTCCTCCAGAATTACAAAAAATGTGGTATAATGGTCAACTTCCCACACCTGGTCAAGTAGAAGCGGAATTAGAAACAGCATGGGGTTTTAATTTTTACCTGGAACGGGAATTGTTAATCATGCGCTTTCCTAAGCATTTTGCTCGCTGGTACGTAGATAATACTCGTCGTCATCAATCTTTTCAACCTATTCACTACACAAATATAACTAAGTTAATTACCGAACATATTCCCAAAACCCAACAACAGCAAATATTAGAGATTCTCAAGCAAAAGTCACCATCTGATGCTTATTATACAGCGTGGATACGTACAGAAGATATAAACGTTTTAATGAGATTAAGAGAATGGCGACCCAAAGGGGAAGTAATAGCACCATTATCAATTCGGGAAAAATTGAAACAAGAGTGTTTAGAAGAGTTAGGTAATTATGAATTGAATCAAAGTAGGTGATGTGGCTTGTTAATGATCAAACCCTTGTAACACAGGCATCTTGCCTGTTCATAGTAACACAGGCATCTTGCCTGTTCATAGTAACCCAGGCATCTTGCTGTGTTCATAAGCTGTTGTGCTTTTAACTTGAATAATTAATACAAGCAAGATGCTTGTGCTACTGTAACTTCAGGTTTTTTAATTATACAGTGAGTGCTGCACATTAGCTTATTAATCAATATTTGCATGAATCTATGACCATTAACCTAGCCAATATTAACTTATCTCACTGGCAAAACTTCACCCAAGAAATAAAGCAAAATATTGAGAACTTACAACATAACCTACAAAATACAACCACAGAAACAATAGATAAAAGTAAAGTATTTTTAGAAAATAAATGGCATATTAGTGAAACCATAGCTAATGATATACTTTCCACGATGATCACAAGTATGACTCACACATTTAATAACTTGTTATCAAACCATCCGCATATTGGCCAAATAGTTCACATTGTCACCTGGGGAATAAATCATCCTGTGCGGGGTATGATAATTTTATTATTAGTAATTGCCATCATTTTTAGCATTATTAAGGCAATTATGAGAGTAATAGAAACAGCTAGTTGGTCTATTTTAAAAGTACCATTTATCCTGTTGAAAGGTTCTATTTTAGGAAGTTTTAAACTTTGGAAAAAAACTCGTGCAGTGCAACAAACCAAAGAACAAAGGTTATTAGAAATTAATCGTAGGTTAGGAGAATTACACACAGAACAACAGCAACTGTTAGCAGAAGCATCGCAACTAATTTCTGGTTTACATACATCAGATAACCGAATTATTTAAACTTGTTAGTTAATTTGTTAGTTAATCTCAAAAAAAACTGAAATTATTTGGGCTTCAAACAAAGATCCCGGACTTCTTCAAGAAGTCCGGGATCTGATTTTTCAGTGGGTTACATTTTATCCTAACCTGCGTTTAATTTCTTCCCCTAATTCTTGTAAAGTAACCTCTATTTGTTCACCGGTTTGTAAGTCTTTTAAAGATGATTTTCCTAACACAACTTCATCAGCACCAATAATTACACAAAATCTAATACCCTGTTTATCTGCTGCTTGAAATTGCTTTCCTAAAGGACGTTTTTCAAAATTAGTCACTACCTTAATTCCTGCTTGTCTTAATTGTTGAGAAACTTGCAAATAAACCGGAATTAAATCTTCTTGCATATTTACCACTACCACTTGAGTGGGGGTAGGAGATAAAGTATTTAAAATACCTGCTTTTAACAACCGACTAATTAACCGAGTTAAACCAATAGAGATACCCACCCCAGGCATTTTTTCCCCTAAAAACACTCCCACTAATTCCTCATATCTACCACCAGAACAAATACTTCCCAATGCTTCATGGCCTATTAAACTAGTTTCATAAACCGTACCTGTATAATAATTTAAACCTCTAGCAATGGATAAATCAATACAAAAACGATTTTCAGGAACTTGTAAATTTTTCACTCCATTAATTACGGTTTTTAATTCAGTTACTCCTAAATTAAATTGTTCTGCATTAGTTAAATTACTGCCTAAAAACTCCAATTTTCCTAATACATCATCTACAGAACCATCAATTTTGATAAACTCAATAATTTTCTCAGTTTGTGCTGCTGTAATACCTTCCTTTTCTAATTGTTCTTTAACCTTAACTTCGCCAATTTTCTCCAAATTATCAATAATAGTAATACAGGTTTTAATATTTTCATCAGCAACCCCCACAGACTGAAAAAAACCTGTGAGAATTTTCCGATTATTAATGCGAATAACAAAATCACCAATATTAATCTTATCAAAAATTTCCGTGATAATTGCTGGCATTTGGGCATCATAAAGTAAACTTAATTTTTCCCTACCAACCACATCAATATCACATTGTCTAAACTGACGAAAACGGCCATCTTTTGCCCTTTCTCCGCGAAATACCATATCCATTTGATAACGGGCAAAGGGAAACTGTAATTCATTCAAATGACGGGCAATATAAGCCGCTAAAGGTACAGTTTGATCAAATTTTAAAGCCCTAGCTTCTGAACCAGTTTCTCCTGATTTATCTTTTTCTAATTGACGATTTGGGGGTAAAATTGGCTCAATACCATAAATAATATTATCACCTTGATTACCCTTAGCTTGTAATACTTCTAACCTTTCTACTGCGGGAGTTTCAATAGGAGTAAAACCATAACTTTCAAAAACTTGCCGAATAATATCTAATAAATATACTTCTAAGCGTTTTTCACTAGGGAGAAATTCAGGAAAACCGCTAGGAGTGGAAAAATTAATTTTGTTACTTTTGTCAATTTTATTCATGGAAATACCTTATGAAATGGAGAATTAAGTACAAACTTAAGTACGGACTTAATTACAGACTATAGCAATCCTAGCATAAAGATTCGTGACTTTTTTTGTCATCTTGTAAATAAATTTGTCAATAAAGTATGAGGAAATATAAGCAGTTAGAGATTTCAGTTTAATCTTATTATTGATAATTAAGCTGTTGTGCCCTACAATTGGAAGATTAATACGGTGCGTCAGATTTGATAAATTCTGGAAATAAACAGATTATATCTGACGCACCCTACAACAGATTTGTGGTGTGATACTTGCGTAAGTTCTATATAGTAAACTACATTAAATTTGGGCTTTGCTGAATTAGGATATGAAATTTAGAAATTACAAAAATGGAAATTACAAAAATGAAGCTCTTATTCTCTGTACCTCTGCGCCTCTGCGTGAAACAAAATCATACCTTGAATCAGCAACAAATAAATTTGATTCTTATTCTCCATCATTAAACCACCAAGAATTACGAGTAGAATTAGTTTTCATCAAAAAAGTTTTCTTCCTGAGAAATTTTTTTAATGCTGCAGGACCACTACGAGAACCTCCCATACCAGAAAAATTAAAAGGCGTTTTTTCTCCTTCATAAATTATAGAGGATAATCCGGCATCATTAATACTAATAACACCAGCATTAATTTCTTGGGCAACTTCTATAGCTGACTCTAAAGACTCTGCAAATACAGATGCACTTAGTCCATAAATGGAATCATTAGCTAATTCTATAGCTTCATCAATTTTATTAAAAGACATCACTGGCATAATTGGACCAAATGTTTCTTCTGTCATAATTTTCATGGTATGATTAACTTCAGTAATTACCGTAGGCCGACACCACCAACCTCCGCCAATTTCTTCCACTTTACCTCCACAATGAATTATTGCACCTTTGGAAATCGCATCTTGTAAATGTTCATTAATAATTGCTGCTTGTTTTTCAGAAATAATCGGACCAATTTGCCCACTTTCTGGAGTAGGATAAGCTAATTGTAAATGATGAGCTTTAGCAATTAATTGATGATAAAATTCTGAAAATATGGCATCAGCTACATAAATTCTCTCAATAGAATTACAAGACTGTCCAGTATTGAAAACTGCACTCCATAAAATTGCTGAAGTTGCTAAATTTATATCTGCTGATTCTAACACAATAGCCGGATCTTTTCCACCTAATTCTAAATAGGCAGGAATAAAGTTTTGTGCTGCTATTTCTGTTACTAGTCTTCCGGTATCTAAACTACCAGTAAAACAAATTAAATCCACATCTTCTATTAAATTTGTTCCCGTTTGTCCAGATCCCTCCACAAAAGTTAATACCTCTTTTAATTGGGGAATATTATTTACAGTATTCATTAATGGGGCAACAAATCTAGGGGTAACTTCACTAGGTTTAACTATTACCGCACAACCAGCTAATAAAGCAGGAATTACATCCATTGTAGATAATAATAAAGGAGAATTTGCAGGACTAATCACACCAACTAGTTGATAGGGAACGGCAGTTTGTTGTAAAGCAATAAATGGAATTGTGGTATTTTTTGCTGTATCTTGTAGTAAGGAAGGAGCAAGATTACACCATCTATCAATATTACTAATTAATGAATCTATTTCTCCTGCTGATGTTGATAAATTGCCAGTATCGCTAACTAATGCTTCTGTAATTTGTTCTCTTTCTAATAATATACTTTGTTTCCAATTTTTTAAAACAGAAATTCTTTCATCAACCTCTAATTTTTGCCAATTAATTTGTCCTCTTCTCAGTCTTTGACACTGTTGAAATAGTAATTTTGGAGGAGGAGGAACAATTACATAATCAAATTTTCCCGTGCGAGGGTTACGAACTTCAATCGGTTTAGTCATTGTTGATTTTCCTAATTTTTATGAACTAGATAATATAAGTACAATGAATAATTAAAAGAGTTTATCTCAGGTAGAGACACACAAGGTACACAGAGTAAAAGTTTCAGTGATGGAATTTGAAAATTTTTCTAAAAAATCACCAAGATAATAACATTTTTAGCACTAGATGAGGTAATACTAAAAATAGTATCCTATTTTTACTTATATGTCTCTGAGTCACAAATTACGCGAGTTACTCACTGGTCCTGAAATTATCATTATTCCTGGTGTTTATGACTGTTTGAGTGCAAAATTAGCCGAAAATGCAGGTTTTTCTGTGGCTGCTACTAGTGGTTTCGGTATTGCTGCTTCTACCTTGGGTTTACCTGACTATGGTTTTCTTACTGCCACGGAAATGTTTTATACTGTTGGCAGAATAGCTCAGTCAATTAATATACCTTTAATTGCCGATTGTGATACGGGTTATGGTAATGTTTTAAATGTGATGCGAACTGTTAAGAATGCGGTACAATTGGATTTAGCGGGTATTATTTTAGAAGATCAGGAATGGCCGAAGAAATGCGGACATTTTGAAGGTAAGCGAGTAATTTCTCTGAATGAACACGCTGCTAAAATTCGCGCTGCTGTAAAAGCTCGTGGCAATAGTGGTCTAGTGATTATCGCTCGCACTGATGCCCGCGCACCTCTGGGTTTAGAGGAAGCTATTACAAGAGGAAAGGCTTATATTGAAGCTGGAGCAGATATGTTATTTATAGAAGCTCCCCAATCTGTAGCAGAGTTAGAAACTATAGCTAGTAATTTTCCAGACGTACCACTAGTAGCTAATATCGTGGAAGGTGGTAAAACTCCCCATATTTCTCCTTCTCAATTACAAAAAATGGGTTTTAAAATAGTCTTTTTTCCTCTCACTGCTTTAATGGCTGTAACTCAAGTGATGAGTAATTGTTTCCATCATTTAAAAACACAAGAAAATACGGAAAATTTGCCTGGTTTGATGAGTTTTCAAGATTTTCAAGAGTTGATGAATGTACCAAAATTTTTAGCACTGGAACAAGAATCCATCTGATATTTAGCGCGTGAGTATATGATGATATAAATACTTGTTAAGTATTGTATCAAACGATAAATGCTATTATGCTATAATAACAGCGATCGCTATTGATAAATCTCACAAAGATAGAAACTATGAAGATAAATTCACATACTTTGTTAGCATTAGTACCCTTAATAACAGTTATGAACTTTAGTGAAATAGGAATCATTAAAACTAATGCACAAAAAATACCAGAGATTACACCTGTAAAAATTTCTCAGTCTACGAGTTTAACTCAATTTCGGCAAGAAGCACTTCAAGAACATAATCTTGTGAGTCTATGTTGTTTGTAACTATAATCCTCCTGGTAACTATACTGGCCAATTTGTCCAAAATGTACTACCACTTCGCAGATAATAAGCTGTTGTACTTTTAATTTGGAGGTGTTGCTGATTAAGGGTATGATGAAAGTTTGACGCTGAGACACTCCAGGTACACAAGAGTAAGATTTTCATTTTTGTAACTTTTCCATTTCATACTCTAATTCAGCAAGGCCAACTTGGATAATAGATGCAAGCAAGATGCTTTCGCTACAGTAATTTTGATGCAAGCAAGATGCTTGCGCTACAGTAATTTTGATGCAAGCAAGATGCTTGCGCTACAGTAATTTTGATGCAAGCAAGATGCTTTCGCTACAGTAATTTTGATGCAAGCAAGATGCTTGCGCTACAGTAATTTTGATGCAAGCAAGATGCTTTCGCTACAGTAATTTTGATGCAAGCAAGATGCTTGCGCTACAGTAATTTTAGGTTTTTCGGTTATACAGTTTAGCTGCACATCAGCTTATTAACTAAGAATAAATAGTATAATATTAGTTACTAGTAGAGCTTTAGCATAAATAATTTGAGCTAAAGCTCTACTAGGAAACGGAAAATATTCCTTGGCAAAATTCCTCCTAGCCATTACTCTGATATTGTAGTAGTGTTGTCAATTATAGCGATCGCCCATACTTCAAAACTTCTGCCACGTTCTCCCAAAATTTTTTCTGGCAAACATTCCTAATCTCACATTTTGCAGTTAAAATAGTATATCTGTTCTATTCAAATTTTCCAGATCACATTGTAAAAACCCTTATAAGTAGAGGCAGGAATGGCTACAAAAGAAGATAGCAAACAAACCGACGGCAAACAAAAAGCCTTAAATATTGTTTTAAACCAAATTGAACGCACATTTGGCAAAGGCGCGATTATGCGTCTTGGTGATGCTACCCGCATGAAGGTAGAAACCATTTCTACAGGTGCGCTTACTTTAGATTTAGCTTTAGGTGGTGGTTTACCTAAAGGCAGAGTAATAGAAATATACGGACCTGAAAGTTCAGGTAAAACAACTGTTGCCCTCCATGCCATTTCTGAGGTACAAAGACAAGGTGGTATTGCCGCCTTCGTAGATGCTGAACACGCCTTAGACCCCACTTATGCCGCCGCTTTGGGTGTGGATATTGAAAACCTGTTAGTATCCCAACCGGATACAGGAGAATCTGCTTTAGAAATCGTAGATCAACTTGTACGTTCTGCTGCTGTGGACATTGTGGTAATTGACTCTGTAGCAGCATTAGTACCACGTGCAGAAATTGAGGGGGATATGGGCGATGTCCATGTAGGCCTACAAGCGCGGTTAATGAGTCAAGCACTACGGAAAATTACTGGTAATATTGGTAAATCAGGATGTACAGTGATCTTTATTAACCAATTGCGACAAAAAATAGGCGTTACCTACGGTAGTCCAGAAACTACTACAGGTGGTAACGCTTTAAAATTCTATGCTTCTGTACGGTTAGATATTCGCAGAATTCAAACTTTGAAAAAAGGTACAGATGAATTTGGCAACCGCGTTAAAGTGAAAGTTGCTAAAAACAAAGTAGCACCACCTTTTAGAGTTGCAGAATTTGATATTATCTTTGGTAAGGGAGTTTCTACATTAGGATGTTTAGTAGATATCGCTGAAGAAACAGGAGTATTATTAAGAAAAGGAGCTTGGTATAGTTATAATGGTGACAACATTTCTCAAGGTAGAGATAACGCAATTAAATATTTAGACGAAAATCGAGAATTTGCTAAGAAAATTGAAGAACAGGTTAAAGTGAAATTAGATCAAGGTGCAATAGTTTCCGCTAATTCTGTGACTAAATCTCATGATGACGAAGAAGATGAAGATGTAGAATTGGAAGAAGATTAAACTTAAAATGTAGGGGTTTAGCAGTGCTAAACCCCTACAAAATTCAGCAGTCAGCGTATCAGCTAATATTGATTTTTATTAATTTGTAATTGGTAATTCAATAACTAATTACAAATTAACTCAAGAAATTAACGCTGATATTTTGATGGCTAAATATTTGTGTTCCACATAGTATAAAGAGTAAAGAGTGAGAAATATTATGGTAACAGTACCAGTTCGTAATTTAACTTTAGAGGAATTTTTAAAATTACCAGAAACTAAACCCGCAAGTGAATATATTAACGGAGAAATAATTCAAAAAGCTATGCCACAAGGTAAACATAGTACAATGCAAGGTGAATTTGTGACTACTATTAATAGTACAGTCAAACCTCAAAAGATCGCTCGTGCTTTTCCTGAATTACGCTGTACATTTGGTGGACGTTCGATAGTTCCAGATGTCGCTGTTTTTTCATGGAATAGAATACCTGTAGATGAACAAGGTAATATTGCTAATGTGTTTAATACCTATCCAGACTGGACTATAGAAATACTTTGTCATGAACAAAGTACAACTAGACCTACTAAAAATATTTTACATTGTTTAAATCATGGTACTAGTTTAGGATGGTTAATTGATCCTGAAGAATACAATGTTTTTATTTATCCTTCACATCAACAAACTATGTTTTTAGAAAACCCAGAGGATATTTTACCTGTTCCTAATTTAGTGGGTAATTTGCATTTAACCCTGGGCGAATTATTTAACTGGTTAAAATTATAAGTTTTTATAATAAGTTTTTATCTATTTTATTGTAAATTTAGCAATTACTAATTACCAAATAATGAATTTACCAAATACAATTACCTTTTCCCGACTGTTAGGAATACCTTTTTTATTGTATGGATTATATAATCCCACAATACAAGCAAAATGGATATGTTTAATAATATTTTTAATTGCAGCTTTAACAGACTGGTTAGATGGATATTTAGCCAGAAAATTGAATCAAATTACAGACTTAGGTAAATTTCTTGATCCTTTAGTAGATAAATTATTGGTATTAGCACCATTATTGGTATTAGTGGAAATAGGGAAAATTCCCGCTTGGGGAGTATTTATCATTTTAGCACGGGAGTTAGCGATCGCTGGTTGGCGAGTTAATCAAACCACCATCACAGGTGCAAACATTTGGGGTAAATTAAAAACCATTAGTCAAATTATCGCCATATCTTTACTGATTGTACCATTATCGGGAATTTGGACAACTGCGGCGGTCATTGCTTTTTGGATATCTGTGATTTTAACGATTGTTTCTGGTATTATTTATCTTATTCCTGTAAAAACAAGTATCGAGTAATTGCCGTTAATTAACCCTTTTCCAATCTATAATTTAACTTGGTTTTCACTCTTTAACCTCAATGCCATAATTAGCAAATAGTTCAGAAATAAATATATCTAGCGCTTTAGCTAGTTTCTCTATGTTCTCTAGTGAAGGGTTGCGTTTTCCCCTTTCAATACTGGAGATATAAGTACGATGAATTTCCGCCTTTTCTGCTAATTCTTCTTGTGAAAAATCCAGTTCGCGCCGTCTTCGTCTTATAGCTTTTCCAAAGCGTTGGTTAATATCTAAGTTATTTTTTTGCTCCACAAGATGAGATTTTGTCTGATTGTAGACAATAAATCTACATACAATAAGTCAATTTATGTAGATTATAAGTAACAAACACTGTGAATTATACAATCCTGCAATTTTTCTCTGATGTAAATAACTACTGATATCAGTTAGTATAAAAATATTACTAAAAATATTACTAAAAATATTACTAAATTATCATCCTTTTAACTTAGCTTCAAATTTGATGTTACATATCTGACAATGTTATTCATCCAGTCTCATGAAGAAATGATATCGGCGCTGACGATCGCAAAAAAGGTTGTATACTATCACAAATAATGATTTAAAATTGCAAAAAAAAGAGGAATTTAACAATGTTGGAATTATTGGGTTCAGGTTTGCTTTCCCTTTGCTTGGAAATGGCTGGGGTAAATCTTAAACCACTGGCAACTTTAAATACTTTAGCTTGGCAGAATAATCCTAGTTTGGTGATTTTACCCGATCCTAATCCTACTGGTGCTTTAAAAACTCAGGAATATTTACAACATTTAGTCACTTCTAAATTAATTGACCAAAATTTTATCCCATATCAAGGCATTTGGTTACAGTCTGGTCCAATGTTAATGGCTAATCATCAGGGTAATGTACCTTTACCTGCTGCTTCTTTAACTAAGGTGGCTACGTCTTTAGCTGCTTTAAAAACTTGGGGTCCAAGTTATCAATTTGATACTTTGATCAGTACCAATGGTTCTATTTCTAATGGTGTAGTTTATGGTGATTTAATTATTACTGCTAATGGTGATCCGATGTTTGTTTCAGAAGAAGCGATCGCTGTTGGTAATACTTTAAATAAAATGGGTATTAAGGAAGTTAAGGGTAATTTGGTCATTACTGGACTGTTTGCCATGAATTTTCAACGTCATCCTTTATTAGCTGGACAATTATTTAAACAAATATTAAATCGTCAAACTTGGAATCGTTCTATTACTTTTCAATATTCTAGTTTACCTAAAGGAACTGGTAAGCCGCAAATAATTATTAATGGCAATATTAAGGTAGAATATCAACCCAAAACTGGACAAACTATTTTAGTGCGTCATCGTTCTTTACCTTTACAACAAATTATTAAGGAAATGAATGTTTATAGTAATAATGATATTGCCGAAATGTTAGCAGAATCTTTAGGAGGTACAGAAGTGGTTCGTTCTGTAGCAGCAAAAACCGCTAATGTTTCTCCATCGGAAATTCTCTTAATTAATGGTTCAGGTTTAGGTAAGGAAAATAAAATTTCTCCTCGTGCTGTTGCTGCTATGTTCATCGCTTTACAACGAGAAGCTAATTTTAATAATCTTACTTTGGCTGATCTATTTCCTACTTCTGGTTTTGATAATCGTGGTACAATTCATTCTCGGAAAATGCCCACAGCAACGGTTATGAAAACAGGTACTTTAAATGAAGTCAGTGCTTTAGCTGGAGTTGTTCCTACACGCGATCGCGGTTTGGTTTGGTTTACTATTATTAATCGTGGTTCTAATATTTCGGCTTTTAGGAATGAACAAGATAAGTTTTTACAAACTTTAGAAAAAACCCTACAAGTATCTCAAGATATTCCCGCTTCTTTAACTCCCCATGTAGGTAAAAATTATGTACCACAATTGGGTGCTGCTAATCGTAATGAGATTATTTATGGGGGGTAAAAGGAGATCGAGGAGTCAGAATAAAGAATTTTCTCCCTGTTACCGATCACCAATTACCGATCACTTAATATCATTAGGAATAATTTCTGTAATTACTCTATTTCCTGAATTGCCACCTTTAACTGTAATATCTTCTGTTTGCAAATTACCAATGGCTGTTTGACCTTGAAAATTTAACTCAGGGTCATTTTGCTGATAAAATACATTTCCCTGGGCTTCTACGAGTTTTTTATCTAAATACCACGTTAATTTATTGGACTTTAAGGACTGTTTACGTTCTCCAATTGCTTGCACATCTCCTGTGATATCAACAATTTTATCAGCAATTTTCATTGTTCCTTGATTACCTGTAACTGTCACTTTTTCCACATTATGTACAACTTTAATTGCGGCATTACTTTGGACAGTTTGCTGGGGAATATTCCATGTTAATGAATTACTATTAACCTGCATGGAAGGATCTATTAAATTTAATTGTGCTTGGGGTTTAAGAGTAACAATTTGGGTTTTTAAGTTTATTTCTGCACCATTACCTTGACCATTGCCATTAAGTTTATTATTTTGATAACTTTCTATTTTAATTAAGCGATCGCCAATTAATTTATCTTGTTTTACTTGCCAAATTAAATGTTCAGTTTGTACTTTTAATTGTGGTTCTTTAGATGATGTAGCAATTACTCCTCCTAATAATTCTACCTTTTCTTCACGAGTTTTTGCCCTAGCTTCTTTGGCCACCGCTTGTAAATTTTTACGATTTCCTCTTAATTGATTTCTGATAATTAATAAATCCTCCTCTGGTCGCCATTCTAATTCATTACCCATTAACACTATCCCATTACGAGAATCAGTAGCGATAATTTCTCCTTTAAGAAACAGTTGCTTGCCATCTTGCAAAATATCCGCCTGATCTGCTTTAATGTAATAAACTATCTTCCCGTCCTGATAAAGTTGTCCCTGGGGATTTTTAGCTTCTCCTATTTTTTTATCTGTGGTATATTTTGCCTCCTTTGCTTGTACTTTCCAAAGTGGTTTACCCACTTGATCAAATTGTTCTAAAGCCACACCAAAAAAAGTGACTTTAGTATCTGTGTTTTCACTAGGTGTAACTTGAGGATTTGATTTAGTAGAAGATGGATTTCCGCAAGAAAATAACCCCATAATTAAGAACAATATTAAAGGCAGGTAACACCAAATTCTTAGCGAGGTTAAATGTACATTATCAACTAAAAAATGTTGACTTTTTAAGTTTTTCTTGAAGTTTTTCCTGCCTAATAAATATTGTATAATTTTTTGCATTATTCTATTTCTAAATGGGAATCACTATCTCTAGGATCATCTAAAAAACCCATGCTAGATAGGGGACGATAGGGATAACCAGGCCGAGGAGTTTTTTGAATATCTTCCTTGATAGCTTCTAAATCAATATAGCGATCGCTCACATTAATTAAACTATCGCTAGTCATAGATCGCAAACTGACTACCTCTACTCTCACACCTCGATAACTCACGGAATTAACAGCATAAGCTAAATCCCCATCACCACTGACTAAAACTGCGGTATCATAGGAATCTACTAAAGCCATCATATCCACAGCTATTTCCACATCTAGGTTAGCTTTTTTTGAACCATCTGGTAATTGTACCAAATCCTTAGCAATCACACGATAACCATTACGTCGCATCCACAATAAAAATCCCTGTTGTTTTTCATTGGTTCTATCTACCCCAGTATAGAAAAACGCCCGTAATAGTCTTGAACCTCCTGTTAAACGACATAACAATTTAGTGTAATCTATTTCAATTCCTAATTGTAATGCCGCATAAAACAGGTTTGAACCATCAATAAAAATTGCCACTCGACCCCGATTTTCCAACACTTGTTCTGGGGTAAAGATTGAGTCATTTTCTAAATTATTTAACATCGTTGTCATACCTTGTGTTGTTATCCTTCTTGTGATAGTAGTTTCTAACTTTTAGTTATTTGTTAGAATTGGATAAGTTAATTATTGACGGGTAAAATAGGAGAAAAAAGGTAATGGGAAACAAAATCAAAAATTTATTTTGTTCATCTATTAGCTTTCAGTAATCAGCTTTCAGCTATTAGTTAATAGCCAATATTAAGAATTACAATTATTTACAAATGTTATTTACATAAGTTGTTTGGAAAAATCAAAATCCTTGCTATTGACATTGATTAACTAATCAGTAAACTGACTGCTGATAGCTATTTTGTTATCTCTATCCTCTTAAAAATAGGTTTGGGAGATCCTAATTGCTGTTGATCGGATAATATTCCCCATTGACTATGGATATTAAAAGATGCTATAATGGAGCTTACCTTTTGATCATTAAAATCAATTTCCCAACCTAATTGTTGATAGATATCACTACTAATTTTGGGAATTATGGGAGACAAAAGATAAGCTGCTAATCGCACAGACTCTAAAACCGTATATAATACCGCTTCTACTTCCTGTTGCTTTCCTTGTTTATATAATGTCCAAGGTGCTTGTTCATCAATAAATTTATTACTAGCTTGTACTAGAGATAAAGTTTGTTGACAAACTTCATTAAAAGCTAAGTCTGTATAACATCGGGCAACTTTTTCTCCTAAATTTAAACCTATTGTTTTTAAAGGGTTATCTCCAGAAATTACTGAAGCAGTTAAAGAGGGAACTTTACCAGCACAGTATTTTTTCACCATGTTTAAAGTCCGATTTAATAAATTCCCTAAGTCATTTGCTAAATCTGCATTTAAAACATTAATGAACCTACTTTCATTAAAATCTCCATCTTTCCCAAACTCAATTTCCTTAAGGAAGTAATAACGAACTGCATCACTCCCATAACTTTGTACTAAACTTATAGGATCAAGTGTATTACCCAAGGTTTTACCCATTTTTTGCCCATTTTTGGTTAAAAAACCATGGCCAAATACCTTTTCTGGTAATGGTAGCCCTGCGGACATTAACATTGCTGGCCAATATACGGCATGAAAGCGTAAAATATCTTTACCAATTAGATGTAAATTAATCGGCCACCATTTTGGTAACGCATTAGCTAAATTTGCTTCTGCATCAGCTTCTAGTAATGCTGTAACATAGCCTAATAAAGCATCAAACCACACATATAATGTATGTTGAGAGTCCACAGGTACAGGAAAACCCCAATCCAGATTTACCCGGGAGATGGAAAAGTCTTGTAGGCCTTGATGGACAAAATTTAAAACTTCGTTACGACGGCTGACTGGTTGGATAAAATCAGGATGGGATTGATAAAATTCTTCTAATTGACTTTGATATTTAGATAAAGCAAAAAAGTAATTTTGCTCATCTCGCCATTCCACTTGTTTGCTAGTGTGTATAGGACAATATTTATCCGGCAATAAATCTCGTTCTTCTTTAAACTCTTCACAACTGACACAGTACCAACCCTGTTGTTGTCCTTGGTAAATGTCTCCTTTTTCCCACACTCGCTGAAAAAATTCTTTGACTATTTCATGATGACGTGGTGCTGTAGTGCGACTAAAGCGATCATATTGAATATCCAGTAATTTCCACAAGTCGAGAAAACTGGGGACTATTCCATCACAAAATTCTTGAGGATGTTTACCTAAACTTGCTGCGGATCTTTCAATTTTTTGACCATGTTCATCGGTTCCTGTAATTAGTAGTACCTCTTTTCCTAATAAGCGTTGAAATCGAGCGATCGCATCTGCTGCTATAGTTGTGTAAGCACTACCAATATGGGGAACGTCGTTAACATAGTACAGTGGTGTTGTGAGTACAAAAGTGTTTTGTGTTTTAGATACTAGATTCATAGATTATAAAAAAGGAATTATTAATCAGTTTTTTCAGTTTATTTTTTTGGTGAAAACCATGCAATTATATAGCACGGCTGTGTTTCTTTTCAAATCACGGCTTAATTCTAGCAAATTTCTTACCTCCTGGTTTCTCTTGTAATAACTAGAAATAGTAGACGATTTTTGTCAAATGTGAAGAATTAATAAATTAGCAGTCAGCAGTCAGCAATGAGAAGGTTTAAAAATGAGTATGATCAGATATTTACCTTAGCTGTAACTCAAGCTGACCAATAATTACTAATTACTAAATGGCAAAAGTCACTAAAAAGTAACTAAAAAGTAACTATGATTACTTTCTGTTAAATCAAGCTATTGCTAGGCTAATGACCTTTTTACCTGAAGATATTTCACTTGATAGTAAAGAAATGTAAAATTTATATCAAGATAAACTAAGATATTTTCAGATTTGTCAAGTAATATTAATTTATGATTTGAGATTCAACTTGATAGAACTGGAGATACCTGACTTTTAAGATCAATTCCTTACTAGATCAAAAAAATAAGTTAATCATCTTATTTGTCACGTTCTCAGAGAGGATTTTACGCTTTCTTATGCTTATATATGATGAATACAAATTAAAGTAAATTCTGTAATTTTGGTTTCAAAGTGTAAGTTTTTTATCTGGAAAAGATCATAATATCTTTTAATTAACCCTTACAAAAAGCTAATAAATAAGAGTTAGTTGTAGGGTGCGTCAGATATGAACAATTTGGTTATTTACATGATTTATACTGTCTGACGCACCCTACCAAGGCCTCAATGGGAATGATAGCGCAGCATAGTGTAAGCTATATTCTGTGTATCTCATAGCAAAAGTATTAGCCGTGAAATTTATTTCATGGCGGGTGGGGAACCTAAACAAATAAGTCGTGTTTAGAAATTGACACACTTGATCAGTACTAAACGCGTACAGGGAGTCAGAATAAACAATTTTCTCGCCAATCCCTGTTCCCTGGATCTACACAGCTTCTGATCTCGACATGATTCTGATCGCAGTTTCCACTTCTTTCCGATTTATTTCTAACCAATGAATCATATAATCTGGTAATTCTTCCTTACTTCTAGTTTCCACATCAATACAAGCGTGTCTAGTGATAGCTTTAGCCACTAAAATATCATTAATTTTCAATTCATAACTAATTTCAAACTTACCTACTCCTATTTTTTGTGGTGCTAAACTTACTATTAAATGATCACCACAATACATCGGACGGAAAAAATCTACACTACTATGAACAATAGGAAAAGCAATAGATGGGTTGGCAAAAAAAGACTTTAAATTAATATTAACCTCTGCTAAAGATGCTTCATAACTTTCATGACAAATTTTCAAAACGTTTGCAAAATAAACAACTCCTGCCGCATCTGTATCTTGAAAATGGATAGTGCGATGATAATTAAAAGACATGATCTTAATTTAATAAGTTATCTTTGTAATTCTAGATCATCTTGCCAATATTTTCATGCCATATAGAACAAGATACCCGACTTCTTTAAGAACTCTAGGATCTGATTTTTAGAACCCACACAAAAACAAGCTAGATGTTTTAAAATGAACAAACTACCATTAAACTAAAGATAGACGATTAAATTTATGAGTTTTGATTACGATCTGTTTGTAATTGGTGCGGGTTCTGGCGGTTTAGCAGCATCTAAACGCGCTGCTAGTTATGGCGCGAAAGTGGCGATCGCCGAAAATGACTTAGTAGGGGGTACTTGTGTAATTCGCGGTTGTGTACCCAAAAAACTGATGGTTTACGGTTCACATTTTCCTGCCCAATTTCAAGAAGCTGCCGGTTATGGTTGGACTGTGGGAGATGTAAAATTTGACTGGGAACATTTCATCACGTCCATAGATAAGGAAGTTAATAGACTGTCAAAACTACACATATCTTTCTTAGAAAAAGCGGGAGTGGAATTAATTTCTGGACGTGGTACGCTTTTAGACAATCATACTATAGAAGTTAATGGTAAACAATATACCAGCGATAAGATTTTAATAGCTGTGGGTGGTCGTCCTATTAAACCGGAAACACCGGGAATAGAACACGCTATTACTTCTGATGGTATGTTTCATCTGCAAAGTAAACCAAAACATATTGCTATTATTGGTTCTGGTTACATTGGTACAGAATTTGCTTGTATCATGAAAGGTTTAGGTTCTCAAGTGACACAAATTATCAGAAAAGACCACATCTTAAAAGGTTTTGATGAAGATATTTACACCACTGTTGAACAAGGAATGATTGAGCACGGTATTAATATTTGCAAAAATACTGTAGTAACTGCGGTGGAAAAATTGCCAGAGGGCTTGAAAATTAGTTTATCTGGTGATCCAGAACCCATTATAGCTGATACTTTATTGGTAGCTACGGGACGGATTCCTAATGTTGATAGTTTAGGTTTAGATAAAGCAGGAGTGGAAGTAACCAGTCCATTAAATGCTATCAAGGTAAATGAATACAGTCAAACTAGCCAAGCTAACATTTTTGCGGTGGGAGATGTGACTGATAGAATGAATTTAACACCTGTTGCTATTGGTGAAGGACGCGCATTTGCTGATAGTGAATTTGGTAATAACGTCCGTAAATTCAGTCATGAAGATATTGCTACTGCTGTATTTTCCCAACCAGAAGCAGCTACCGTAGGTCTTACAGAAGCGGCAGCACGGGAAAAATATGGTGATAGTATTAAAGTCTTCCGTACTAATTTCCGTCCTATGTATTATACCTTGGCGGGTAAGCAGGAAAAAACTATGATGAAATTAATCGTAGATACTAACACCGATAAGATTTTAGGTGCTCACATGGTGGGAGATAGTGCAGCAGAGATTATTCAAGGTGTGGCTATTGCGGTGAAAATGGGTGCAACTAAAGCGGATTTTGATGCGACTGTGGGTATTCATCCTTCTGCGGCGGAGGAGTTTGTGACAATGAGATAATTATTTATTGTTATGAATTAGTATTTGGTAGGGGTTTAGCAGCTACGCAACATACAGCAGTTTCCGTTATGATGAGGTACAGATGTTAATGATAAAACCCTTGTAAAACAGGCATATTGCTGTGTTCATAGTGTACCTCATGTAGATGGAATGTGCTGTAAGTTTCAACTTAACGTAAAAACCATAGCCCGACTGGGAATGAATTCCTTTGTCTAATAGCAAAAGTCATCGGAAGATGACTAAATAACCTCAAGATTGTTTCAATTGTTTAGTTTACTTTAGTAAACTTTGCCTATTAGCGTGGAAATTCATTTCTAGGCGGGACTGTCGACTAAACAGTAATTTATCTCAGCTTTTATCACAGGAATGAATAGGAATTAAGCTAATGTGCAGCACTCACTGTATAATTAAAAAACCTGAAGTTACAGTAGCACAAGCATCTTGCTTGTATTAATTATTCAAGTTAAAGGCACAACAGCTTACTACAGTACAAAAAACCTTGAATATACAGCAGATTACAGGTAAATGAGGTACAGATATTAATGATAATGATTCTTGTACTACCATTCCTACTCGCTATTGGTGTACACTATTTAGACGAAATTTGCTGTAATTATCGGGATAAATATGTAATAAATTACCTGTATCTTTTCTCAATTCCTCAAGATAACTTTTTAAAGATCCTATACTATTTTCTTCTGTAGTTAAAAAACTTGAAAAAGCAACTTTTAAAACTGCATCACAAATATTTACAGGAACAATATTAGTTTTCACATATTCAAATCCAAACGCCTCAATATTTTTTAAAATCAATTGTTCTAAACACCATACTTTACCCTCAAGAGGTTCAATAACACCAGTAAAACCAGAATTAATTAACGCTTTTAAACAGCGTTTATCACCTGTTAATAAATAACTATTATCACCCTGTTGATTAAGATAACAAACATGACTAATTAAAATTGCTTCTCCCTGATCAATAGTATTTTTTTTATCATTACTATTTTTGCTATAATTTACTAGTCTAGTATAAATCTCTATATCAATAGCATCACAATTACTTTCTGAAAGAGTTGCATAGTTTCGAGTAAATTTTAAAGCTTTTTCCACATTATATTTATCATAATCATTATTAGCTTTATTTCCTCTTTTCCGAGTAATTTTACTAGAAAATTTATATTGAAAACTATCTAGTATTTTTACTTGATTTACTTCAACATCAAAAGTTTTAAAAGTATCATCAAAAAGGTTACAAGTAGATAATTTAAGAATAATATCATTATCTAAACAGTAAAATGAACCCTGCAAAATTAAACTCCTAATTAAACTTCTAAGTTAAACCCCTAATACTTTCTCTAAATACTCATAGCTTTCATCATTAAACTTATCCCAGTCTAATCTATCAGCTAAATATTCATTAATAATCTGCCAACTATTGATATTACTATCTAATTGTAATTTATTTAAAGCAGCACTTACTAAAGGAAAATATTTTTTATTATGCCATCCATAGTTAAGAATTAATGCTTCAGCTTCAATTTCTGGATATTGAGGAATAATATTATTAATCACATAAGCACTAAAATTTTCAGCATCTTTAAATTTTCTATTTCCTAAACAATTATCACAATTACCTAATAATAATTGAGTAGCAAATTTATCAGCCTGACATTCATCATCATCATAGCAATCAGATTCAATTGTTTCATCAATTAACATACCTTCTTTTAAATGTCCTAATGCTAAATGACCTAATTCGTGTGCTAAGTCAAAAGCTAATCTAGCACAGTGTTTATGTTTTGAACTAAGAATAATTACAGGACGAGAAAATTGCCATTGAATTAACCCTGCAAACTTCTTGGTATTGTCAGGAAAATGATGAAAATGAGCAATAACAATTCCTTGACTCCAACAATATTCTAGTAAAGATATTAAATTAACTGTTGTATGACTTGTTAAAATTTCTCTTCTAATTTGATGAACATTGACAGGTAAAGGTGTAAAATAAACCTCTGTACCTAATGCAATTAGTTCAGCTACTCGACTAGCCAAAGCTTGAGCGATATAAGGATGATCTTTATTTTGGTTATTATGCTGTTTAAACTTAGTAGGAGGAGGAGAATTAAACCTAATTTCTTCTTCAGCAATCAACAACGATTTCAAGTCAAGATTAAGGTTATTGGCAATGTAACCAGCACCTTCTAATACAGCTAGGGGTTGATCATTAAGTTCATCATTCCACCAACTTGGTAAACCGTTTTTTCTTACATAGTCTTGGTTTAAACCTAAATGGGAGATTTTAGCATAGAGGGAAGACATGGTAAGAGTTGTTGTCATTGCCTTATCCTCCTGATTACATTACAAACAACAAAGCTTTTATTCAGGTAAACATATTTACTTAATCCAATTTTACCATAGAATCATTCTATATCCCCAACTTCTTACAAAAATTGAATCAAATGGTACAGGGTGCATTACAGCCCAAGCCATAACACACCCTCATCAGTAATAATCAGTTATAAGTGGTAATTAGAACATACCCATACCGCCCATACCACCCATACCCATACCACCCATACCCATACCGCCCATACCGCCCATACCGCCCATACCGGCATCAGGTGCGGGAGCTTTCTTTTCGGGCTTTTCGGCAATAATAGCTTCAGTGGTTAACACCATACCAGCAATAGAAGCAGCATTTTGTAAAGCTGAACGCACTACCTTCGCG
Source organism: Anabaena sp. FACHB-1237 (assembly GCF_014696225.1). GTDB lineage: Bacteria > Cyanobacteriota > Cyanobacteriia > Cyanobacteriales > Nostocaceae > FACHB-1237. Next base: position 63,161 of record NZ_JACJPV010000002.1, on the reverse strand, counting down.
GGATCAATAATACCTGCGGCAATAAGATCCTCAAACTTTCCTGTGGCTGCGTTATAACCAATATTACCTTGACTTTCTCCCACTTTAGACACAATTACAGAACCTTCTGCACCTGCGTTATCTGCTATTTGGCGTAAAGGTGCTTCTAATGCTTTTTGGACAATATCTGCACCGATCCGTTCTTCTCCCTTGAGGGTGTTTTTAATCTCTTCTACCTTAGCCGCTAGTTTGATTAAAGTTGTTGCACCACCAGGAACTATACCTTCTTCCACAGCAGCTTTAGTAGCATTTAGCGCGTCCTCAATTCTTAATTTACGCTCCTTGAGTTCAGTTTCTGTCGCAGCACCAACTTTAATTACTGCCACACCACCTGCTAACTTAGCAATACGTTCTTGTAGTTTTTCTTTATCGTAGTCTGAATCAGTGGCTTGTAATTGCTTGCGAATTTGGGCAATACGTTGTTGAACTTCGGGTTTGCCAGAACTACCAGCTACAATTGTGGTATTTTCTTTGTCAATGGTGATTTTTTGGGCTGTTCCCAACATTTCTAAGGTAGCAGTGTCTAGGTTTAAACCAATTTCTTCATCAATTAGTTGTCCATCTGTCAAAATAGCAATGTCTTCTAACATTGCTTTACGACGTTCACCAAAACCAGGAGCTTTGATAGCTGCTACGGCTAATACTCCACGCGCTTTGTTAACTACTAAAGTTGCTAAAGCATCACCTTCGAGATCTTCGGCAATTATCAATAAAGGCTGACCTAAACGAGCAACTTTTTCTAAGACGGGTACTAACTCTTGAATGGCACTAATTTTTTTGTTAACGATGAGGATGCGAGCATTTTCAAATTCTACTGTCATCCGATCATTATTGGTGATGAAGTAAGGAGAAATGTAACCACGATCAATTTGCATCCCTTCCACTACTTCTAATTCAGTTGTGAGAGATTTTGATTCATCTACGGTAATAACACCATCTTTGGTAACTTTTTCCATAGCTTCGGCCAACATATTGCCAACTTCTATGTCATTACCAGCAGATACTGTAGCAACTTGAGCGATCGCTGCACCTTCTACTGGTTTAGCTAATTTCGCAATTTCTGCTACCAAAAATTCTACGGTTTTGTCAATTCCCCGTTTCACAGCAATAGGGTTACTACCTGCTGCCACATTTTTTAATCCTTCCTTGACCAAAGCCTGTGCTAAAACTGTAGCAGTAGTAGTACCATCACCAGCTACATCTTTGGTTTTGGATGCCACTTCCTGAATTAGTCTAGCCCCAGTATTTTCCAAAGGATCTTCTAATTCAATTTCTTTAGCCACCGTGATCCCATCATTAACAATTTGGGGAATACCAAACTTTTTCTCTAACAGAACATTACGTCCTTTAGGTCCTAAAGTAATCTTTACTGCGTCCGCTAAAGCGTTAATGCCTTTCTCTAAGGAACGGCGTGAATCTTCATCAAAGGCAATTATTTTGCTCATATTTGCTCTCTCTCTGATTTACATTACATAATTTAGCACTCACTAGCCAAGAGTGCTAAGAGTATTTCCAATATAAGATTAGCAAATAGAATGTCAAATTTATTAAGATTACACTTGAGACTTATGTTTTTTCAATTCAAACAATTCAAAATTCATCATGGTGGTGGGAGATGAACTTAGAAAACTCCCTTAAGTCCCTTGGTATCGCTGATCCTGGCGGTACGGGCTGGTTAGCGGTAGTATTTACATTTTTTCTAGCGTGGGTTGTCACTTGGCGCTTAATTCCCACCATTCGCAAATTCGCGTTAAAAGTGGGATGGGCTGATCAACCTAACGCTCGGAGACTGAACAAAGAACCTTTACCTAATGCTGGAGGTTTAGCCATTTATGCCGGAGTTATTGCCGCTATGGTTTTTGCTTGTCTCCTGCGTCCTATTGAAATTCAAAGTGTTTTAGCTCAAGTCTTAGCTATTTTACTTGGCGGTTCAATATTGGTTTTAGTAGGTTTTATTGATGATCAATTTGGTCTACCTCCTTCTGTAAGATTATGTAGTCAGGTAACAACTGCTTTATTGTTAGTAGGCAGTGGTATTAGTATTAAATTTGTCTTTGGCACACCTATAGATTCTTTTTTATCTATGGCCATAACGGTATTATGGGTAGTAGGTATTACCAATGCTATTAATTTGATGGATGGCATGGATGGGTTAGCAGGTGGGATCAGTTTCATTACTGCTATTAGTTTATTGGGAGTATCTGCCCAATTTGATAACCGTGCTGCTGCTACCTTAGTATTAGCTGCTTTAGGAGGGGCTGCATTAGGGTTTTTGCGCCATAATTTTCACCCTTCACGTATTATTATGGGTGATGCTGGTGCATACTTTTTAGGATACGTTTTAGCAGCTACTAGTATTTTAGGTAAATTACAACAAAATACTGTTTACTCGCTTATACCTACCGTTTTATTTCTGCTTTTACCAGTATTAGATACCACTCAAGTATTTATTCGTCGTTTGCTGGCAGGTAAAAACCCATTGAGTACACCAGGAAAAGACCATTTGCATCATCGTTTATTGGCTTGGGGTTTTTCTCAACGTCGTGCGGCTTTTACATTATGGTTTATTACTTTGATTTGTAATCTTTTAGCAATGAAAGTTCAAGGTATGACATTTTCTGTGATGTTGGGATCTGCCAGTAGTATTATTTTACTGTTGGGCTTTACGGTATGGCATAAACATAGGACTCATAAAGCGGAAGTCAGCAGTTAAGATATCCAGGAGTCAGGATATCCAGGAGTCAGAACAAAGAGCAAAGAATAAAGCATTTGCACTCTGTACCCAACTCCCAACTCCCGACTCCCTACATCACCATCCCCCCATCTACATTAAAAACTTGTCCGGTAATATAAGATGCTGCTGGATCGGCTGCTAGAAAGCGCACCATGCCCGCTATTTCTTCTGGCCGACCAAAACGCCCCAAGGGAATAAATTGTAATATGCCCTCGGCTTTTATATCGCTGGTCATGTCTGTAGTAATAAAACCTGGTGCAACAGCATTCACTGTTATTCCCCGTGATGATAGTTCCTTGGCTACGGTTTTGGTAAAACCTATTACCCCTGCTTTGGCTGCACTGTAGTTTGCTTGTCCTGGGTTGCCCATCTGTCCTGCTACAGAGGCTATATTGATGATTCTCCCAGATTTTTGTTTCAACATGATTTTACTGACGGCTTTTGTACATAAAAATACACCTGTTAAGTTTAGGTCTATTACTGCTTGCCATTCTTCTAATTTCATTCTCAACAATAATGTGTCACGAGTGATACCAGCATTATTAACTAATATATCAATCCGTTTAAACTTATCCATTGTTCCACTAATCAATGTATCTACTTGATCCGGTTGAGAAACATCTGCTTGAATAGCGATCGCTTCTCCACCATTTTCTGTAATATTAGCTACTACTTGATCTGCGGATGTACTGGAACTGGCATAGTTAACCACTACTTTTGCCCCTTGTTCAGCAAGTTGTAGGGCGATCGCTCTACCAATACCTCTGGATGCTCCGGTGACAATTGCTACTTGATCTTTTAATAAACTCATGGAATTTTTCTCACTCTAAAACTGGTGTAGATGTAGATCCCCGACTTCTTGAAGAAGTCGGGTTATCTCTCAAATATAAAATAATATAAAGTTACACGAGTTTTAAATTTTAAGAACTACCATAACAATAAACCGTAAAAAACAGGGGTTTAACCTATGACAGTCAAAAAACAATTTAACAGCTTTGAAGAAATGCTATCTGGTGCCGATGTACCAGTATTAGTAGATTTTTATGCAGAATGGTGTGGTCCTTGTCAAATGATGACTCCCATTTTAGAACAGGTGAATTTACAATTGAAAGACCGTTTACGCATTGTTAAAATTGACACAGAAAAATACTCTCAATTAGCTAGTCAGTATGAAATTACAGCTTTACCAACTTTAGTATTATTTAAAAAAGGTGAACCTGTAGATAAAATTGAAGGTGTGATGCAAGCACCACAATTAATTCAACATCTCCAAAAATTTTTGTAAATATAGGACCTACGCAAGTGTCACAGCAAAAATCTGTTATGGGGAGCGTCAGATATTAAGAATCTGTTTATTGACATGATTTATGCTATCTGAAGTACCTGACTAATGTGTCAGTTGCGTAAGTCCTGAAATATTAGAAAATAGGAAATATGGAATAGACAATTATAAATTACAAATTGCAAGCGACAACTGACAAATTACAGGAGTATGTGTTAAGATGAAAGGCAAGAAAGTTTTATTAACAGGTGGAACTGGTGGATTAGGTTTAGGAGTAACACCTGTGGTTGTTGCACAAGGTGCAGATGTAACTATTCCTTACCGTCAACCTCAAGATGTGGAAAAGTTAAAAGGAATTATTGTACCTGCTGATTTTGCTAGAATACATTTTGTTCCTGCTAATTTAGAAGATGAAAAATCAGTGGAAGAATTAATTAGCAGTATGGGAAAAGTAGATATACTAATTCATTTAGTCGGTGGTTTTGATATGGGAAAAACTCATGAATATAGTTTTGAAAGTTGGCAAAAACAATTTAACTTAAACTTAAATACTACTTTTTTAACTTGTAAATATAGTCTGAGAAAAATGTTAGAAGATGGCTATGGTAGAATTATCACTATTGGATCTCGTGCTGGTCTTGAACCCTCAGGAAATTTAGCCGCTTATTCCGCAGCTAAAGCTGGTGTTATTGCTTTAACAAAAGCGATCGCTAATGAAACTAAAGGCAGAAATATCACTGCTAATACTATTATTCCTAGCATCATTGATACTCCCACTAACCGACAAGGAATGGGATCAGAAAACGCTGATAAATGGGTAAAACCTGAGTCTATCGGCCAAGTTATTTGTTTTTTAGTTTCTGACGCTGGTAAGGATATTAGTGGTGCGGTAGTTCCGGTCTATGGCAATGCTTAAAATGTTTAAATAGTATTACAAAAATAAATTGAGATCCCCGACTTCTTTAAGAAGTTAGGGATCTGAGTAATGCAAGACTTAAGCAACTGGTACATTGGTAGGGTGTGGTTCCACAAGCTCACCAACCACGTCAGACAGTATAAATTATAAATCATGTAAATAACCAAATTGTTGATATCTGATGCACCTTACAACAGATTTTTTAGTGTGACATTTGCGTAAGTCCTATAATACAGCAGTTTCCGTTATTATGAGGTACAGATGTTAATGATAAAACCCTTGTAACACAGGCATCTTGCTATGTTCATAGTGTACCTAATGTAGATGGAATGTCCTGTAGTTGTTAGTATTAATTTAGCATTAAGATGATCAAATATGACAATTTAAAAGAAAAATTAAGGTAAACTTAAGAAATATTCAATCAGTAATAAACACAAAAATCAAAAAAATTCTACAATTAGCAATTGTCTGAATATGGAAAAAAACACCGAAATACAATTAAATTCTGATCAAGAAATTACCAAATTAATTGATCAAGTCATGGCATCATCTCTTAATGATGAACAATATCAAAAAAAAATGCAGCGTCGCAAAGAAATACAAGATAAACGCATCGCTGCTGCTATACCAGAAAAAGGTTTAATTATTGTGAATACTGGTAACGGCAAAGGTAAAACCACTGCTGCATTAGGAATGGTATTAAGATCATTAGGACATGGTTATAAAGTTGCTATTATACAATTTATTAAAGGTGCATGGGAACCTTCAGAAAAACTGGCTTTTAGTCATTGGCAAGATCAAATAGAATTTCACGCTATGGGAGAAGGTTTTACTTGGGAAACTCAAGACAGAGATCGAGATTTAGATAAAGCCGCGATCGCTTGGGCAAAATCTTTAGAATATATTCAAAATCCAGATTTTAAACTTGTGCTACTAGATGAAATTAATATTGCTTTAAAATTGGGTTATTTACAAATAGAAGACGTATTATCAGGTTTAGAGAAAAAAACACTAGATCAACATATTATTTTAACAGGAAGAGGCGCACCACCAGCATTAATTGAAAAAGCAGATTTAGTTACAGAAATGACTTTAGTTAAGCATCCTTTTCGGGATCAAGGAGTAAAAGCACAAGCAGGAATTGAATATTAATGTAGGGTGCGTGAGCTTGATTAAATCAAGCAAATAGACTAATCTTCACTATCTGACGCACCCTACCAATATGATTAGTTATATAATGTTAAACTAGCCAAAATCAGGCTAAGATGCAAAATAGACTAAAAATCTTTCTTAATGATTATGCCTTCAGCAATTACTTCTGAACCTCACGCAATGGAAAATACTAAACAAGGATTACCAGTAACGATTATTACAGGTTTTCTTGGCAGTGGTAAAACTACTTTACTTAATCATATTCTCACCAATCAACAAGGTGTGAAAACTGCTGTTTTAGTTAATGAGTTTGGGGAAATTGGTATTGATAATGAATTGGTTGTGTCCACTGAAGATAATATGGTGGAACTTAGCAATGGTTGTATTTGTTGCACCATTAATAATGATTTAGTTGATGCAGTTTATCAAGTTTTAGATAGGGAAGAAAAACTAGATTACTTAGTAGTAGAAACTACAGGTTTAGCAGATCCTTTACCTGTAGCTATGACATTTTTAGGATCGGAATTGAGAGATCTAACTCGATTGGATTCAATTATTACTGTGGTTGATGCTGCCAATTATAGCCTAGATTTATTCAATTCCCAAGCTGCTTTAAGTCAAATTACTTATGGTGATGTGATTCTTCTCAATAAAACTGATTTAGTGACTGAACCAACTTTACAGGAATTAGAAAAAAAGATTAATACTGTTAAAGAAGGTGCCAGAATTATTAGAACTAAAAATTCTCAAGTTCCCCTGGCTTTAATTCTTAGTGTGGGTTTGTTTGAATCTGATAAGTATTTTGATACTGAATCAGAAGAACATCATGATCATGATCATGATCATGATCATTCTCATTGTGAACATGATCACCATGAGCACGATCATTCTACCTGTGGACATGATCACCATGAACATCATCATCATCATCATTCGGATCATTTAGAAAATGATGGTTTTATGTCTATTTCTTTTCAAAGTGATAAGCCTTTATCCATTCGGAAATTTCAATATTTCTTAGATAACCAACTCCCTACAAATGTGTTTCGTGCTAAGGGTATTATGTGGTTTGAGGAAAGTCCTAAACGTCATATTTTCCACCTTTGTGGCAAAAGATTTACTATTGATGATGATGAATGGAAAGGCCAGAAAAAAAATCAATTGGTATTAATTGGACAAAATTTGGATGAGGAAATTTTACTTCAACAAATAGAAAGCTGTCTTTGTATTCATTCTCCCGCTAAAGGTAAAGGCTTCGGTAAATAGACCAGTTATTAACCAACAGTAAATATAGTTTTTCTGTTGGTTTTCACAGTTTTTTGGTACTAAAGCACAACTCCTTATTAAGTAACTAATAATATGCGGGTAATTGTACAAAGAGTCAGGTCTTCTCAGGTGATTGTTGATGGCGAAATTGTTGGTAAAATTAATCAAGGTTTAAATTTACTCGTTGCTATTGCCGATTATGATACAGACAAAGAAGTTAATTGGATGGTTAAAAAATGTTTGGAATTACGATTATTTCCTGATGTGGAAACTGGTAAACTTTGGCAAAAATCTATTCAAGAAGTTAGGGGCGAATTATTAGTAATTAGTCAGTTTACTCTTTATGGAGATTGTCGTAAAGGCCGTCGTCCATCTTTTGATAGATCCGCATCCCCTACATTAGCTATAGATTTATATCATTCTTTTGTAAATAAGTTACGAGATAGTGGTTTAAAGGTGGAAACGGGTGAGTTTGGGGCAATGATGACCGTGGAAATTGTCAATGATGGTCCTGTAACTTTAATTTTAGAACAAGATGCTGTTATCTAAAGGAGTAATTTTTGCTGATTTTTGTTCAATAAATACCATATCTGTTCTATGATGAGAGGATATTAGATAAACTTCACAAAATTTAACATCGGTTCATCATGGCAAAAATCCAATTTGCAAGGAATATAGACGAAGAAGTAGTTCCTGAGGTGCGACTCACTAAAGCACGTAGTGGTAATAGTTCTACTGCTACTTTTGTTTTTACAAATCCTCGAATTTTAGATCAGACGGGTAATGACGATATTACAGGTATGTATTTAATAGATGACGAGGGGGAGATTGTCATTAAAGAAGTAAAGGCAATATTTATCAATGGTAAACCAGAAAGATTAGAAGCTGTTTATGTGATGAATTCTCAAGAAGAATGGGATCGTTTTATGCGCTTTATGGAAAGATATGCTGATGAAAATGGTTTAGGATTTAGTAAGTCTTAGTTATTATCCCTCAGTACTATTTGTCGGAGGGTGTGTCAGATTTAATATTGCTATTTGACGCACCCTACACAAGAGTATAGAATATAATATATCAATTGAATTAATTTGCCCCAGTAATAGCTTTATTCAGTTGAGCTAAATCATACAATCCTGATACAAATTCTGGTTCATTTTCCAGGACTTTTCTACTGGCAAATTGATGGGGACGAAGGTAAAATTTAACTTGATTAAATGCTTCCGCTTGTTCAACATTTAAGTCAGCTAAGGTTTTATCTTCTTGAAGACTACTCTTTTTAGTATGATTTAAAGGTACTCCCATAGATTTCCAATAGAGTAAATTCTGGACAATTTCTTTAACAGTCATGGGAAACAGAAATGATAAGGATAAGTTTACTCCTGGAGGAGAAACTACACCATGTAACCAATTAGTAGGTAAATAAAATATTTCTCCTTCCTGAATCTCAAAATCATAGTATTCCAAATCATCAAAACTAGGATCACTCAAATTTAGTTTAGTTAAATCACTTTGAAATACAGATTCTAATAATTCTTTGCTTTGAAAATGAGAAGCTATCCACCATCTTTTTTTTCCTGATAACTGGATAAAAAAGTTGCATAACCCATGATCTGCATGAATGAAGGTATTAGTATTACCTTGACTATACCAGATATTACCATTAACTATAGTTGACAAATTAGATAGATTGAATTTGCCAAAAATTCCTTTTCTTAAACTTAAAAAGATGATTAATTTTTGTATCAGAGAATAATCTACAAGTTTTTCTTGAAAAAATTCTGTGCTAAAAAAGAATTGTATGATATTTTCTAATTGGTAATTATACCTTTCTTGTCTAAATCCAATAGGACTAAGAATTTTATCTTTTGTGAAAAAAAATAGAGATGTTGAATACATTTTACTAGCACGAGAATCTTCTCCTCTGGAGTATTGTATAACATCATTGAGGTTGTTTAAATCATTATTTGTCCTAAAAATTGACTGTTTATAGTTTTCTTCAAAATCTACAATGATTTTTTTTAATTCCTCAGCCCTTAATTTATTTTCTTGATTTAAACTATATATGATTGGCTTTTGAAAGTTCTCTGTTACTTGTTTAAGACTGCTGTAATTACAATCTTTAACTCTTTTAATTTCTAAACACTTTGCCATATTTAACTTTCCTTGATTTAATGGTTAATATTCAACACAGTAATATTACTTGTTTAGTTTTTGACTTGAATATTTGTGATTAAGATCACTATGCACTCTAGCATAAAACCTGAAGATTGTCTAATAATTTGCTCATATAAGTACAGAATATGGTTTTAATGTCAAAAAAAATACTGAACATTTCTGTTGTCAAGAAATATAATTAATGTGATTATCTTAGTGGCAAATAAAGACAGTAATCTTTACTATTGACAAAATTCTATAGTTATGTTATTTAGTAATAGTAATTTTATATACAAATAAACTGAGTAGTATAACTTAATCTTTTCGGGTAATTTATACATTATTCTCAGGAAGTTGATAAATTTATTGGTAGAGAGGATAAATGACTACTACTCTAGTAAACCCAGTTAAAATTGATACTTTAGTCGGAGTACTGCAACAACAGGCATTATATAAACCAGATGTTACAGCTTATACGTACTTAGAAAATGGAGAAACAGAAACAGATAGTTTAACTTATCAGGAGTTAGATAAAAAAGCACGGGCGATCGCTGCCCATTTACAGTCATTTTTGTCACCTGAAGATAGGGTATTATTACTATACCCATCGGGTTTGGACTTTATTACAGCTTTTTTTGGTTGTTTGTATGCGGGTATGATAGCTATCCCCGCGTACCCACCTAGACGAAACCAGAATACGTCTAGGTTAGAGTCAATTATTATTGATGCTCAAGCAAAAGCAGTATTAACAACATCAGACTTATTAGAAAACATCAAATCAAGACTGAGTGAAAATCCAGACTTTGCAGAATTGGAGTGTTTATCTACAGATGATATTGATAGCGATAGATATGTAAAATGGCAAAAACCCGCCATTAATGGTGATACTCTGGCTTTTTTACAATATACATCAGGTTCAACAGGTAAACCAAAGGGCGTAATGGTGACACATCGCAACCTGTTATATAACGAGGAAATGATTAAGGTAACATTTCAGCACAGCGAAAAAACGGTTTTCGTGGGTTGGTTGCCTCTATTTCATGATATGGGATTAATAGGAAACGTATTACAACCCATATATTTAGGTATTCCTTGTTACTTGATGTCCCCAGTGGATTTTATTCAAAAACCCTATCGCTGGTTACAAGCAATATCTCGTTACAAAGCAACTACTTCTGGTGGTCCTAACTTTGCCTATGATTTATGTATTAAAAAAATCACACCAGAACAAATTGCCAGTTTAGATTTAAGTAGTTGGCAAGTAGCATTTAATGGTGCAGAACCTGTGCGGTATCAGACCTTAAAACAGTTTAGTGATACCTTTGCATCCTGTGGTTTTCGTCCTGAAACCTTTTATCCATGCTATGGTATGGCAGAAACTACACTATTAGTATCTGGAGGTGTACCCGCAGAATTACCAGTTATTTGCAGTATTGATGAAACAGCTTTAGAAGAAAATCGGGTAGTTGTTAGCACTGAGGAGAATAGTAAAAAAATTGTCGGTTGTGGTAAAACATCCTTAGAGCAGAAAATTATCATTGTTAATCCTGATACCTTTACTGAATGTTTACCAGAGGAAGTGGGGGAAATTTGGGTTGCGGGTGATAATGTAGCTATAGGCTATTGGCAAAGACCAGAACAGACTAAAACGGATTTTAATGCGTATCTAGCTGATTTTAAAACAGGTGCTTTTCTGCGGACAGGGGACTTAGGATTTTTGCAAAATGGAGAATTATTTGTTACCGGACGGATGAAAGATGTTATTATCATTCGCGGGCAAAATCATTATCCGCAAGATATTGAATTTACCGTGGAAAATAGTCATCCAGCGTTAAAACCTGCTTCTGGTGCGGCTTTTACGGTGGAAGTCAATGGTTTAGACAGATTAGTTATTGTTCAGGAGGTAGAACGGACTTATATACGCAAACTAGATGTTAAAGAAGTTATAGGTAATATTTCTCAAGCTGTAACTGCTGAACACGGGCTACAAGTGTATAAAACTATCTTAGTGAAAACTGGTAGTATTCCCAAAACTTCTAGTGGAAAAATTCAACGTTATGCTTGCAAAAACGGCTTTTTAAATAATACTTTAAACGTGATTGGAGATGAATAAAATTTCTAATCAGTTCTGATAAATTTTTCAAATTAAATTGAGAAAAAATCAACTCAAAACCACAAAAATAACAATAGAGATATAGAAAAATGACTGTTATCCAGAATGCAAAAAAATTACCAAGTATATCAGAAGTTGAAGAATGGATAGTTAAGTATATAGCTGAACTATTAGAAATTGAAGAGGATGAAGTTGATACCACAATACCCTTTGATCGTTATGGTTTAGATTCTTCAGTATCCGTTGGTTTAATGGGAGATTTGGCAACTTGGTTAGAACGGGATCTTGAACCTACATTAATGTATGATTATCCCAATATTGATACTCTTGTTAACTACATTAATGTAGAAATTTTGTCCCCAAATAGTCTTTAGTTTTTAGTTTTGTTTGCATTGGTCAATATTTTAATAAATTTCTAGGAGGAAAAAATGGTAACTACGACAGCAACAACAAATACAGATGATATTAACCTATTAGAAGAAAAAGGGAAAAAACATAACCAAATAATTCAAAAAACCTATCAAAATAATACTGATTCTGATTACACCGAAAAAATAGCATCTTTAACAAAGAAATTTAATTATGCTGACAACAGCAATTATTATTGGGGTAAACCGGAACTTTCAGTATTTTATGGTACACCAATATACGAGTATGCTTCTGATAGTCAAAAACTAGCTCTTAACCATTTATATTGGGTAACACAATATACTCAAACTGCCGCCACTGAAGCTAATACAATACTTTATAATCAAATAACTACTGGGGTTTTGACTAAAGTGGGAGGTTATCAAACTCTCTGTCAAGAATTGGATTTAGAAACTTATCAAGAAAGATTTCATATCAATGCTTTTCAACAAATAGGTTATAAAACCAAGATAAGTTTACTAGGTAAAAAGTTTTTAGGTAATCCACTGTATAAAAACCATCAGCAAGAAATTAACTCTGATAACAAGCTATTTAATTTACAAAACTGGCTGAATAAATTAGGATTCTCTAAGACCCAAGAATCATTTTCAGACTCCTTACTACGTTCAATTGTGAGGTTGATGAATGGAAATAATGTCAAGTATTATTCTTCTTACTTGGAAGAAAAATATAGTGAAAATATTCCCATTACTAGGGGAGGTTTAGTCGCTTACGCTGCTTCTCAATCTTTTATCAAATTTCTGACTTTGAATTGGGGAACTTCTCCTTTTTTAGCCAGTCAATATTATGCGTTAAGAATGATAGGAAATATGTCCTTGAAAGCTTATGAATATAGTTATTATAAGCTGTTTAAGCATCTGGAAAAAAACAATGAATTTATCCCTGATCCTACAGCTGTATCCTACTATCATTTATTAGATGAATCTTTCCATACAACTATGTCCCAAACAATCTCTCAAGATTTATATAAAGATTTGCCCAAACCTACAGAATATGAAAAACTTATAGCGAATATAGTGATATATTTGGCACAAAAGAACATTGTTGGAGGATTTTCCGCAGCATTACCCCATGTTTTTCGCAATGATGTTTCTGCTATGTCCACCTTTTATCGTTTCTTAACTTCTCCAGTATTTAATATGTCAAAAGAAGATGCTTTAAACTGGATGGAAAGAAGTCTATGTAATGAGAATGAAGGGATTCATCTAAACTTTAAACATCATCAAGATATGATACCAGCTATGTGCCGATTTGTTGAGCCGATGGATTTTCTATGGCCAGTTAATCGTGAGATGAAAATTATGTCTAAGAATAGTTCAATAGAGAAAGTTCTTCACAGTAATACTGCTGCTTTTCAAAACTTTTCACAATCTTTAATTTAGGGAATATTTGAAAGTGTTTCCTTAATTAATCCCTAGATACTGAACATTGTACGCCCTCTTGGAACTACAATGTTTCTGTCAATATTTATTTGTAACATTAGTTATCTCATAGGACTTAAATTGTGGAATCCATAGCAATTATCGGTATAGGTTGTCGTTTCCCTGGTGCTGAAAATCCTCAACAATTTTGGCAACTTTTATCCAATGGGATTAATGCTATTTCGGAAGTTCCTCCAGAACGTTGGAATGTTGATCAATTTTACAGTCCTGAACCTGGTACTCCAGGAAAAATGAGTAGTCGTTATGGTGGTTTTTTAGACAATGTAGATCAGTTTGATGCGGGTTTTTTCGGTATTTCTCAGGAGGAAGCAGAGCGCATTGATCCGCAACAAAGGTTAGTTTTGGAGGTTGCTTGGGAAGCATTAGAAAATGCTGGTATTGCTCCTCACAATATTACTGATACGCAAACAGGTGTAATGATTGGTATTGGTAATTATGACTATGGGATGTTACAGTTTCAGGATATTGATAGTATTAATGCTCACAATGGTGCAGGTAGTACATTAAGTATTGCAGCGAATCGGTTATCATACTTATTAAACTTAAAAGGTCCAAGTTTAGTAGTTGAAACAGCCTGTTCTTCTTCTTTAGTAGCTATACATTTGGCTTGTAAAAGTCTGGTGACAAAGGAATGCGATTTGTGTATAGTAGGGGCAGTTAGTTTGATGTTATCGCCTGTACCTAGTGTGATTTGGTCACAGGCGGGAGTAATATCTGCTGATGGACGTTGCAAAACTTTTGATGCTAGTGCGGATGGGTATGTGAGAGGGGAAGGTTGCGGGGTTGTAATTTTAAAAAGATTGACTGATGCAATTAAAGATAATGATAATATTCAAGCAGTAATTCGCGGTACGGCAATTAATCAAGATGGTTTAAGTAACGGATTGACATCACCCAATGGACCATCACAGCAAGAGGTAATTCGTCAGGCTTTGAAAAATGCTAATGTTGAACCTGCACAAATTAGTTATGTGGAAGTTCATGGTACAGGAACATCTTTAGGGGATACTATAGAATTTAAGGCTTTAAAAAATGTTTTGATGGAGTCGAGAAAACCAGATGAAAAATGTTTTTTAGGAGCGGTAAAAACGAATATTGGCCATTTAGAACTTGCTTCAGGAATGGCAAGTTTATTAAAGGTTATTGTATCATTACAACATCAACAAATTCCGCCACATTTGCATTTACAAAAGTTAAACCCTTATATTTCTTTAGATAAAACTTGTTTTGCAATTCCCACAAAGTTAGAAAACTGGGATAATTTTACAGGTTCACGGTTAGCTGGTATTAGTACCTTCGGCATTGGGGGAACTAATGCCCATATAATAGTAGAAGAAGCGAATTATCAACAACTTAGCCAAAAAAAATTATCAGCATATCTGTTAACAATTTCTGCTAAGACTGAAACAGCTTTACGGGAATTAGCAAAACGTTATGAGAAGTTTATTTTAGAAGATGAGGAAATAGATTTAGGAGATATATGTTATACTGCTCATTTTGGGCGATCGCATTTTGATCATAGGTTAGCAATTATAGGAACATCTCATCAAGATTTTCACCAACAATTAAATAATTTTTTAACCAATAAACCAGGAAATTATTTAGCAGGTAAACTCACAGGAAAGAAAAAACGTAAAGCTGCGGTAATTACCAGCGAGGAGCATCTGCAAATTTTACAAGAATTACAACAATATTATATCGAAGGATTAACCATAGATTGGCAGGATTTTTATTCAAGTTTTCATCAAAATAGTAACTACAATAAAGTCATTTTACCTAATTATCCTTGGCAGCGATCGCCCTATTGGTTTAAAAAATCTAATATTTCCACAAATACTGAAAAAAGTCAACAATATTCAGCCCCAAAAGCAACCCTAAACCCTCAAAAAACGAGTCATAAAAAAGCTGATGAACTCATTAGTTGGTTAAGAGACTATGCTAGTAAAAGAATCAATTCCCGTCTCATAGATGAACGTCGTAGTATACCTCCTTACATAATATTAGACTTTGGTAACAAAGGACTTTTAGGAATGCAAGTCCCCGAAGAATATGGCGGTTTAGAACTAAATTATTATGATACATTTCGGGTATTTGAACAACTAGCGGCTATAGATATGACATTAGCTGCTTTTGTCGGAGTGCATTATGTTTTAGGAACTCGGCCAATATTAAATTATGCTAATGAAAAAACCAAATCATATATATTACCATTAATAGCACAAGGTCGAGAATTAATCTCATTTGCTATCACAGAACCAGGTGCTGGTTCAAACCCCAGGGCAATTTCTACCACAGCAAAACCCACTAAAAATGGTTGGGTATTAAATGGACAAAAAGAGTGGATAGGAACAGGTTCTTGGTCAGGCTTTATTAACGTTTTCGCGCAAATGTTAGATGAAAATAACCACCCTATTGGTATTAGTAGTTTTGTCATTTCTCAAAATAGTCCAGGTTTAGAACAAGGACCAGAAGCATTAACTATGGGAATGCGAGGAATGGTACAAAATAGTATTTATTTTCATGATGTTCCTGTTACCCAAGAACAATTATTAGGGAAAATTGGTTTTGGAATGGATGTTGCACAGGATGCGATGTTTGTCGGCCGTTTAGGTTTAGGGGCAATTAGTTTAGGAGGCATGAAAAGATGCGCTCAATTAATGTTAAGATATAGTAGCCGTCGTCATGTTTCCACGGGTAGGTTATTGGATAACCCTATCACATTAGTAAAATTGAGTGATTTAACGGCTGCAATTACTACATTAGAAACCTTAGTTTTCAAAATTGCCAAACTTTTAGATATTCAATTTCCTGTGCCTGAAGCAGCTTATATAGCTTGTAAAACCTCTGGTCCTGAATTTTTATGGCAAGCCGCAGACCAACTGGTACAATTATTAGGAGGAAGGGGTTATATTGAAAGTAACATTGCACCGCAAATTTTACGAGATGCAAGGTTATTACGCATTTTTGAAGGACCAACGGAAACTTTAAATATGTTTCTGGGTTCAAGGGTAATGAATAATTTTGCAGAGTTGGATAAGTTCCTCTGTGATGGTTTAGAAAGTCCTGAAACTTCCCAGGAATTAGAATATATCGTTAGCAAAATTAAAAAACATTTTAGTAGAAAAAATACATCTTTTAATGATCAGCAAACCGCGTTAAAATATGCCCATATTAGAACAGGAGAAATTGTCACTTGGGGAATATTATTAGCAGCAGTAGAATCAGCTTATGCTAATAGTAATACAGAAACATTAAAAAGGGCATTTAATTGGGCAAAATTACAATTTGAACAAAAAGCCCAACAAATTTTACATGGTATTCCTGGAGAATTAATAGTTAGTAATTCTGCAAGTATTACCCAACAAATATCAGATTATATAGCCACAATTGGTGATATTGAACAAACTCTAGCAGGAGAAAATCATCAACTGGATAAATTCTTAAAACAGGAATTTATTCAAGATAACCAAATATCCATAACTCCAATAGTTGAGGAAGTAAAACAACCATTAATAGTCATTAATTCTATTAAGTCAGAAACATCTGCATCTATTGAAAATTGGATTGAAAATTGGTTAGTTAAGAAGTTAAAAATAGATGCGGATACGATAGATATTGATACATCTTTTGCTGATTATGGCATAGATTCAGTGACAGCAGTGGAATTAGCCCAAGATTTAGAAGAATGGTTACAATCTAGTTTAAAATCTAGTTTGGAAGTAACTATACTCTGGAATTTTCCCACAATTAGATCCTTAGCTAATTACTTAAATAAGGAAATTGGTAATGATCTACCAATAACAACTAAAATGGAGGATGAAAGAGTATTACCAATTCCTAAATTATCTCAACCTGAAAATGATGAAAGTAAACATCATGAAAATATTGATGATGCTATTGCTTCTGAATTAGCAGCATTAGAAAAATTATTAACCAATTTTTAACTTTAAAAAACTATGCTTAACAATAATCTACAAAATACCACAGACTCACAAAGAATACTCAAAGCACTCCAACAAGCACGCACTCAAGTAGAAAACGCAGAACGTCAAAAAAGCGAACCGATAGCAATTGTCGGCATGGGTTTCCGCTTTCCTGGAGGTGCTAAAGATGCTGATTCATTTTGGCATTTATTAGAAAATGGTATAGACGCAATTACGGAAATTCCTCCGCAACGTTGGGATGTGGACGCTTATTATGATCCTAACCCGGACGCACCGGGAAAGATGTACACTCGTTATGGTGGGTTTATAGATGCAGTAGAGCAATTTGACCCGCAATTTTTCGGTATTGCTCCCCGTGAAGCAATGGAAATGGATCCTCAACAGCGTTTATTATTGGAAGTTACTTGGGAAGCGATAGAAAATGCCGGGTTTTCTGCTGATAAACTCAAAGGTACTTCCACTGGGGTATTTATTGGGATGAGTGCGGATGATTATGCACATCTTTGTATTAATTTTGATACTTTAGAACAGGTAGATGCTTATACTGGATTTGGCAATGCTCGCAGTATTGGGGTGGGTAGGTTAGCTTATACCTTGGGACTACAGGGAGTAACGGTACAATTAGATACATCTTGTTCATCTTCACTTCTGGGTATTCACTTGGCTTGTCAAAGTTTGAGATCCCGTGAATGTAACCTAGCACTAGCAGGAGGCGTAAATTTGATGTTGTCTCCTATTGGTACTATTTTATTCTCTAAAAGTAAGGCTTTATCTCCTGATGGACGTTGTAAAACTTTTGATGCATCTGCGGATGGTTATGCGAGGGGAGAAGGTTGTGGGATAGTAGTTTTAAAAAGATTATCAGATGCGATCGCTGACAATGATCATATTCTGGCAGTTATTCGCGGAAGTGCAGCTAACCATGATGGTAAAAGCAATGGATTAACAGCACCTAACGGTTCAGCACAGGAAGCTGTAATTAGACAAGCGGTGATAAATGCCAAATTAAAACCGGAACAAATTCAATATGTAGAAGCTCATGGTACAGGAACACCATTAGGAGATCCCATAGAAGTATCTGCATTAGGACGGGTATTGGGAGAAAATCGTCACAACGAAACACCTTTAATCGTTGGTTCTTTAAAAACAAATTTTGGACATTTGGAAGCAGCAGTGGGAGTAGCGAGTTTAATTAAAGTTGTATTGGCGATGCAGCATGAACAAATTCCACCCCATTTACATTTTAAAACACCTAACCCTTATATAGCTTGGGATAAATTAGCTGTAAAAGTTCCCAC
Organism: Anabaena sp. FACHB-1237; assembly: GCF_014696225.1. GTDB lineage: Bacteria > Cyanobacteriota > Cyanobacteriia > Cyanobacteriales > Nostocaceae > FACHB-1237. The sequence goes on along the minus strand of NZ_JACJPV010000002.1, from coordinate 44,392 downwards.
TGAATTAACACCTTGGCCAGAAAAAGATGGACAAAAGTTGGCGGGTATTAGTTGTTTTGGGATGAGTGGAACTAATGTACATTTAATTTTAGAATCAGCACCATCTGTTGAAAAGTATATTAATTCAGAAATTTCCCAAACATCTGGACATCTTTTAGCACTGTCAGGAAAAACAGAACAGGCTTTACAGGATGTAGCCAAAAGATATATTCAGTTGTTGGAGAAACAGCCAGAAATATCTGTGAGTAAGTTATGTTTTACAGCAAATAGTGGGCGATCGCATTTTGATCACCGTTTAGCTATAATTACAGAATCTTGTAAAAATCTTCATCAACAATTACAGAATTTTTTAGATAAAAACACAGATACAAATATAGTATCCAATCAACTTACCAGTAAAAAAGCCCCCAAAATATCGTACTTATGTAGTGGACAAGGATCACAATACATAGGAATGGGTAGAGAACTATATAATACAGAACCAATATTCAAACAAAACCTAGATAAATGCAGAGAGATACTTTTTGAGTATATAGAAACAGACATAATCGAAATAATCCACACAGAAAACGACCTATTAGACCAAACAGCATACACCCAACCAGCCCTATTTGCCATAGAATATAGCCTATATAAAACCTGGGAACACTACGGCATCAAACCAGATATAGTATTAGGACATAGTATAGGAGAATATCCTGCTGCTTGTATAGCAGGAATATTCAGCCTAGAGGACGGGTTAAAACTCATAGCACATCGTGGAAAACTCATGCAAAAGCTACCAAAAAATGGCAAAATGGTAGCAGTACAAACCACAGCCGAAAAAATAGAACCATTAATTAATCAACATTCAGAACAAGAAATAGCCATAGCTGCATACAACGGAACAAATAGCATAGTAATATCAGGAAATAGCACCATAGTAGATAAAATAGTCAAACAACTAGAAAAACAAAACATTAAAACCAAACAATTACAAGTATCACACGCATTTCATTCACCATTAATGCAACCAATACTTGACGAGTACCGTCAAATAGCAAATCAAGTAAATTACAACAGTCCCAAAATACCCATCATCTCCAACCTCACAGGAGAAATAGCAGAAAACAACATTACCACAGCTGAATATTGGGTAAACCACATCATCAAACCAGTAAAATTTGCCCAAAGTATTCAAACCCTACAAAAACTAGGATATACAACCCACCTAGAAATAGGACCAAAACCAGTATTACTAGGAATGGCCAGTCAAATTATAGAAGATAATAACGACAACCATACATGGCTACCATCATTAAGACCAGGAACAACAGAAAGAAAACAAATATTACAGAATTTAGCATCCTTATATACTCAAGGGGCAGATATAAAATGGGAAAACATATACTCACAACCGCAGCATAAGATCCAACTACCAACTTACCCCTTCCAAAGACAATCCTATTGGGTAGAAACCAAAACCAACAAAACAAACATCAACACAACCAACAAAAACCAGCATCCCCTACTAGGAAACCAACTCAACCTCCCCTTCAGCAGTCAAACAAGATACGAAAACCAACTTACAACCAATAACCCTCCCCATCAAGAACATCATCGCATCTTCAACATCAACATCCTCGCCGCAGCATCCCATGTTTCTCTCACCTTACAAGCAGTAAAACACACATTTAAAACCACAAAATGTACCTTAGAACAGGTATTTTTCCAAAAACCATTAATTATTGCTGAAGACAAACATAAAACCATCCAAATAATCATAGAACCAGAAAACAACCATCAACACAAATTTCAAATTATCAGTCCAGAAACCACAAACCACTGGATACAACACGTCAACGGAAAAATTACCCTAGACAACAGCAAACAAATAGAAAAAATAGACAAACAACAAATTATCAACATCCAAAAAAGATGTGCACAACAAATTAAAGGAAAAGAACACTATCAACAATTTACTGACGCAGGATATACATTAGGAACAGCATTCCAATGGATAGAAACAGCATGGAGTAATACCCAAGAAGCATTAGGAAAACTATCATTACCAGAATTACCAGATAGTCCCCAACAATATCAATTATATCCTGGATTAATAGACTCCTGCTTTCAAGTATTAGGAATGTGTCAAGCCACATCCAACCAAAAAGATAAACTAGACAAAGACAACTATATATATATACCCTTCCACATCGAAAAATTCAGCTTTTATCAAACACCAAACCTCACAAACAATTATGAAATATGGTGTCATGCAGAAATAATTAACTCAGCACAAGAAAATAACGAAAATAGTAGCATTAGTGGAAATATCACCATCTTTGATAACCAAGGAGAAATAATTGCTAAAATAACCAACTTCCAAGCAAGAAAAGCATCTAAAGAAGCACTGAAAACGATTTTACAAGGAACTCTCAGAGATTGGTATTATCAAATAGAATGGCAAAAATCGGATGTTGTTAATAAAAGACAACTGTCAGAAAAACAAACATTACTCATATTTGCATCAGCAAATAAAGCAGATAAAGAAATTATCACAGCTTTAGAAAATGCTGGATATCATACCATCATAATTCAGCCAGGAACAAAATACAAAAAAGTAGATAGTCAACATTATCAAATAGCTGTGAATAAACCAGAAGAATATGGAAAAGTTTTCACAGAAATAACAGCTAATAATACCATTAATGACATTATTCATTTATGGAGTTTAAACACCAAAATATCAGATGTAATAACATCTCAAGAAATGACTTGTGGTACGGTATTAAACTTACTGCAAACCTTGATAAAAATAGGAAATAAGAAAAAACAACCTCAATTATATTTGGTGACAGAAAATGCCCAGAAAATAGGGGATGAGAAAATAGAAATACAGGTACAACAAGCACCATTATGGAATTTAGGCAAAGTTATTGCTTTAGAACATCCAGAATATCAATGTCGTTGTGTAGATATCACATCAGAAATGACAGCAGTAGAGAAGGGTAATGTATTATTGGAAGTATTGTTATCTAATGATAAGGAAAATTTAATTGCTTATCGTCAAAATGAACGTTATGTGATGAGGTTAACTACGGCTAAGTTAGCAGAAAATACCAAGACAATAAAAATAAATGCAGAAGGAAGTTATTTAATTACGGGTGGCTTAGGTGCGTTAGGGTTAGAAATAGCGCGATGGTTAGTTAGTAAGGGTGCCAGAAATATAGTTTTGATGGGTAGAAATGCACCTCAAGCCAAAGCACAAAGGGTAATTACTGAATTGGAAGGGTCTGGAGTTAATGTGTCTGTGTATTTAGGAGATGTGGGAATACGGGAAGATGTGGAAAATGTGATAAACCAGATAGAAACAGATGTGCCTTTACGGGGTGTGATTCATGCTGCTGGGGTATTGGATGATGGAATGTTGTCTGATATGAGTTGGGATAGGTTTAGTAAGGTATTGCAGCCAAAAGTGGATGGAACATGGTATTTACATGATTGTACACGGCATTTAGATGTAGAGTTGTTTGTGTGTTTTTCGTCTATAGCGTCGTTGTTGGGTTCTGCGGGTCAAGGAAATTATGCGGTTGCGAATGGTTTTATGGATGCTTTGATGAGTTATCGTGAGAGTCAGGGTTTACCGGGTTTAAGTGTTAGTTGGGGACCTTGGGCAGAAGGTGGTATGGCTGCTAGTTTAGGGGAACAGTATTTAACTCGTTTACAAGCTCAAGGTCTTGCTTCTATTCCTGTGAATTTGGGATTTAGGGCTTTAGATGAGCTTATGAATACTAATCATCATCAAATAGGCGTTTTCTCTCTTGACTGGGAAAGGTTTTCCCAACAATTATCTCCAGATGCGACAATGGGATTATTAGATAATTTTATATCTGCTATATCTTCCCAAAATGTAGTAGAATCTCAGCAATCTTCTTTATTTATCAAAAAATTGGAGGACGCGCCTATTCGTGCCAGAAAAGATTTACTATTGTCTCATATTCGTGGTCATATCGCCAAAATTTTAGGAATGAAGATACCAGAACAAATAAGTTTAAGAGAACGACTATTTGATTTAGGTATTGATTCACTTATGGCGGTAGAATTAAAAAATATCCTTCAATCTAGTTTAGGCTGTTCTGTGCGTTCTACAATGTTATTTGACTATCCTACTTTAGAAGCGTTGGTTAATTATTTAATTGAGGATGTATTAGAAATTGATTTTTATGAAACTGTCATAGAAGAAATTTCTGAAGTTCCAGCAACAGATGATTTAGATGATATGACAGATGATGAATTGGCCATGTTATTATCATCAAAGTTGACGAGTTTCAATAATTAGCTTTCAGCTAAAAAACAACAATAATATAACAATTTAAAACAAGTTAAGTATAAAATATGAAAAACCAAAATAACCCAAACATTGACTACAGAAACTTAATGCAAAATGCGATTAAACAAATAGACATTTTGCAGGAAAAATTAGATAGATTAGAAAATGAGAAAAAAGAACCCATAGCAATTATTGGGATGGGATGTCGTCTACCAGGAAATGCAAATTCTCCTGATGCTTTTTGGCAACTATTAGAAAAGGGAATAGATGGAATTTCTCCTGTACCTAACCATAGATGGAATAATGAAGATTATTATCATGATGATGTGAATAAAGCTGGTAAAATAATCACTCGTGATGGTGGTTTTATTAACCATCCTGTAGATAAATTTGACACCGACTTTTTTAGTATTTCTCCGAGAGAAGCCCAAAGCTTAGACCCCCAACAAAGATTATTATTAGAAGTATGTTGGGAAGCATTAGAAAATAGCCATCAAGTATCCCAAAAATTATTTAATAGTTTAACTGGCGTATTTATTGGTATTAGTAGTAGTGATTATTCTCAAAGATTTATTGGAACTGATAATATAGATGCTTATTTTGGAACTGGTAATGCTTTTAGTGCTGCCGTAGGCAGACTATCATATTTCTTAGGATTAACAGGACCTAGTTTAGCAGTAGATACCGCTTGTTCATCCTCTCTAGTTGCTGTACATATTGCTTGTCAAAGTTTAAGGTTAAAAGAATGTAATTTAGCCTTGGCTGGTGGTGTAAATTTAATGTTAACACCAGATGTCACCATTACCTTCTCTCAAGCAGGAATGTTAGCACCAGATGGACGTTGTAAAACATTTGATGCTAGTGCAAATGGTTATGTTAGAGGAGAAGGTTGTGGAGTTATTATCTTAAAAAGATTGTCAGATGCGATCGCTGACAATGATAATATTTTAGCAGTAATTCGTGGTAGTGCTGTCAACCAAGATGGACCAAGTGGGGGTTTAACAGTACCCAATGGACCATCCCAAGAAGCAGTTATTCATCAAGCATTAAATAATGGTAATCTCAAACCAGCAGATATTAGTTATATAGAAGCCCATGGTACAGGAACATCATTAGGAGATCCTATAGAAATTGGTGCTTTAGGTGCAGTTTTTGCCAAAAATCATAATTCTGAAAACCCCTTAATTGTTGGTTCAGCAAAAACCAATATTGGACATTTAGAAGCTGCTGCGGGTATTGCAGGTTTAATAAAACTTGTCTTGCAATTACAACATCAAAAAATCGCTCCCCATCTACATTTTACCACACCAAATCCTTACATCAATTGGTCAGATTTACCTGTAGTTATTCCCACAAAATTAACCCCTTGGGAAGTAACGGAAAAATCCCGTATTGGTGCTGTAAGTTCTTTCGGTTTTAGTGGTACAAATTCCCATATTATCGTGGAAGAATATCCCCAAATTAAGCAAGTAGTAAATACTGAAAATCGGGAAAATACTTTAACATTATCTGCAAAAACAGAAGATGCTTTAAAAGAATTAGTCAAGAGTTATCATGACTATTTAATAAGTAATTCTCAGTTAAATATTACCGATATTTGTTATACATCTAATGTGGGAAGATCTCATTTTCAATATAGACTAGGAATAGTAACATCTGACAAACAAGAATTAATTAGTCAACTGGAAAATATTGATCATCTTAATATTGGATATTCTCGCAAAACCCCCAAAATATCGTACTTATGTAGTGGACAAGGATCACAATACATAGGAATGGGTAGAGAACTATATAATACAGAACCAATATTCAAACAAAACCTAGATAAATGCAGAGAGATACTTTTTGAGTATATAGAAACAGACATAATCGAAATAATCCACACAGAAAACGACCTATTAGACCAAACAGCATACACCCAACCAGCCCTATTTGCCATAGAATATAGCCTATATAAAACCTGGGAACACTACGGCATCAAACCAGATATAGTATTAGGACATAGCATAGGAGAATATCCTGCTGCTTGTATAGCAGGAATATTCAGCCTAGAGGACGGGTTAAAACTCATAGCACATCGTGGAAAACTCATGCAAAAGCTACCAAAAAATGGCAAAATGGTAGCAGTACAAACCACAGCCGAAAAAATAGAACCATTAATTAATCAACATTCAGAACAAGAAATAGCCATAGCTGCATACAACGGAACAAATAGCATAGTAATATCAGGAAATAGCACCATAGTAGATAAAATAGTCAAACAACTAGAAAAACAAAACATTAAAACCAAACAATTACAAGTATCACACGCATTTCATTCACCATTAATGCAACCAATACTTGACGAGTACCGTCAAATAGCAAATCAAGTAAATTACAACAGTCCCAAAATACCCATCATCTCCAACCTCACAGGAGAAATAGCAGAAAACAACATTACCACAGCTGAATATTGGGTAAACCACATCATCAAACCAGTAAAATTTGCCCAAAGTATTCAAACCCTACAAAAACTAGGATATACAACCCACCTAGAAATAGGACCAAAACCAGTATTACTAGGAATGGCCAGTCAAATTATAGAAGATAATAACGACAACCATACATGGCTACCATCATTAAGACCAGGAACAACAGAAAGAAAACAAATATTACAGAATTTAGCATCCTTATATACTCAAGGGGCAGATATAAAATGGGAAAACATATACTCACAACCGCAGCATAAGATCCAACTACCAACTTACCCCTTCCAAAGACAATCCTATTGGGTAGAATCAGCAAATATCACGTTAATATCTAAACCAAAAATTGCTGGTAAGATTCATCCCTTATTGGGGCAAAAAATGCAATTACCAGGATCATCACAAATTAGATTTGAGTCTAAAATAACTAAAGATTGTCCTGTATATTTGAATGATCATCGCATCTATGGTTCAGTAGTATTTCTAGGTGCTGGATATTTAGAAATGGCCTTAGCAGCAGGTAAAGAAATCTTCAAAACCACTGATTTAGTATTAGAAGAAGTGAGTTTTATAAGTGCTTTAATTCTCCCAGAAAAAGGCGAGACTACCTTACATTTTGTTTTCAATATGTCAGGAAATAAAGATGATAAAATAGCTAATTGGGAAATTTATAGTTTTACCACAGAAACAGAAGAAAATCCTTGGAAAATTCACGCCAAAGGTAAAATTAAACCAGCATCAAAACAATTATCAACTGTTAAAATTAATGATTTATTAGCAGAATTTGAAAATGAAGGTACTCAAGAATTTTACAATCAAATAATTGATTTAGCTTATGGTCCATTATTAAGAAATATGGAACAAGTTTGGCAGTCTTCAGGAAAAACATTAAGTAAAATTAACTTACAACCAGCAATAGCAAAGGAAACAAAAGATTATATCATACATCCAGCATTGCTAGATAGTTGTTTCCAAACAATGTTTACTTTATTTAGTGAAGTAAAAGTTAGTTATGATGCTCCCTATATTCCCATAGGTTGTCAAAGTTTTCAACTGTATCAACAACCAGAAAATCAATTATGGACCTATGCACAACTTCATCCTATTGATACTCCTAACCCCCAAACTTTATCCACAGATGTTTACCTTTATAATTTAGATGGTAAATTAGTAGCATTTATTAAAGGACTACAAGGCAAGAAAACCACATCAAAAGCGTTATTTGGTAGTCAAAAAACAACCTTAACAAATTTACTCTATGATATAGAATGGAGAGAGAAAGTAAGATTTGGTAAACATATTTCTAGTCCTTTATTATCAGTAATAGATATTAACAAAAAAATAGATAATACCAAATATTTAACCGCACGTAATGAACTAAATAATTATCGGGAAGTTCATGAAAAATTAGAACAATTAAGTTTAGATTATGTAATTCAAGCATTATTAGAAATTGGTTGGAATTACAAAATTGGTGATACTTTTACTAGTAGTTCTGCTAACCATAAATTTGGTGTGATACCTCTTTACGAACGACTATTACATAGAATGTTGCAAATATTAGCTGAAGCAGGAATTATTAAAGAACTGAAAACTAAATGGCAAATTATTAAAGATTTACCCATAGTTACACCAGAAAAACAACAGAAAAACCTCCTCTCCAAATTTCCCCAAGCAACAGCAGAATTAACATTATTACATCGTTGTGCTTCTCAACTTAGTGGGGTATTAATAGGAAAAATTGACCCTGTAGAACTAGTATTTCCCCAAGGAGATTTAACTGTAGCTACCCAATTATATCAAAATTCACCAGTTGCCCAAGTCATGAATAAATTAGTGGCTGAAACTATCACTATTAGTTTACAAAATATTCCTTCAGATAGAGGTATTAAACTATTAGAAATTGGTGCGGGTACAGGAGGAACTACTAGTTATATTCTCCCCCATCTTAACAGTGAAAAAACTGAATATGTATTTAGTGATATTGGTTCTTTATTTACTAGTAAAGCACAGGCAAAATTTGCAGATTATCCCTTTATTAGTTATAAAACATTAGACATTGAAAAAGATCCAATTTCTCAAGGTTTTCAACCCCATAGTTTTGATATTATCATCGCAGCTAATGTTATTCATGCCACTCAATCTATTGCCGAAACTTTAACCAATGTACAAAAATTATTAGTACCAGGAGGAATGTTAGTTTTATTAGAAGTAACCACTCGTCAAAGATGGTTAGATTTAATCTTTGGCTTATTAGATGGTTGGTGGAGATTTACAGATACAGATTTACGTGCAGATTATCCTTTATTAAGTCCATCTCAATGGCAAAATTTATTGAATAAAACTCAATTTAAACAAGTAGTAAATCTTCCTCAAGGTGAAAATTTACCCATTGCATTATCTCAACAATCTGTAATTATTGCTAATTCAGATATCACTATTAAATCTACATCTGCTAGAAATTGGTTAATTTTAGCTGATGATGATGGAGTAGGGGAAAAATTAGCCGAAGAATTATCTCAACAAGGAGAAACTTGCTATCTAGCTTTTGCTGGTAGTAAATATCAAAAACATCAATTAAATGGTAAGAATAAGTTTCATAAATTTACCATTAACCCCAGAAACCCCGATGATTTTGCTGAGTTAATTAATACAGTAACTACTTCAGGAAATTTATATGGTGTGGTGCAATGTTGGAGTTTAAATAATGGCAATGATGCAATTAGTAGCGCGGAATTAGCAAATTTAACTGCCCTTGGTTGCGGAAGTACATTATTTTTAGTCCAAGCAATAGTTAATAGTAGTAAATTATCTAGCACTCCTCGCTTATGGTTAGTCACGCAGGGAGTACAACCAGCACCTACTAGAAACCCCATAGTTTCTGGAGTATCTCAATCTGCATTATGGGGGATGGGAAAAGTAATTTCCTTAGAACATCCTGAGTTAAAATGTGTGAGAATTGATTTAGATCCTCATGCCAAAATTACAGAAAAAGCTGCTAGTTTAGCCTTAGAAATTTGGTCAGAAGATACTGAAGATCAGATTGCTTTAAGATATGATCAAGATCATAGCGATCGCTATGTTGCTAGATTAATCCGTAGTCCCCAAACTCACACAGAAACAGCTATCACTTGCGATGAAAATGGCACATATTTAATTACTGGAGGTTGGGGGGGTTTAGGTTTATTAGTTGCCCGTTGGTTAATCGAAAAAGGCGCGAAAAATTTAGTATTAGTTGGTAGAAATAAACCTCAAGAAACTGCCCAGATTCAAATACGTGAATTAGAACAAGCTGGGGCTAAAATTACTCTGTCTCAAGGTGATGTTACTGATTTTACATCTATGGAAAAAGTGATCACGAATATTGAGAAAAATCTCCCCCCATTAAAAGGTGTTATTCATTCAGTAGGAGTCTTAGCAGATGGCATTTTAAGACAACAAAAATGGGCAAACTTTGAGACAGTAATGTACCCCAAAGTTCAAGGATCATGGCATTTGCATAAATTGACTCAGAACCAGCCTTTAGACTTTTTTGTTCTGTTTTCCTCTGTAGCGTCATTACTAGGCTCTCCTGGTCAATCTAACCACTCCTCTGCCAACGCTTTCTTAGATGGTTTAGCCCATTATCGTCGCCAAATGGGATTACCTGGATTAAGTATTAATTTAAGTGCCGTTTCGCAAATTGGTTCAGCAGCAGAAATTAAAGCAGATGTCTCAGTACAGAAAAAAGGTGTAGACTCCATTAACCCACAACAAGTATTAGATGCAATGGAATTATTAATGAGTAATTCTAGCGTACAAACTGGAGTTGTACCTATTGAATGGTCAACCGCATTACTACAATATAATAATTCACCATTTTTGGCAGATTGGCAACAGGAAAAACAGGAAATATCAACATCAAAATCGGAGTTTTTACAAGAATTATTAGCTGCCATTCCTAGTGAGCGCAAGTCCATGTTAGAATCTCATGTTAGCGCCATAGTAGGTCAAGTTTTAGGTTTTAAATCTTCGCGTAAAATCGGTTTAGATGAAGGATTTTTTGAATTAGGAATGGATTCCTTGACTTCTGTAGATTTAAGAAATAAATTACAATCTAGTTTAGGCTGTTCTATTCCCATGACGGGAGCATTTGATTATCCCACAATTAACGATATGGTTAATTATTTAATCACGGATGCTTTAAATATAGATTTTGTAGAAACTCAAGAGGGGGAAACATCAACTATTACCAATTCAACAATTATCCAAGATAAAAATGAAGATTTAGATAGCTTATCAGAAGATGAAATTGCTTTACTGTTAGCAGCAGAATTAAATAATTAGCAATTAGAAAAAAGCGATTATAAATCGCATCTACACTTTTATCCACCAAATTACATCTAAAAAACCATGAATCAACCAAAATTAGATAACACGGCATTAATGAAAAAGGCTTTAGTAGAATTACGCGAAACTAAAGCCAAATTACAATTATTAGAAAAAGCCAAAAATGAACCTATTGCTATTATTGGGATGGGTTGTAGATTTCCTGGCGCTGATAACCCCGATGCTTTTTGGCAACTTTTAAAAAATGGTATTGATGCTATTACAGAAATTCCTCAAGATAGATGGAATGTTGATGATTATTATGATGCAAATAAAGAAGTCCCCGGTAAAATTTACACCCGTTATGGTGGTTTTGTAGATAAACTAAAAGAATTTGAACCTAGTTTTTTTTCGATATCTCCTAAAGAAGCTAAAGCATTAGATCCTCAACATCGCTTACTTTTAGAAATTACTTGGGAAGCATTAGAAAACGCCGCAATTAATCCCCAACAACTAGCTAAAACTCAAACAGGTGTATTTATAGGAATTGCTAGTAATGATTACTCTCAACTTTTATTAAATCAAGATACTAGCGAAATAAATTCCCATTTTGGTACAGGAAATTCTCATAGTAGTGCTGTGGGAAGAATCTCTTATATTTTAGGTTTACAAGGTCCTAGTTTAGCGGTAGATACTGCTTGTTCTTCTTCTTTAGTTACGGTACACCTAGCTTGTTTAAGTTTGCGAAATGGTGAAAGTGATATTGCGTTAGCTGGGGGAGTAAATCGCATTATTACACCAGAAGTAACAGTGAATTTCGCCAAAGCTAAAATGCTTGCTCCCGATGGAAGATGTAAAACATTCGATAATAGCGCTGATGGTTTTGTGAGAAGTGAAGGTTGCGGAATTATTGTTCTTAAAAGACTCTCTGATGCTATTAGAAATAATGACAATATTCTCGCAGTAATTCGCGGAAGTGCAGTCAACCAAGATGGTCATACCAGTGGTTTAACAGTTCCCAGTGGACCATCTCAACAAGCCGTAATTCGTAAAGCATTAGAAAGTGGTGGAATTAGTCCCGAAAATGTTAGTTATATCGAAGCACATGGTACGGGAACTGCTTTAGGTGATCCCATTGAAGTTAATTCTTTAGGTACGGTTTTTGGTAAAAGTCACACTTTAGAAAATCCTCTAAAATTGGGTTCAGTAAAAAGTAATATTGGCCATTTAGAAGCTGGTGCGGGAATTGCTGGTTTAATTAAAGTTGTTTTACAATTAAAACATCAACAAATTGCCCCTTCTTTACATTTTCATAATCCTAGTTCTTTCATTAATTGGCAGAATTTACCAGTGCAAGTTAATACTAAATTTGTTCCTTGGGAAATTAATCCAGATGTGCAAAAAACCCGCGTTGCTGGTGTTAGTTCCTTTAGTTTTAGTGGTACAAATGCCCATATAATTTTAGAAGAATTTACTCCAGAAACTCCAGCGCAAAATTCTATTCAACGTCCTTTTCATGTATTCACAATTTCTGCAAAAACTGAAAATTCTTTACAAGATTTAATTACCAGTTACCAAAATCATTTATTAGCAAATCCTCAATTAAACCTAGCAGATATTTGTTTTACTGCTAATACTGGACGGGCTCATTTTAATCATAGAATATCCATAGTTGCTGATAGTAATGATGACTTAATTACTAAATTAAAACAGTTAGAAAATAATCGAGAAATTGAAACACCGAATATTTTTTATGATCAAATTCCTACCAATGGTACTACTCCTAAAATAGCATTTTTATTTACTGGCCAAGGTTCCCAATATGTGGGGATGGCTAAACAATTATATGAAACAAATGCTGTTTTTCGTGAATCTTTGGAACAATGCAAAGAGATATTAAAACAGTATTTAGAAATACCTTTGTTAGATATTATCTATTCTCCATCCTCAACCACAAATAACTTAATTGATGAAACAGTATATACTCAACCTGCGTTATTTGCCATTGAATATTCTTTAGCACAATTATGGAAGTCCTGGGGTATTAAACCCGATGTGGTTATGGGTCATAGTGTGGGAGAATATGTAGCAGCTTGTATAGCAGGTATTTTCAGTTTGGAAGATGGTTTAAAATTAATTGCCCATCGCGGAAAGTTAATGCAAAATTTACCACCAACAGGTGAAATGGTATCATTAATGGCAGCAGAAAATCAAATTAAACCACTTTTAGCAAAGTATGATGATCAAGTGAGTATTGCGGCTTTTAATGCTCCTGAAAGTGTAGTAATTTCTGGTGATAATGCTGCTATTTATGATATTTGTGAAACTTTAACAAAACAAGGAATTAAAAGCACTAAATTACAAGTTTCCCATGCTTTCCATTCTCCTTTAATGCAGCCTATTTTAAATGATTTTAGAAAAATAGCTGCGGAGATTACTTATCATAAAGCTAAAATTCCTGTTATTTCTAATGTCACAGGAAAACGCGCTGATGATAATATTACCAATGCTGAATATTGGGTAAATCATATCATTGCCCCAGTGAGATTTTGTCAAAGTATGCAAAGTCTTTTTAATGAGGAATATGAGGTATTTTTAGAAATAGGTGCTAAACCAATTTTATTAGGTTTAGGAAAGCAATGTTTACCTGCTTCTTTACCCGAAAATTATGGTTTATGGTTGCCTTCTTTACGTCCTCAAAATGCAGATTGGCAACAATTATTACAAAGTCTTAGTAAGTTATATCTACAAGGCGTTACTATTGACTGGTTAGGTTTTGATGCTGGTTATTCTCGTTGTAAGTTGGAATTACCAACTTATGCTTTTTATAGAAAATCTTTTTGGGTAGATATCGCTGAGAAAAAACCACAAATACCATTAATATCTACTACAAATGGTAATGGTATGAAATCTAATCATCCTGTACAACCATTAGTTACTGCCAATAATACCACCAATACACCAGTAAATATACCAGTCAATACACCACAAGTAACACCTAAAGTAAATAGAAAGATTCCTGAGAATTTATTACAGCAACAATTAGCTATTATGTCTCAACAGTTAGAAACTTTGAGAATTAATAGGTTGAGAAATAAAGGACAACAACCAATTCAACAAACAATAAATCCTCCTATTCCAAAAGTTCCAAAAGTAGAAATCCCTAATTTAATTGCCTATTATAAACCTAAAAATGCGGCAAAATTGAGGTTATTCTGTTTTCATGAATTGGGAGGTTCTGCTTATGTATTCCGTGACTGGTCAGATAATTTACCCCTAGAAATTGAAGTAATTCCCATTGAATTACCAGGAAGAGAAGGAGAAATTAAAACTACTGTTTTTACCAATTTTATAGATGTTGTGGAATCTTTAGAATCAGTAATTTGTGGTTATTTAGATAAACCTTTTGCTTTTTGGGGAACAAGTTTAGGGGCGTTTATTGGTTTTGAACTAGCACATTTATTAAAACAAAAATATGGTGTACAACCTGTAAGTTTTTATGTGGGAGGTGCTTTAACTCCTGGTGCTTTAATGGCAAAAATGCCTGAGTTATCAAAACTTTCGGAAGATGAAATTCTCAGACAATTTTTATCTGTTTCTGGTGTTCCTGATGCTTTAAAATCTGATGAATATGTGATGAATATTATTTCTAGTAGGTTAAGGGCAGATATTAAGATTTTGTTGAGTTATAATCAAAAATATTCTCAAAATCGGCCTCTAAATTGTCCTATGTTTGCTATTGGAGGTTTAGAAGATACGGAAATTACTCCTGAAGAAATGGCTAAATGGAGTGCATATACTACTAATAATTCTCAATCTTATATGGTTAGTGGTAATCACGGTTCTTTTTTGAGTAATAATTTACAATTTGTTTGGGAAAAGATTGCTTTGGGTTTAAAATGATTTATCAGTAATTTATCAGATACCCGACTTTTTCAAAAACAGATCTTTATTTATTCGTCCTGATGGTACTGTTGGTTTATTATCAATCTTGATAAATCTTGGAGAATTTCAGATACCGGACTTCTTAAAGAAGTCCGGTATCTAATCAATTATATTCCTAATTACCTAATATGTTAAATGAATCTCTGGAAACATCCCCTCGGTTGCAACGCCGTTTACCTAATCAACGTTGGCAAATTTATCCTTCTTATCCCCAATTATCCCAGGAATTAGCTACTTTAAATAATATCTCTCCCATTATTGCCCAATTATTAATTAATCGCGGTTTAGAAACTCCTGAAAATGCCCAAATATTTTTAAATCCTGATAGTTTAAATTTACCTTCTCCTTTTGACGATTTCCCTGATTTAGCTATCAGTGTGGAATTATTAGAAAATGCGATCGCTAATAATTCTAAAATTGCTATCTGTGGAGATTATGATGCAGATGGTATGACTAGTACGGCTTT
Organism: Anabaena sp. FACHB-1237; assembly: GCF_014696225.1. Taxonomy (GTDB): domain Bacteria; phylum Cyanobacteriota; class Cyanobacteriia; order Cyanobacteriales; family Nostocaceae; genus FACHB-1237. Next base: position 28,896 of record NZ_JACJPV010000002.1, on the reverse strand, counting down.
ATTATTACGCAGTCTTCGCGCTTTAGGCGCTAATGTAGATTATGCTATTCCCAGTCGGATGAAGGATGGTTATGGCATTAATAACCGCATTGTTCAAGAATTTTATGATGAAAATGTCCAGTTAATTCTCACTGTTGATAATGGTATTTCTGCTTTTGAACCTATTAATAAAGCTAAGGAATTAGGCTTAAAAATTATTATTACTGATCATCATGATATCCCGCCAAAATTACCTCCTGCTGATGCTATTCTTAACCCTAAATTAATTAATGAATCTTCTCCCTATCGTGGTATTGCGGGCGTGGGAGTTGCCTATATTTTAGCTGTTTCTATCGCTCAACAATTAGGGGAAATTAAGGGTTTAGTCGCTCCTTTATTGTCTTTATTCACCTTAGGTACGATCGCTGATTTAGCCCCTTTAACTGGTGTTAATCGTCGTTGGGTAAAACGTGGTCTAAAATATTTACCAAAGTGCAGTTTACCAGGCATTCAAGCCTTAATTCAAGTGGCTGGAGTCCAAAGTAGTGATACGGGAGAAACAAATTTAACCACTCCAAATAATCAACATAATAATCAAACATTAAAACCGGAAGATATCGGTTTTAAATTAGGTCCAAGAATTAACGCTATTGGTAGAATTGGAGATCCCCAAATTGTTATAGATTTATTAACTACTGATGATCTGGGTATTGCTTTAACAAAAGCTATGCAATGTGAACAAACTAACTCGGAAAGACAGCGTTTATGTGAAGAAATTGAACAGGAAGCGATCGCTATTGTAGAGGAATTATATGTTAAATCATTACCACAGGATCGCGTGTTATTAATAATTAAAGAAAATTGGCATCATGGAGTAATTGGAATTGTCGCTTCTCGGTTATTAGAACGTTATGGAGTTCCGGTTTTCATTGCTACTTATGAACATGATCATATTATTCGCGGTTCTGCTAGAGGAATACCAGAATTTCATGTTTTTCAGGCTTTACAATTTTGTGATGACTTGTTAGGTAAATATGGTGGTCATCAAGCCGCAGGAGGTTTTTCTTTACCTGCTAATAATTTAGATGATTTTCGGTTAAGATTATCAAAATTTGCTAATCAATGTTTAGAAATTCACCATCTAAAACCACTTTTAAAAATAGATACCCAAATTAATTTACATGATATTAATTATCAATTATATCAAGAGTTAAATGTTCTCCATCCCTGTGGAATAGATAACCCTGATCCCATATTTTCGACAAATAATGTTCATGTATTAGAACAGCAATTAGTGGGAAAAGGTCATATTAAAGCTCATATTAAATTTACTGTAGTTCAAGAAAATAAAGACCAACCAATTCAGGGAATATTTTGGCGATCGCGTGACTATTTTCCTTTACCTCCACGTATAGATATCGCCTATAAACTACGAGAAAATAATTATAATGGTAAAATTTCTGTTGAATTAGAATTAATAGGATTTAAGTTACCAGATTATATCATCCAACTTTTTAGTCATCCCAGCAAATTACCAAACGTAAAATTTGAACATCACCAAACTCAATATAGTTGTGGTATTTATAATAATGGAGTTACTAACGAGTTAAGAATTAAAAATAGTCAAGGCAAAGTATTAGTTATGCAACCAGGAGAAAAAACAGGTTTATTGGGTTTAAGTCGAGAAAATGCTAAACAAGTCAACTTATCTCAACCTCAGTATGATGCAATTATTCAAGCTGCTTTACAAGCCTTATTAACAGCAGGTAATGAATAGTAATTGGAAAACAGGACATACCCATCACCAATTACCCATTACCAATCACCTAATTATAGGTTGCCGTTGCGAAATGCCAACAAAAAGATTACCACAGGTCCAGCAATGACAATTAATGCTAAACAGGTCAATTGAAAAATTACTTGAAAGTCAATGTTACCTAAGATACCGGTTATTGCGTCCATTTTTACTTTGATCCTCCCAGGATTAAAAAAAATTGCTAAAAAATTGGTAAAAATTTAATAGCTAGTTGTTAGGCTAATTACAGAAAAATCTATCATATCTGGCCACAACTTCTCAAATTTAATTTACTTCAATTTACTTCATTTACTTCAATTTACTTTACAAAAGTATAGGAATCTTAAACAAATGGCAACTTGGCAATGTGTAAAGAATTGTGGAGCTTGTTGTAACTTGACTCCCAGCGATCGCCCGGAATTAGAGTATTATCTTACACCGCCCGACTTAGAAAAATATTTAAGCATGGTAGGAAAAGATGGATGGTGTATTAACTTTAATCATGAAACGAGAGAATGTCGCATATACGATGATCGTCCCTTATTCTGTCGTGTTGAAGAAGAAACATTTATGGATATGTTTGGGATCGAACCAGAAGAGTTAAATGATTTTGCCATAGATTGTTGTCGTCAGCAAATAGAGTCAAATTATGGCGATCGCAGTTTAGAAATGATTAGATTTAATCTAGCTGTGGGAATATAGGTTAACAGTTAACTATTAAATCTACTATATATCAAATATCAGTAAAGATGCAAAAGTGTTTTTACTGATAACTTTTAATTAATTGATAACCCTCAAACAAGATGATCTGGTTCTAAAACACAAGGATACTGAGAATCACCAGTTTCCACCTGAATAGTACAATGTTTAATACCAAAATGGTGATCAAGTTCTTGAGAAACTTGCCATAAAAAAGCATCTCCCAGATAACCTTGAGGTATTACCAAATGCACCGTTAAAGCAGTTTCAGTGGTACTCATTGCCCAAATATGCAGATCATGAATTTTCACAACTCCAGGACGCTCCATTAAATAACTTTTAACAGCACGGGGATCAATTCCCTCTGGGACTCCATCTAATGCCAAATTTACAGAATCTTTCAGTAAATCCCATGTACCAATTACTACAACTACCACCAAAATTAAACTTACCAAAGGATCAAGCCATAACCATTGAGTCATTAAAATAGCAATACCCGCTATAACAACACCTAAAGATACTAGCGCATCACCAGCCATGTGTAAAAATGCTCCACGAATGTTTAAATCATGATTTCGTCCAGAAGCGAACATAATAGCAGTTATTCCATTAATTATAATTCCTATGCAAGCCACACCAATCATAGTTATACCAGATACAGGATCAGAATCATTAAAGCGATAAATAGCTTCCCAAGCAATAGCGCCCATAGATAAAAGTAGAATAATGGCATTAACTAAAGCAGCTAAGATTGAAGAAGCGCGTAAACCATAGGTATAACGATGACTAGGAGGACGATGGGCAAGGGTACTAGCGCCCCAGGCCAGGATCAGTCCCAAAACATCACCCAAATTGTGGCCAGCATCAGCAAATAAAGCCAAAGAATGTGCTAAATAACCATAAAGTGCCTCAACAATTACAAAGCATATATTAAGTATTCCACCAATAGCAAAAGCCCGATTAAATTTTGTAGATTCGTGTCCATGACTGTGGTGATTATGGTGATGTCCATGTTTATGGATATGATGTTCGTGATCGTGTTTTTGTTTCATACAATGAAAATTAAAAAATATCAAAACTCAACAATTATTCTGGATCAAGTCACAGGAAAAATTTAGTCTAGGGTGCATCAGATAGGATAAATAATGTAAATAACATATTATTGATATCTGACGCACCCTACTATAAATTTATGTGATATTGGTAAATTATCACAAATTTTACAGTTATTTTTCATCTACCAAAAATCAGTAACTTCATATCCTAATTCAGCTAACATTTGTCGAAATAATGGCAAACTTAAACCAATCACATTACTATGACAACCCTCGATCTTTTCTATAAATAAACTACCAAAACCTTCCAGTGCAAAAGCTCCTGCACATTTGAGAGGTTCACCAGTATTAATATAAGCAGAAATAGCGCGATCGCTCATTTTGCCAAAATAAACCCTAGTAACTTGACATTTAATAACCTGGGAAATTTCGTGATTACTAGTATTATCAATTAAACAATGTCCCGTATACAAATCACCAAAATTACCCTGCATAAACTTCCAACGATTGATAGCATCCTCCGCATTTTCTGGTTTACCATAAATTTTACCATCAAAAGACAAAACCGAATCACAACCCATAATTAAACATGATGGAAATTGAGAAACCACAGTTTGTGCTTTACATTGAGCTAGAGTATTAACTAACTCCTGTGGAGCAGTAATATTAATTTGAGATTCATCAAAATCACTAGCACAAATAATAGGTTTAATACCCACAGTTTCCAATAACTTTTTACGTGCTGGGGAAGCAGAAGCCAGGACAAAATTAGGAATTTTCATCATGATAAACAACCTTAAACAATCGTAGTATAGGCATCTTGCCTGTTATTAATACAGATATTTTACCTGTTATTTTATGATCATATTTGATCAATAATGTAGCATAACAGGACTTACACACAACAGAAAGAAAGTAGGGGTAATTCATGAATTAACCCTACTTTTGTTGCCTTTTACGTAAGTCTTGATCATACATCAAGCTATTCCTCACAAGCATAAATCAAAGGTGATAAAGGACCTATTTGTTCTTGTCCATTAACCGCCAATTCACTATGGCACAAAAACAACTTTTCATCAACACGAGATAACAAATCATGAATAATTCTTTCTATTCTGTGTGTTTGGGCTAATTCTTCATTTTCAGCCGTCCAAGGTACACCTAACCTATGTCTTAAAAAGAAATTTGCACCGTATAAAGTAGCTGATCCTCCCTGACCCCAAAGAGGAGAACCAATATCTAGCCAAAAATGCCAGCGATGTTGTTTTTTATTAGCACGATATTGAAAAATTGTCGCTAGAGTTATGGCTTTTCTACCATTACCAATAGGGCGTAATGGATAGGGATTAGCGGTAATAGTTCCTTGTTGTAAAAGTTGAATAAATTCGCCAATTGTTTTGCTAATTGTTTGAGGTGTATGTAAAGAGATTAACTGATGATCTGTTTGTTTTAATCTAGTATCTATTTCCCAATAATGCTGGGAACTTTCTAATAGTTCTCGCAAAACAGAAAGAGTTTGATAAGAAGGATTTTTATCCTCACAGAAAAACTTCTGCATCCCTTCATATATTAGGAATACAGGTGTTAATAAAAGTCTTTTTTGATCAGGAGATTTGTGCTTTTCTATCCATCCTAAAATATCTTGATAAGCCTTACTAGCAGCATAACCAATTCTATCCCATCTTTCAAAAGTTTTTAAAGGTAATAAATGGGGATTTTCGGGATGGGGAATAAAACAATGATCAGCTATTAAACCAGCGCGTACTGGATCAATACTTGATGCAGAAAATTCTTGTTCATCTTCATCTTGTATTTTTTCCTGACTTAATATGACTAACATTTGGGCAACATCATCTCGATTTACTAATCTTCCTAATCCCGGATAAATTAAGGTTAATAATGTTAGTAATCCCCTAACTACCGGAGAACTAATTAATGGTAATTGTTCATTTAAAGAGTGCACATCAATCTTTTGTTTACCGAGAATTTCCAGGAAAGTATAACGAGCGATCGCATCTAGACCAGGGGCAATAATCGCTATTTCTTCTGGAGAGACTTGACCAGATTTCACACCATCAATAATAATATCAGTCGTCTTTCTTAATAACTGCGATCGGGAAATAGTTTGAATAGATTTTACACAAGATGGTAAACTAGCAAGGACATTATTATTAATTACTAAATCTATCATTGGTCGAGTTAATTCTAACCTTAAACTTTCCCTAGATGGAATCATTAAATGTTCAATTTGACAACCTTCATATTCAGATAATGTTTGTAAATATTCAGGATCAGCACCTAAACCCAAACGTACCGCACCATGACAATTATAGCTAAACGCCCCTACTGCATCATTATTTAGCAAAAAATCGAATAAATCCTTAGTAATAGCGGGATAATCATCTACATCATCTGCTACTATTGCCCAATAACGATTTTTTAAACGTTCCTGATAACCACCATTAGGTAATAAATACTGATCATAAAGTTCAGTAATCAAAGAATAGGTTAATAAACCCTTGCCTAAACACCAATTTCGCCAACTTAGTAACAAACTTCCCACAAATTGAGGATCTATATTAAAGGAATAATCTACTAAAGCATTGGCTAAAACACCGCTAATTTCTGTACAAGGAGTACCACTATAAGCTGCTAATTGCCATAAATCTAACATCCTTCTTACTAAACGGTATTCACTCATACTCACACACCGTAAAATTTCCGTATCTAAACGAGAACGCCAGAATTTTGTAGCTAATTCCTGTTCTGTTTCCGGACGTAATCTTACTGGAAATTGTGCTTTTAATCCTAATGATTCCACTAATAATGGCCAAAACAAAATTACCTCATCCTGAAAAAAACCTAAAGGCGTTTTACCACGAATGGGATATTTTCCTGCTGTTTTGTAGAGAATTTTATCAACCAATTCTCGACGATTATCGTCATTAGCTGCTAATAGTAAAATACCAGATTCTCCATAGTGTAAACGAGAAGTTTTAACAGAACTTTTCACATTGGCAAAATTTTGTTGATTATGATACCTTTTAGGATAAGATAAATCAGCATTTTCCACCCAATGACAAAATTGATCTACTAAACGCGAAGTTTTTCCACTTCCACTAGTACCAAAAATCCAAAAACAATCCTTAACCATACGTTTTGCGTTAAATTAAGTTAAATTAAGTTGAATAATCAGAGAATAGTCTTCCATGCTGAAAAATACATTCTTCAGTCAGAAAATATACCCTTTCCTGCTGTCTGCTTACAGATGGTATTTACTAACACCAGAACGAGCTTTAATAGAAGCATATCAAGCAGCTATTAAAATCAAAGAGATAGAAGATCAGCATTTTAATGGTAATAAAATAGACTCTCAATCAACTAACTATAGTCCTAGTGTACTAGAATATTTTCAAGGAGACTTAAGAACATTATTGAAAACCATAGAAATGCGATTAACAGAGTTTAAAGCGAGTCGTTGGTTTGCCAATGAGTCTAAACAAAAAGCAGCAATAAAAGCAAATATAACCTATTCCAGTGCAGAAATAATTTTAGAAAAATTACAGTTCATAGATGAAATTACGGCTAAATACACAAATAAATACATAGGGCAAAATGAGCAGAATGTCAATTCTCAAGTTGTAATTATTCCTAAAGATTTCATTGAAAATACCCAAACTACACGGAAAAAAACTATTACTAATTCCCCTAATAAACCTAAAGGGAAAGCTGACAGTACAGGAATTTTACCCCGTTCAATTTTAAGTACAATTAGCAGATTACAAGTAGAACTAGATCCGGAATCTGAAGAAGATGTAGTTAAGAATTTTCGTCAATCTCAAAAACGTAGTGTATTAGCAGTAAGATTTATTTTACTGTTAATTATTGTGCCGCTATTAACACATCAATTATCAAAATTAGTGATAGTTGGACCTTTAGTAGATCATTTTAGAAAACCAGCAGCAGACCAAATTTTTCTCCATGAAGAAATGGAAGAAGAAGCATTAATGGAATTACAAAGATTTGAAGAAAAAATTAAATTTCAAAATTTAATTATAGATGCACCTCCTTTAGAAGAAAAAGATATAGAACATCAATTAGTAGAAAAAGCCGAGGAATTAGCCGAAAAATTCAAATGGGAAAGTGCTAATGCTGTAAAAAATGTATTTGCGGATATGTTTGCTGTTTCTGCTTTTACCTGGTTATTATTAGTTAGTAAGTCATCTATTGCTGTTCTTAAAGAGTTTTTTGATCATGTGGTCTATGGTTTAAGTGATAGTGCCAAAGCATTTATTATCATTTTATTTACTGATATATTTGTAGGTTTTCACTCTCCTCATGGTTGGGAAGTAATTTTAGAAGGGATATCAAGACATTTAGGTTTACCAGCAAATCGTGATTTTATTTTCCTATTTATTGCCACATTTCCCGTGATTTTAGATACCATCTTCAAATATTGGATTTTCCGCTATTTAAACCGTATTTCTCCCTCGGCTGTGGCAACTTATCATAACATGAATGAGTAATAAATAAAGATCCCCGACTTCTTCAAGAAGTCGGGGATCTGAACATCTTTTTAAATTAGTTTTAAATTACAACTTTTAATTACCATGAATAAGCAAAAATTTACTTTTCAATTTACTCAGTTTACTATAGGCTTACCTGTATTTTTATCTAGTTGGTTAAGTTGGGTAACTCCTCTAAATTATCAAATTCAAATTCTGAATGAAATTACTAAGATGATTCCTCCAGAATGTCAATTAAGTAAATGGAATTTACCAATTTTACCTAATGAGAAACAAGAAAAACCAAAACCAGAAAAACCTCCTATATTGATTTCCAGATTACCAGTTACCTGTTGTGAATATGATAGTTCTTGTTTGGATAATGCCATTTATGAAAAAGATCGGCAACAATTATTAACGGCAATTGATTATAGTTTAAAATATCTCCAAACTGGCCGGGCTGTCAAGGCTTATAAAAGATACAATGGTACAGAAATTAGTCAAGAAAGAGTAATTAAAAGTTTGTTGAGATTTCGGGAGATTGTATTAACTACAAAATCACCTTTAGAATTACAGCAAATGATCGACAAAGAGTTTGTTTATTATCAATCTGTGGGTAGAGATAATCAAGGAACTGTGTTATTTACAGCTTATTATGAACCAGTTTATGTAGCCAGTCGTCAACGGACAAAAGAATTTATTTATCCTGCTTATCGCGCACCAAATGATTTAGGTTCTTGGGCTAAACCTCATCCTACCAGATTAGAATTAGAAGGGGCAGATGGTTTACAAGGTAGTAAGGGAAAATTAAAGGGATTAGAGTTATTTTGGTTTAGAGATAGACTTGAACCTTATATGATTCAAATTCAAGGATCGGGAAGATTAAAATTAACAGATGGTACAGAAACAACTATTGGTTATGCAGGGAATACAGCCTATAGTTATACTAGTTTAGGTAGGTCATTAGTAGAAGATGGAAAATTTGCGTTAGAGGGGTTAAATATGCCTAAAATTTTGGATTATTTTCGGAAATATCCCCAAGATTTGAATGTTTATATTCCCCGCGATCGCAGTTTTGTCTTCTTTCATGAAACTCATGGTAGACCAGCCCAAGGTTCTATTAGTGTACCTGTGACTCCAGAACGTTCTATAGCTACGGATAAATCTTTAATGCCTCCCGGTGCATTAGCATTAATTCGCGCTCCTTTTCCCTATATTAATAATAGTAAAAAGGTGGAATATCGCCTGGTTAGTCGTTACGTTTTAGATCAAGATACGGGAGGGGCAATTAAAGGACCAGGGAGGGTAGATTACTTTTTAGGAACCGGTAAAGATGCGGGAGAAAGGGCAGGTTTAACTGTGAGTAATGGGCAATTATTTTATTTATTGTTGAAAGGTAAATAGCTATGATTTAGGGTGAGCGATCGCGTAATGTACCTTAATCAGATTAAGATTCTGGGGTGAGGTTTAGACCTCGATAAACTTGTTCAATGGGGAAGCTGAGATTGATACTTTTTAGTTCAATAGTGTCACCTTCTCCATAATTAATAATCATCCATTGTCCCACATCATTTTTGTGATATAAATCTATTTCCATCGCAGTGGAACTAACCAATAAATAATCTTTTAAGACGGGATTATTTTGATACATTCTGAATTTGCCGCCTCTGTCATAGGCTTCAGTAGTTTTTGAGAGAACTTCAACAATTAAGCATGGGTAGGTAATATGTTCGGTTGTGGTTTTATCCCGATCATCGCAGGTAACGCTGACATCTGGATAGGTGTAGTTATTTGTGCCAGCAATATTAACTCTTAGGTCTGAAGTCGCGGTGTCGCAGCCACTCCCTTCTAAATGACTAGTAAATAATGTGATGAATCTAGCACTAAGTAAGCTATGATTTTTGCTACCGCCGCTCATGGCGTAAATTTGACCGTCAATCAGTTCGTGTTTTTCTAGTTGCTGTTCTTCCCAAATGAAATATTCTTCGGGGGTTAGGGTGGCGAAATTTTCTTTGGCTGCGATCATGGTTCCTTACCTCCTAAAGAGCTTTCCTTTTTTTCTTGTTCGGCTAAAGAATTACAGATTAAAATCAGAACTTCTTTGAAATAAAATATCACCATACTGAATATTGTTTTAAAAATCGGGAGATGGTACAGAAACAACCATTGGTTATGCTGGTAATAGTCAACACTAAGGACGTTTGAGTTAATTTTTCAATCACAATTGATTGACAAAGTGCTTGAATTTTGTTTTTTCCACCAATATCAAAAAATAGGTGTAGCCATTCATCCGAGTCAAGAGAAAGGTTTTCTATCCAAGGGGAGGGACTGACTTTACCCCAGCCAATAATTGTATCAAGATTAATGGGCATTTTCTCTAATTCATTAGGCATAGAATTGAGTTGTATATCAAGCCGAATACAGGATTTTAGAATGAGTTTTAAAGGTTGTTCAGTGGTAGCAATTTCAGAAGTTGTGTTACTTGAATTGAGTTCCCAATAATAGTTGACATTGAGGATATGATTGTATGGAAATTGCCATCCCATTGATAGCAATTCTGCTTCAGTAAAGTCGTACTCTTGCCAGATTTCTTCAAACTTCATAATGTTCGAGTTATATTATAGCTCAGTGAGGTACAATTCGTCAGAATCAAACGCAGATAAACGCAGATAAACGCAGATATTTTTGTACCTCATTAGACTAAATACTTAGTGTGCTAAAACAGACATTTTAATTCTTAAAGTCTTGCCGTATAAGGACTATATCTCAATCTATCTGCTGATTCGACATAAATTTGATATTTCTTCTTTGTTACAAATTCTGTAACAAGAATCCAATTTAGATCACACTAGTATAAATTATTAAAAATGCCAAAAACCTCCGAGTCATCTGTGTATGTTATTTAAAGATGTGCGAGATTATCAAATACTATTTTTGAGCTTGTTTCTATTTTTGGGAATTGGTACAAGAGATTGGACATTACATTTAGAATTAATTGTAATTGCGATCGCCACTTGTATAATTACTCAACTGCTATTTTCTATCATTCCTAACCACAATAAACCACTATCAATTAATATTCGTAGTCCCTTAATTACATCCTTGGGATTAAGTTTATTATTACGTGCCGATCATTGGACAACAATGGTATTAGCTGGATTTATAGCGATCGCTAGTAAATTTATTTTCCAAATAGGCGAAAAACATTTTTTTAACCCAGCCAATATTGGTATTATTGCCGCATTAACTTTCACCTCCGATGCCTGGGTTTCTCCTGGACAATGGGGGGAAGATTGGTGGTATGTACTATTATTTTTAGGTACAGGAGGAATCATTTTACAAAAAGTTGGTAGATGGGACACAACCTTCGCATTTTTGGGAACTTATGCCCTATTAAATGCTATCCGTAATTTGTATTTAGGATGGACATGGGACGTTTATTTTCATCAATTAATGAATGGATCTTTACTATTATTTGCCTTCTTCATGGTGACAGATCCCCGATCAATTCCTAACGCCCCCGTATCCCGCATAATTTGGTCTGTATCCATAGCCATGTTAACCTTCATTTTACGCACCTATTTCTATATTCCCACCGCCGTATTTTGGGCATTATTTAGCCTATCACCATTAACGATTATTCTCGATTATTTTTGGTTACAAAAACAATTTTCTTGGACAGAAAAAATTAAAAATACCTAAAGGAATTATCATGAAAATCCGCCTATTTATCCCTCTCATTGCCATAGTTTTATCATTACTTTGTTTCACACCAACAGCCTGGGCATTTTGTGGATTTTATGTAGCCAAAGCTGACGCAAAATTATATAATAAAGCCTCTCAAGTAATTATTGCTAGAGATGGCGATCGCACAATATTAACCATGGCCAATGACTTCCAAGGGGATGTTAAAGATTTTGCTTTAGTTGTTCCCGTTCCCACAGTTTTAAAAAAGGAACAAGTCAAAGTAGCAGTGCCAAAAATCATCGAAAGATTAGACGCATTTAGTGCGCCCAGATTAGTAGAATACTTTGATCCTGATCCCTGTGCCCCAGACATTTATGATAGAATGACACCTTCTGTTGGTGCATTACAAGAAAGAAGCAATGAAATAGGAGAAGAAAAAGCCGGAGATCGGAATTTAGGAGTAACAATAGAAGCTAAATTTAACGTCGGAGAATATGATATTTTAATCCTCAGTGCTAAAGAATCAGGAGGATTACAAATATGGTTAAACCGCAACGGTTATAAAATACCAAAAGGCGCAAGTGAACTATTAAAACCCTACATTCGTTCCTCTATGAAATTCTTTGTAGCTAAAGTCAATCTGAATCAATTTAACGCATCAGGATATCAAAATCTTCGTCCTTTACAAATCTCCTATCAATCGCCTAAATTTATCTTACCCATTCGTTTAGGCATGATCAATTCTACCTCGGAACAAGATTTAATAGTTTATATTTTGTCACCTAAAGGACAAGCAGAAATTACCAATTATCGCACTGTAAAAGTTCCTTCTAATGTGAATATTCCTGTGTATATTAAAAACGAATTTGGGGACTTTTATAAATCCATGTTTCAAACTTCTTACAATAAAGAAGATAAAAAAGTAGGATTTTTAGAATATGCATGGGATATGGGTAGTTGTGATCCTTGTTCTGCTGAACCATTAAATAATCAAGAATTAGAACAAGCAGGAGTATTTTGGTTAAAAAATAACAGCAGTAATCAACCAGTTTCTCCTCAATTTCGTTCGCGTTTTCCTAGTAGCAATAACGTTTTTATTACCCGGTTACACGTGCGTTATAGTCGTAACAAATTCCCTGAAGATTTAATTTTTCAAGAAACATCAAATCAAGAATCATTTCAAGGACGTTATATATTACAACATCCTTTTACTGGTAATCTTCAATGTAGTGCAGGTAAAAAATATCAACGTTCATTAAGAACAAGATTTGAAAAAGAAGCCCAAACTTTAGCTAATCTTACTAATTGGAATATTCAAAAAATACGCCAAAAAATGAAAACTACTATGAATATTCCTGATCTAGATGTTGTGAATGTAGCTAAAAATCTATTATGGTGGTATAGATTTTTAGGCTGGTTAGGAATAGCAAGTTAGCAAAACAAAGGAGTGCAAGCATCTTGCTTGCATTCTTCATATCCTAATTCTTGCACAACGGTTTTTCGCTAGTAGTAACCTTAATATTAGACTCCAAATAATCATGTAACAAATCACAATTATGTTGTAACAGACGATCCAACTTAATATCAGATAAACTGCGTAAAATTAAATTTCCTGTACCACTACCAGCAGCAATGATTTTACCATCAGGACTAAAACTCACACCAGTAATATTTTCTGCATCACCTTTTAAAGAAATTAATAAAATGCCATCTTTATTCCATAATCTGACTTGATCATCATTACTAGCAGCAATAGTTTTACCATTAGGACTAAAACTCACACTAATAAAACCATCACCATCACCTCGTAAAGTTTTTTGTAATTCCCCATCACGACTCCAAATCTTTACCGTACTATCGAAACTTGCAGAAGCTAAAATTTTACCATCACTAGACCAAGCCACACCATTAACAACACGAGTATGACCAGTTAAACTTTTAACTAATTTCCCATTTCTTGACCATAAATTGACAGATTTATCATCACTAGCTGATGCTAATAATTTACCATCTGGGCTAAAACTAAGCCAATTTATAGTTTTACTATGACCTTTTAATGTACTAATTAAAATTCCTTCCTTAGTCCACAATTTAATGGTGGTATCCTTACCAGCAGAAGCTAATACTTGGCCATCGGGAGACCAGGCTACAGTTAATACTCGATCATGATGTCCAGACAAAGTTTTTAATAAAGTACCCTCTTTACTCCATAATTTGACAGTTTTATCATGACTAGCAGAAGCAATCATATTACTATCAGCAGACCAAGCTACACCCCAAACTTGATCTTTATGTCCTTTTAATATCTTAATTAATTTACCTTCTCTATTCCATAATTTCACAGTTTTATCTCTACTACTAGTAACTATCATTTTACTATCAGGACTAAAATCAAGACTAGTAATCCAATCAAAATTAATTTTAGGATCACGTAAAATGATATCATCCACACGCCAAAGTTTAATAGTTTTATCACGACTAGCAGAAGCTAATGTTAAACCATCAGGACTAAAGCTCACAGCATTTACCCAATTACTATGTCCTTTTAAAGTTCTCACAACACTGCCATTCACAGTCCATAGTTTCACCGTTTGATCAGCGCTACCTGAAGCAATTATCCGCCCATTACCAGAAAAACTTACACTAATAATACCTTCACTATGTCCAGATAAAGTATTAATTAAATCTCCTTGACGACTCCATAATTTAATCTTTTTATCTAAGCTACCAGAAGCTATAAGTTTACTATTAGGCGACCAAGCTAAACTTAAAACGCTGTCTTGATGTCCCTGTAAAATATTGAGTAATTTCCCTGTTTTACTCCAAAGTTTAATAGTATTATCAGCTTGACTAGAAGCAATAACTTCTCCATCTCCAGACCAAGATACACATAATACTTCATGTTGTAGATTGATAGTTTTAATTAATTGACCTTCTCTACTCCAAAATTTGATGGTTTTATCATTACTAGCAGAAACAATGGTATGACCATCAGGACTAAAACTCACACTATTTACTTCTGCTTTATGACCATAAATAGTTTTAATTAATTTCCCTTTTCGTGTCCATAATTTAATAGTTTTGTCCGTACTAGCCGAAACTATCATTTGACTATCTGGACTAAAAATTACACTGTTTACTATTCCTTCATGTCCTAATAAAGTCTTTTGTAAATTACCATGAACATCCCAAATATTAATATTCATATCATTACTAGCTGATGCTATTAAGGATTTATCGGGACTAAAATTGATCATATTTACCCCTGATACATGACCTTCTAAACGGTTACGTTCTTTAACTCCATAAACGGCTTGATATAATGCGGTAAGTACATTTTCTTTGGTACTGTTATTTACCCATAGAGTTTTTTTTAGTTTTCTACCAGCTTTTAAACTGTCTGCAAGGGCATCAATTCCTTTTTGGGAAGCAAATAAAGCATCACTAGAAGCACTTAATGTTTTCATTTCACTATCATTAGTCATTAATATGGAAATACTTAATCCAAATATAGCTATTAAACAAGCCGTCAATGCTAATTTTAAGGACATATTTAATCTAGCATCACTTATTCTTTGTCTTTTTTGACTATCTGCTAATTGTGCTGTTAATTCTTTCTCTTTCAGTTCTCTTCGTAGATTTTCAATTTCTCTTTGACTTTGTTCTTCTCGTTTGCGTAATTCTCTTAATTCTGTCAATAAGTCTACTCCTTCTTGATAATCATAAGTTTGTGATGTAGTGTAATTTTTGGTTGTTCTCAACTCAATTTTTAAACGTTTAATTTCCTCTTCACTGTTTTTAACTTGATCTCGTAATTTATTAATTTGTTTTTGTAGTCCTGATTCTTGCTGTTGTAAATAACGAATTAAATGTACTAAATAATCATGAATTAGTTGATAACGTTCAGGAGTAGTAGGAAATACCACTACTAACCCAGAACGGACTAATATTTCTAAAACTAATTCCAGATTACCACTATTTTCTAATTCGGTTAATTGGGTAGCTAATTCTTCTAAAGTTTTATAGGGTCTTTTGTTACTTTCGTCAGTTAATAAATATAGTACTAACAATGCGGTGGCTTGATTTTCTACTCCACATTGTTTAATTAATTGTTTGATGTATCTTTCAATGAGTTTATTTGGCCGGTAGGGTTCATATTCTGCTAAAGTTGTGATATTTTCATTTTGTAATTGTGCGCCAGCTAATTGTAATTCAATGGGACGGATTTCCCCCAATTCCCCAGCTAGATCTGTGACTAAAGCATCAATTAAGTCTGGTTCTAATTGTAGTTTTGATTTGGGAAAATTTTGGGAGCGTTGGGTAAGTTCTTGAATAAGTTTTCTGGCGTTTTCTGGAGAAAAGTTATTCAGTTCATAACGAATATTTTTGTCTAAAATATTGTTATTAATTGCTTCTAACTGTGAGAGATGTTGAAATTCTAATAATCTATGTAAATAGTCTTGTCGTAAGGTAAGAATTACTTTAACAAAGGAGATATCTAAACAATTACAGATGAATTTATCAAAGGTTTTTTTTTCGTTGATGTCTGTACAACCAAAGAAAAATTCTTCAAATTGATCGAAAATTAAGACCGTAATTAAATGATTATCAGCATTTTCCCGCAGTTGTTGTAAAATCATTTCTCTAGTTGCTGCTGTGGAAATTTTAGCTAAAGATTCTGAGGTAATCTTGATAGTATTTTGTAAGGGTAATAGGGCTTTAACCAATACTTTTCCTAGTTCTTTGATCCAATCTGTATACACTTGTAATACTATGGGGACGGCAATTTGATCGCCTATGGCACGGTTTTGTAATGCAGGTACTAAACCGGCGGTAACTATGGAACTTTTACCTACTCCAGATGGACCATGAATTATTGTTAATTTTTGATCACTACGACTAATTCTCGCTATTAATTTATTTACGTCATTTTCCCGCCCTGAAGCTGTTATTTCTAAGGCTATACTATTGTTACTAGATGAGTTAATTAAGGTGGGGTTGCTGGTGTGTCTTTGAGGTTGTAAACGCCCTGCACCAATGAAGGCACGAAAGCCATATTGTTGTTCTACAGAATAGCGTTTTTGTTTAATAATATAGGCTTCTAAATAGTGATGTGAGTAAAAATATAGCGATCGCAAAATATGTAAGGTGCGAATATAACGATGGGCATCATATTGATGATCACTATTTTCTAAGGCTATGGGCAATTTTTCTCTTGCCATCAGCAAATATTCTGCTGCTACTTGATTATGTCCAATATTTTCTAAAGATTTAGCTAATGTTAATAAATAAATTTGTTCTAGTAGCAAAGGAAATAAATAGTTACAAAAATCATCAGTATTTGCCGCTTCTTCTAACTGTAAAATTGCTATATGTGCCAAAATACTAGCTTGCATCCAGCGTAAATTTTGGGCAGCTATTTGAGCTAAAATACCATAGTCATAAGCTATTTCAATTTTACTACCATAATCTTGATGCAGTTCTAAGGATTTTTGGGTAACAATGCGTAATTCTACCCAAGATTTTAAATTATATAAAACTTCAATTAATTGACCTATAAATTTAGATACTAAATCTCTTCTGCCGGCAACTTCAAAACTTTGTAAACATTGCTCAAAATAGGTTTTAGCTGATTGCCAATATCTAACTTTCTCTATAGGTTCTCTTTCTGATAAACGACAACAACATAAACCAACATATAACAGTAAAACTGCTTTTCTTAACTCATAAAAATGTGAATCTTTAAGTTCTAATTTTCCTTTTTCTCTATCCCAAAATTGTAAACTTTCCTGAAAATTAGCTAAGGCGGTTTTGATTTGATCATTGACATAATTATCTATACCAAAAATAAATTGCACCTTAGCATTTAATTCTGGATTGATACTCACACCAATAATCTCTAATTCTTTCAGGGCATAATGCACTTCATAGCTATTTACCCATTCCTGTTTTAAAGTGGCATAATTTCCTGGCATATAATGATTATTTAAAAATTTAGGAAATAAATTTTCTGTTTCTTGATTCAGAAAATGTAATAATCCTAAGCCTGTCATTTCAAATCTAATTGGTGTGGCTGCCCAGCTTGCAAAATCTGGCGCAAACCGCAACAATTTTTGCAACATTTCATCATTTAGCCATAAAATTAAGGGTATTTTAAACTGCTTGCGAAATTCATCTCTTAATTGATTTATAGAACGCAATAAATCATCAATTCCCTGGACAGATTCAAAACCTAAAATCATTAATGTTTCAGGTTGTTCTACTGTCATTTGGGATTGAATTGCAGTATATATACTTTTAGTGTCTTGCTGTAAATTAATGATTTGGGTTTTGTCTTTTTTCCAGCCCACTTCTACTAGTTGTTGTAATACTAATTCTCGTAATAAACTATAATTACAGCATAATAAAATGAGTGAAAATTCATGATTAGAAAAACGAATTGCTCTTTCTAAACTGCGTAAAGACCTACTATTAGCAGAAATTATATCCCTTATTGCGTTGTTTTCATCCATGATTTAAACTTTTGTGTTTCTGCTAGAACTGGATTAATGGCAAACCAAACTCCCTGGTTATCTCGATATTCAAACACAAATAAACTGCGTAATAAAACGTCATATTCTACATTGCCTTTGATTCGTTGATCCTTAATTACTTGTAACAGTAATTCACTTTCTTCTAAATCAAGGGCATTAGCCCGATAATCTCTTTGTCTTTGAATTACTAACTCTACACATTGACGATCAAAGGGAGGATCTTGTTCTCGCAAACAATCAAATAATAGTCCTAATAAATCACGGACGTGGCCACCACTAATTAAACACAATCTATCTAAGGTTTCTAAATGATCAAATATTGCTGTGGTTAAACTTAAGCGTTCATTAGGTAAAAGTGCAGGAAAAGCCCTTGCTAATACCATTTGTCGCATTAATTCTAATCCTTGGGGATCAATTTCTCCTGATCTTTTGCGAACAGGAATCATCGGTAGTACTTTTGGTGCTACACCTCCTCCTAAACGATGTTGTAGTTCGGCGCTATCATTAGAAAATGTTAATGCTAAGGGAATGGTATAAACAACGTGACAATTGAGTTTACGTAATTGTTCTCCGCGATCAATAAACAAGTATTCAGGCAATGATCGTCCAGATGGTAACGGACGAGTTGTGACACGATCTAGGTTATCAACAATTACTACTAATCCTTTTTTACCTTGGGCCTTAAGTTCTAAGTTAGCACGATCTAGTAATTCTGTGTTAATTGATTGTAAAATATTTTCTGTCCGGGGTTCTAAATAATCCCTTAATCTTCTTCTGAGTTGGGGACTTTCTTTTGTTTTGGCGGTAATTTTGGCAATACCTACGGATAATTCTGCTTCTACTCCTAAGTCTATTGGTGTTTGTAAAAAATCCATTACTTCACTAAATAATTTACTAAAGTAAGTCGGTTTAACACGCAATTTCATCGTTTCTAAATTTTCACTGACTAAGCCAGCGATCGCCAATAAAATATCTGTCACATCCACATCAGCCATTTCTAACACATGACTAGATTCAAAATAGACAACATGGAAATTTTGTGCTTCTAATTCGGCTTTCAATCTTAATAACTCTGTAGATTTTCCACAACCTAAATGTCCAGTAAATAATTGACAAGTGGGACTATTAGGAGAAATTCTACTGATAGTTCGCAATAATGCTTCAATAATTTTACCACCGCGAACTGATGCAAAATCAATGTAATATAACCGATCATCATGATTTTCGATCATTAATGGCCGCGAGGGGTTACAGGCCTGATAAAATCTTTCTAAATCAAAAGTCATAAGTATTTAATGAACAAAATTATCTGTCTAATCTATGACTTACACAACTGCCACATTGGTAAGGTTTATCAGATATCAAACATTTATTTATTTGCTTGATTTAAGATTCTGATAGACGCTACAATAGATTTATGATGACACTTATCTAAGTCCTGTAATTTACTCTTTACAGGCAAAAATCAGAATTATCCGCATAAGTATTAGAAAAATATAAAAAAATCACCGACAATAGCTCAACAAAAGCAAAGTTACCTAATTATCAAGTTTTGATAATTTGATCATGTAGAAATTACTATGGTCTATCAGATATGAATAATCTGCTCATTTTTGCCATTTTAATCAATTCTGATACAGTTTATCAAAGATATTCAAGATAACTGAATTTGTATTTTATTTGACAATATTAAACAAGATACCCCACTTCTTGAAGGAGAGGGGTATCTGACTTTGGTAGACCTAATTTACTCTAATTAGGATTTACGCAAGTGTCACACCAAAAATCTTTGGCATAGTGCGTCTACTTGCCCGTAAATAAACATATTAGTGATATCTGATGTACCCTATCAATGTTGCAGTTGCGTAAGTCCTGCTAGTTTACCACTTGACTACCATGACTACGGGGGTCATCTTGCGGAGTTTGTTTAGCTACTGGTGCGGAAAATTGCGAGGTTTTACCATTGGTTTGGATGTTGGGGAGGGGAGAACCTGCTATTAATGCTTCTAAGTTGCTGGCCATAATGCTGCGCGGTATATCTCCTATGGTTTGGCCGATAGTTTCCCCTGCTGTACCTAAAAAGATAAAATGAGGAATACCATCAACTCGGTATTTAAGCATTTCTGGAAGCCATTTAGTATTATCTACATTCAACATCACGAAGTTGAGCTTTTTACCATACTCTTGTCTGAGTTTAGCCATGTCCGGGGTCATTTTTTGACAGACTGTACACCAGTTAGCATAAAATTCTACTAGGGATGGTTTACCATTGCTAACTGCTGTTTCTAAGGGGGTGGCAGTTTTCGCTAGTTCTGTGAGAGAGACGGTATTAGTATCCGTTTTTAGTCCCAGAAATAACGCAACTCCTAAAGCGATCGCTACAATGGCAATGAGGAAGTTTCTGACTCGCTGACTAGAATTTTCTGATGTTGTTGCACTCATAATATCTATTTCTGTATGGGAGCAACACCGAAAAGTTTCACTGAATCTGTCCATTAATCAAGACAAATATAGTAAAATGTTGGCGCTGCTAAATTTAGGTATGCAATTCAATTATGCAATAGCTGACTCTTTTTAGGCTAATGTGGTGATTGAATCCAATCTGACTTCTTAGTTTAAAAGTTCTATCAGGTAAAGGTTACAAGGTGTGAATTATAAATACTTAGCTAAAATTTTCGTTACTCTTCGTCCTTCAGTATTAGATCCTGCTGGTGTCGCTGTGCAATCTGGACTTAAACAAATGGGTTATGATACTGTAGATCAAGTCAGAATTGGCAAATATATTGAGCTAACTATTGTTGCACCGGATGAAAACAAGGCGCGTGAAGACATTAATAAAATGTGTCATGAAATGTTAGCTAATCCTGTAATTGAAAACTATCGGTTTGAACTCATTAACATTGAGTCCTAGGTACAGGGAGTCGGGAAAAAATTGTTTATTCTGACTCCTTGTAAGGGTTTAGTACTGCTAAACCCCTACTGACTCCTTTAAATTAACAATTCTTCATAATTCATCACCAATGAAATTCGGTATTCTAGTTTTTCCAGGTTCTAATTGCGATCGCGATGTAGCATACATCACTAGAGATATCCTCAAACAACCTACTCGCATGGTTTGGCATCAAGATACAGATATTGATGATATAGATGTTGTTGTTGTTCCCGGTGGCTTTAGCTATGGGGACTATTTGCGTTGTGGTGCCATCGCTCGTTTTTCTCCTGTGATGCAGCAGGTAATTGAACACTCACAAAAAGGTAAATTTGTCATCGGTATTTGTAATGGTTTTCAGGTATTAACTGAGGTAGGGTTATTACCAGGAGCATTAGCTAGAAATGAAAATTTGCATTTTATCTGCGATCGCTCGCCTCTATCTGTAGAATCTCACCATCTCCCCTGGACACAAGGTTACAAGCCTGGAGAAATTATTAATTTACCCATTGCTCACGGGGAAGGGCGATTTTATGCTGATGCTGACACTTTGGCAGCAATTGAAAACAATGGTCAAGTGGTTTTTCGCTACCATGGAGAAAACCCCAATGGTTCATTAAATAACATTGCGGGTATTTGTAATGTAGCAGGAAATGTACTAGGAATGATGCCCCATCCTGAAAGAGCAGGAGATAAAATTGTTGGTAATACAGACGGTTTAAAATTGTTTCAAGGACTATTACAGACTGTTGCTTTGGTTTAACCTGACCGAAAATAATGGGATAAGCTGTTGTGCCTTTAACTTGAATAATTAATACAAGCAAGATGCTTGTGCTACTGTAACTTCAGGTTTTTTAATTATACAGTGAATGCTGCACATTAGCTTACAAGCCCCGTCCTTCTAGGACGGCTTTTCTTGATTTTTGATATACTCCTTTAATATCTCTAGCGGCGCACCTCCTACAGAGATAGCAAAATAACTGGGACTCCATAATGCTTCTTTATGGGGTTTTTTATTGGTATGTATATATGTTTTAGCCTTGTTTAAATATTTGCTATTATGCTATTATGCTATTATGTTTGCCATATTCCTAAAAAAATGCTTTCTACAGCCCCAGAAATACGTAATAAATCTTCATTTAATAATGGTGGCCAGTCTACTCCAGCTTTACGTCCTATGATAAATAATTTTTGGGGTTTAATGGCTAATTGATATAAACTAGAAGCCAGTTCTTTATCTATGGTATTTTCTGTTTTTAAGGTTTCAAAAATGATTTTTAGTGATAATAAAATTGAGGTAATTTGTCCAGGGATGGGAGCTTTTCCCTGTTGTAAACGATTTAAAAGTGTATCAGGATTATCGCTTTTAGTGGTATGATCGATGATTAATTTTCGTGCGATTTCGTAGTTCATGTTATTAATCTTATCAGAGGTTGTTTTAATTGTAGTTAATTGTAGTTCTGAGTAATTACCAGTTTAGTGGAATAGGTTACACAATTTTTCCTAAACCTAGATTAGCATTAAATTTGTAATTTTGGAAAATGATATCAAAATATTTTTACAAGGTCAAATATCCCCGACTTCTTATAGAAGTCGGGGATATTGTTATTCAATATGGAAAAATTATGTCTAAAAATCATCAAGTATTGGTAAACTTTTTAAAAAAATCTCAATAAATTGCCAATAATAAAATCATTTCTTACCGATAAAATTGATAAATTAGTTATAACAAAAACAAGGATGAATCTTACTCCAGTTTTATTAAATAGGCAAATTAGAAATTACCAACTATGAAATTTTCTCTAGCAGCGAACCCTGTACAAGCACGTCAAACAAAAACTACATTTTCTCATCCAGAGGAACAATTATCCTATGAATTAGGCCAAGCGGTTCAAGAATTACCACCAATTTATACGAGATTATTAGCAGGAACGCTGAGTTTTATTGTATTTGGTAGTATTGGTTGGGCGCATTTTTCCCAAATTGATGAAGTGGCAACTGCATCAGGGGAGTTAATTCCCGTGACTCAAGTTAGACCAGTGACGGCTTTAAGTAGTGGTTTTATTATAGCAGTAAAAGTCAAAGAAGGCGATCGCGTGACAAAAGATCAAATTCTCATTCAAAGAGACAGTAAATTCCCACAAAATGATGTTAATAGATTGGCTAAAAATAGTCAATTAATAGAAGATGATTTACAACGTCTTCAAGCTGAAAGAACTGGTCAAAAAACCGCAGGAACAAAATTACAAAATGAACTGTTAAACTCGCGTTTATTAGATTATCAATCTCAACAAATAGCGGCTAAAGCTGAAAGTGAAAGGCAAAAATCAATTATTAATCAATCTCAAATAAAATTGAGTAGATTACAAGCTAGTTTAGTCAGTTCTAAAACTAATGTAATTAATGCTAAAACCAATTTACAGAACTCACAAGAATTTCTATCTTTCCTCAATAAAAACTTAGAAGTTGCCCAAGAAAGAGAGAAAAATTTACAAACTTTGTTACAACCTGGGGCTTTGCCAAGAATTGATTATATGGAAGCACAGGAAAGATTAACTCGTGCAAATACAGATATAATTCGGGCTAAAGATGAAATTACTAAAAATCAAAATACCCTCATGGAAGCAGAAGATAGGGTATTATCTGTAGAAAAAGAAATTGCTGTACAAATACAACAAATTCAACAAGCAAAAGAGGCTTATCAAGCTGCTATTAATCAAGAAATTAGATTATCCTCAGCCCGAAAAAGTGAAATTCTCACGCAAATTAACAAACGTAAGGAGGAATTAACAAATGTTGCTGGACAATTAGCACAAGCGAAACAACAAAAAGATGCAGAAACTATTAAAGCACCTGTTACTGGTACTATTTATAAAGTCAAGGCTACTAAAGGTCCGGTACAATCTGGAGAGGAATTACTTTCTATTTTACCAGAAGGGGAAGAAATTGTTTTAGAAGTGAAAGTTCTTAACCGTGATATTGGTTTTATTCAACCAGGAATGACAGCAAAAGTTAAATTAGCAACTTTCCCTTTTCAAGAATTTGGTGTTATTAATGGTCAGGTTTCCCAAATTAGTCCTAATGCAGTTATTGATAAAGAACTGGGTTTAGTCTTTCCCACAAGAATTAAGTTAAGTAAACATTTTGTCAATGTGCGCGGACAAGATGTAGAATTTACTCCAGGTATGGTGGCTAATGCAGAAATTGTTACTCGGAAAAAGTCAATTTTAACTTTTATGGTTGAACCAATTACTAAAAGATTTAGTGAGGCTTTTTCTGTGAGATAATTAGATCCCCGACTTCTTAAATAAGTCGGGGATCCGGGGATCTAAACATCAGGGAAATGTTTACTAATCTTGATAAGATTCAAAAAATTAAATCTCCATTTGTAGTGATACATGGTAAGGTTGATCAACTGATTCATTTTGATCATTCACAAAAATTATTTGCGGCTAATCTGTTGTGCCTTTAAATTGAATAATTAATACAAGCAAGATGCTTGTGCTACTGTAACTTCAGGTTTTTTAATTATACAGTGAGTGCTGCACATTAGCTTATTTCTACTCCTAAATTATCTCTTTCAGTAAATAATGCTAATCATCGTGATCTGGCTGGCAGGAAAAAGTTATGATTAAATGATGATTAAATATTGTTACAATTTGCTGATTTAGGATCTAAGTCTAGTAATTAGCAAAGATTAATTGTATGTAGGTTGGGTAGAACGAAGTGAAACCCAAAATGCAAAAAGTTTAATTTCGGGTTTCTTTTTTTCTGATTATATGCCATAATTGTATTTAGAGAGATATAAGGGTGTCACTAAAAATGTCTAATATTAATATTGATAATATTCCTAATTTTGATTTTTCCGATGCCATGATGATCCCAGAAGCACCTGCTGGTTTTAAGTCTGGTTTTGTGGGTATTATCGGCCGTCCTAATGTTGGTAAATCAACTTTAATGAATCAATTAGTGGGGCAAAAAATCGCTATTACTTCGCCAATTTCTCAAACTACTCGTAATCGTTTACGCGGTATTTTTACAACGGAATTAGCACAGATAATTTTTGTGGATACTCCAGGGATTCATAAACCTCATCATCAATTAGGTCAAGTGTTAGTCAAAAATGCTAAACTGGCTATTGATTCCGTTGATTTGTTATTATTTGTGGTAGATGGTTCTGTAAGTTGTGGTGGTGGCGATCGCTATATTGCTGATTTATTAACTAATAGTAAAACTCCAGTAATTTTAGGGATTAATAAAATAGACGAACAACCCAAAAAATCTGAAGAAATTAATCAAAGTTATATCCAATTAGCTAACAATTATCACTGGACATATACCAAATTTTCTGCTAAAACTGGTGCGGAAATTCCCCAACTTCAAGAATTACTCATTAACCAATTAGAACCAGGTCCATTATATTATCCACCTGATTTAGTCACTGATCAACCAGAACGATTTATTATGGGGGAATTAATTAGAGAACAAATCCTTTTATTAACTCGTGAAGAAGTTCCCCATTCTGTAGCTATAGCTATTGACTTAGTAGAAGAAACTGCTAAAATTACCCGCATTTTAGCAACTATTCATGTGGAAAGAGACTCTCAAAAAGGAATTTTAATCGGTAAAAGTGGCACAATGTTAAGGGCTATTGGGAGTGCCGCTAGGGAACAAATTCAAAAGCTCATTTCTGGTAAAGTATATTTAGAATTATTTGTTAAAGTACAACCAAAATGGCGACAATCAAGACTACATTTATCAGAGTTGGGATATCGTGTGGAAGAATAAGGTGTATGGTGCGTCAGATACCAAAAATCTATTTACTTACATTATTTATCATGTCTGACGCACCCTACTAATGTGCTACTAATTTGCCAGTAATCAGTTACAATTACAAATGTTTGTTTTATCTGCTGGTATGGTGCGTCAGATATCAAAAATCTATTTATTTACATTATTTATCATGTCTGACGCACCCTACAATTCTACAATTCTGTTGTTTATTCCCTATTCCTTTATGATTAAATCTTGGATGGTTATTGGATGTGTCTCTTTTATTATTGCTGTTTTGGGTAATTTAATTACACCTAGTCAAAATCACTGGTTTAAACGTTTAAAAAGACCTCAATGGTTGTTTTTTGAAGCTGCTATTCCCCTAATTTGGACTATTATCATTATTTGTGGAACATGGTCAGCTTATATTATCTGGACACATAACCCTAATACTAACAGCACTTGGTTAATGATGGGTTTGTATCTGCTACTGGAAATATTTACCCTTGCTTATTCTCCTGTGATGTTTCGTAGCCGTAGCCTAATTGTTGGTACTATGCTTGGAGGTACAGGTTTGTTACTTTGTATCTTAATTATGCTCGCTGTGTTATCTGTTTCCGTACACGCCGGATTACTATTGTTACCTTATTTACTTTGGAGTCCTATTGGTACTTATACCACTTGGGAAATGAGTCGTTTAAACCCTCAAGATGCTTAATTAAGGTATCAGATTTAGATAGACATATTAAATGTGTATTTTTTGTGTATTTTTTCTAAATTCTGCCATAATGTGCATGAGGATGATTAGATAACCAAGCCCACATTTGATCACCGTATGAAAAGTGCCACCACTCTCTAGGGTTACGCTTAAAACCTGATTTTAACATTATATTGTGTAGTAATTCTCGATAATGATGATATTCTGAGTTAGTGTGAGCATAATATTCAGGGTGCGATCGCTCAGACATTTCATCAATCATTGAACCCATATCTATTATTGTACCAATGTCATCTACCAAAGTAATATCTACCGCAGATCCCGTACTATGGGGGGGAGGAGTATTTTCATCTAAACTGGGTACAGCCCAAATACCATATACTGCTAACCATATTTTTTCCTCTTCTTCTGGAGATAAATCAGCTTTTTTGAGACCTAATTTTTTTAAAGCCTCTGTAAAGGTGTAGTTCACCATAAACTGTTGTACAGATACGGGACGATAAGCGTCAAATATCAAAATGTGCCAATTTGGATGTATTAGCTGTAAATGTTTTTGTGCCGTTAATAAATTAACTAATACAGTCTGACGCAAATAGTAAGGAGAATATTGATCATAATTTGCACCTAACTTTATATAAGCATGGGGTGTTTCTACCACAAACTTCTCTGTAGGAATTTCTACTAAAGGTTCATGACATTCAATAATGGGGATTTGGTGATATTCTCGCATCATATAATTAATCCATCTTTATACAACCAAGCCCAATTTACTAAACCCCAATATAGGCAAACCTGGCTATAGCAGCGTGTTTAGCCATTAATATTTCTTGGGTTTTATTTAACTTGAGTTTTGTTTTCAGGGATAAAAGCATTGTCATAACCGGAATAGGCTCATTTTTTCCTTGCGTAATTTTATCAGAAAAGGATGTACGGATACAATGGTTTTTGCGACTATTTTTCGGTAAATATGCTAATAAGCTGATGTGCTGCACATTAGCTTATTAAGAAAATAAATTAAAGATTGTTTCAAGAAACCATGAGATTTACATAAAGAGACTGATGACGAAACAGAAGATATCACTCTACAATAAGAGTGGGTGATTGTTTAATACAATGATACAATCAGCATTTACAAACCTAGAGTTAAACCTAGTAACAACCAAGACAGCAACAATACAAAAACTATTGCATTAAAGAGTAGGTTAGATATATGAATGAACAAACTAGAAATAAAAATATTTCCTTTGGTATTATTGCTGGTATTTCCGCAACTGTAGTAATTGCTAGTGGTACTTTAGCTTGGTTTATGACACAAACCCCTAATACTTCCACCACAAATACTACATCTTCACAAACCATTAAAAATCCTACACAACAATTAAATAGTCAAGCACAACAAGAACAAACTGCAAATATATACTGGTTAAGAACAAAAGATCAAGGTTTAGATTTAGTTTCTCAACCGTTAAAAATTGCTGCTACTCAACCAGATAAAGTATTAGAAAAAGCTTTTACAACTCTATTCGCAGGACCCACACAAGGAACAGATTCCACAACTATTCCTCCCGGAACTAAATTATTAGGAATAATAGTTAAAAATAACAACATTGAGGTAAATTTATCAGAACAATTTACCTCTGGAGGAGGAAGCACGTCCATGATTGGCCGTTTAGGACAAATAGTATATACCGCAACTACTTTAAATCCCCAAGGAGAAGTATATATTCAAGTTAATGGTAAACCTTTAGAGGTTTTAGGCGGTGAAGGTGTGGAAATAGAACAACCTTTAACGCGTAAAAAATTTAACAAGAATTATCCTCTTTAAGCGCACAGGGTGTTTTCATTCTCCAAATTTGTGATGTCTACTGCGATCGCTTTACCTGCCTGAAGCTTTTGACCGAAAATAATGGGATACAAGCCCCGTCCTTTTAGGACGGCTTTTCTTGATTTTTGATATACTCCTTTAATATCTCTAGCGGCGCACCTCCTACAGAGATAGCAAAATAACTGGGACTCCACAATGCTTCTTTATGGGGTTTTTTATAGCCGCCCATACCTACGACTAGATACGCCTTTTAAAGCATTTACTATCTGGCAGATAGATAGTTTGGGCGGATACTCAATAAGTGCATGAACGTGATTATCTTCACCATTAAACTCAAGCACTTGAAAATTCATTTTTTCAGCGACTTCTCGAAATGATTTTTCAATTAAATTAATACT
>NZ_JACJPV010000019.1 GCF_014696225.1 Anabaena sp. FACHB-1237 | reverse complement strand
TCCTGGTGTCTATGGCGCGGTGGAACCACTCTGATCCCTTCCCGAACTCAGTTGTGAAACGCTGCTGCGGCGACGATAGTTGAGGGGTTGCCCTCTGTGAAAATAGCTCGATGCCAGGTTTATTATTCTATACTTTACATTCCCTCTCATTATGACAATGAGGGGGTTTGTTTTTGAGGTGATCTGATCCATGATCTGAGTTTCAGATCCCGGACTTCTTAAAGAAGTCCGGGATCTAAGCATCACAACATCTAATTTTTTCTCTTTTAACCTGATCATGATAAATATCTTTTGCTGGCATAATGTTTTTTGAAATCAGGATTTTTATCGTCTAATTTTTGTCAGAATCGGGTAGTTATCTAGTTGAGCGTAGTCGAAACTCAATAACCAGCTGATTCTGACAAAATCACAATTAACATCACCAAAGAAACTCCCTACAACTCTTTTAATAATTCCATAATTGCTTCATAAGCAGCAGTATTCCCTTGAGCCTTGAATAATTGCGCTGCTCGTTGCAGGTCTTCTCTGGCTTTTTGTTTGTCACCAAGTTGATAATAAACATATGACCGATTGTAGTAGGCATTGGCATAGTTAGGATTAAACTTGATAGCTTGGTTAAAATCATCTATTGCTCCTGGCTTATCTCCTAATTCAGAACGGACAATTCCCCGGTTGTTGTAGGCATTGGCATAGTTAGGATTAATCTTGATAGCTTGGTTGTAATCTTCTCTTGCTCCTGGCTTATCTCCTAATTCATAACGGACAACTCCCCGGTTGTTGTAGACTTCGGTAAAGTTAGGATTAATCTTGATAGCTTGGTTGTAATCTTCTATTGCTCCTTGCTTATCTCCTAATTCATAACGGAAATTTCCCCGGTTGTTGTAGGCTTGGGCTAAGTTAGGATTAATCTTGATAGCTTGGTTGAAATCATCTATTGCTCCTGGCTTATCTCCTAATTCATTACGGACACCTCCCCGGTTGTTGTAGGCTTCGGCATAGTTAGGATTAAACTTGATAGCTTGGTTGTAATCTTCTATTGCACCCTGCTTATCTCCTAATTCATAACGGACAACTCCCCGGCTGTAGTAGGCTTCGGCATAGTTAGGATTAAACTTGATAGCTTGGTTGTAATCTTCTATTGCACCCTGCTTATCTCCTAATTCATAACGGACAACTCCCCGGTTGTTGTAGACTTCGGTAAAGTTAGGATTAATCTTGATAGCTTGGTTGTAATCTTCTATTGCTCCTTGCTTATCTTCTAATTTCTTACGGACAACTCCCCGGTTGTTGTAGGCTTGGGCAAGGTTAGGATTAAACTTGATAGCTTGGTTGTAATCATCTATTGCTCCTTGCTTATCTCCTAATTGATTACGGACATTTCCCCGGTTGCTGTAAAATACTGCATGGGGACTGAGTTCAATGGCTTTATTTATCGCTGCCTCTGCTTCTCTATATTTTTTTAAATTACTTAAAACTACATACTTCTGATTATACAAATTAGGATTATTGGGCTGGAGTTGAATGGCTTGATTTATGGCTGCTAAGGCTTTATCCAGTTGGTTTGATTCTCTATAGACTACACTTAAATAATTCCAAGCAGGAACAAAATCAGGTTGAGACTTCACCGCTTGCTCAAATGCAGTTATAGCCTCTGGAAATTTTTTACTCCGACCCAAGGCCAAACCCTTACCATAATAAGCCAGGTGAATAAACTTTGGTTTTTGCTTAATTGCTGCTTCAAAAGCCTGTATTGCTTCTGAATGACGACGTAAGCGCCACAGTTGATTTCCCCTTTCTAACCATTGACTGGCGGTAGTATTGCCTTGGGAAACATCTACTGATAAAATCGCTGTTTGAATAGACTTAACTTCTTGTTGATTTAGTTCTGGTGGTCGGGTGGGTTCTACCTTTTGTGCTTGGGTATTCAGTCGGGTAGCTAATGCCAAAAATGTACTCACCGGAATACCCAAACTATTACCTAATTGGATAGTTTCTTTACTATTACTATTATTATCAATAGCAGTTTCTCCATCAGTTCTGCCATGAATACCAATGACTCGCCCTTGGGTATCTAAAACAGGTCCCCCACTCATGCCGCCAAAGGTGATACTACTATAAACTAATTCATATCCTCCTGTTAAAGAAACTGCACTTTGGGCTGTACCCAAACTGTTATTGTTAAAATCTGATTGGGTAGTTTGGAATAATCCTTGTTCCTTACTATAAATCTGTCCCAATGTGAACCGCCAAGGTGATTTTTCTCCTAATCTGGGATAACCCGCAGTGAACATATATTCATCATCTTTGGTGGGATAATTTGCTAAAGTCGCAACTTGATAATTTTCCCGACTGGTGAATTTAACTACTGCTAAATCTACCCCTGCTTCTAATTTAATCGTGCTTGGTTCTACGGGATATTCTTTACCATCTACTGTGAGGATTTTATAGGTATTTGGCTCACATGGTCCTACTTTATCTGGTGGTTTACAAACTACATGAGCAGCAGTTAAAACGGTGTAAATATCTCCTTTCTTAGCGATAATAACCCCTGAACCATTACTACCGCTACTGCTATCAATCCTGACGGTAATTTGTTTAGCTTTTGCTTCTAATTCTCCTAACCAACCTGTTAATGGTACTTCTGCTATTTGCTGTTTAATATCTGGTATAGGTAAATTATAAGCGGTGAGAGTTTCTGGTCTTACCTGAGCTAAAACAGTTTTAATAGGTATTCCCCAACTGAGTTTTCTAAATTCTTGAATTTCCGTATTTGTGGGGCGTTTTCCGTTGGTGTAAATATAAGCAGTATTGGACAAAGGATAGGAACTAATGCCATTAATTCCTATTAAATTTCCTGTATTACTAATAATTGCACCGCCACTCATTCCTTGTTGAATATCACCAGTATAGCCAATTTCATAACCATCTTTTAAACTGGGTTGGGAGATGATTTGTTGTATTTTTCCTGTTGTCAATACTAATTTATCTTCAGATACAGCATATCCTGCGGCCATAACTGGTGTTTCTAAGTTAATATCAAAGGAGGCGATTATGTCAGCAATTTCTGATGGTAAACAATATTTTTGATTAGATGTAAATTCTACTATAGCTAAATCGAATTTATCAAAGTTAGTATTAGGTAAAATCTTAGCTGCATATTTTTGACCATCGGCTGTGATAATATTGATATTATTAATTCTTCTGACAACGTGGGAATTAGTCACTACTAAATAAGAATTACCTTTTCTAGCGAAAATTGTCCCGGAAGCACCTCTTTCTTTGTCCCTGACTCTAACTGTAATTTGTTTAGCAATGGTTTGTAATTGTGGTTCTGAATAAATACCGTTTTCTGGGTCTGCTGGTTGTAATTTGCACCTTTGCGATGTCTGTGTAAGTACTTTTGTCGTCTTGGTTTGGGTTTCTACTGCTGACACTGGATAAGCTAGATAAGGTAGCAGCAGTGAGCAGGAGATAATGGCGATTTGACGTTTCATGATTAGTTAAATAGTGTTTTTATCAGTAGTGATTTACCCCCCTTAATCCCCCCTTGTAAAGGGGGGAAACTGGAATCTTGTCCCCTCCCTTTTGCAAGGGGAGGGTTAGGGTGGGGTATTTTGTTATTTAGAGATATTTTTGAGATATTCACCCAGATTTAAGTAAGTATTTTCACCTGAATTTTGCCAAGTTAAGTCTGAAGTTTTACCTTCTCTGATTTCATTAAGTTCGGCTAGAACTGTAGTGGGATTTACACCTGGTTTGACGCTAAATAAAATATTGTTTTTATTGCATTCACCAGGTTTAGCCGCACAGATAACTCCCAAACCATTCAACTTACCGGTAGTTAAATAATCTAATCGGCCTTGTTGGTAAAATTGCTGGAATTTTTTACTTACTGTTTCACAGCGTTTTTTAGGAGTCCATTCACTACTGGGAAAGGAGTCAGATTTCCAAGCAATTATGGGTACATAAGGGTTAGGTTTTTTGTCGGGAACGAAGGCCATGGTGGTGGGAACTCTTTCCGTATTACCTTGGTAAGAAATTGAGCGACAAGCAAAACTAACTTCTTGCTTGGGAATCTCTTGACTCAAACCGGGGTTAACACTGAGGGTAACTGTTAATGCGGTGAATACTAAGGTATTAGTTAATGCTGGTAGTTGCATAATGTTTGACCTTTAATTACTGAATTTTGGCGATTATGGAGCTACTTTTATTTAAACTTTATAGGTGTTGGTGAGTGAAAATATGAATTTTTCTCACGCAGAGGCGCAGAGGCGGGGAGTTTGAGATATGGAATTTTTGATTTTCATCTCTCAATTCAGCAAGGCTACTTGATACACACATAACTGATTATATACTAATTTTTTGAAAATATTCAGGTGTTTACCTAGAAGTTAATTTTATGATACAATCCAATTTGATGGATCAACCCTGTAACTATATCATGTACTATTTTATCTATCATGTACTATTGCACCCGACCCCACTGCCCTAGTCCCAAAAACCATTTTCCCGACTCTCCAGATCCTCGTACTACGTCGGGAATATTCTGTCAAGCTTGTGGAATGCCTCTAATATTAAGGGGGAAAAGAGGACATTATCAAACTATTAAACCTGTGGGAAAAGGAGGATTTGGTGCTACTTTTCAAGCTATTGATTTAGATTCGGTGAATCAGCGTCAATGTGTAATCAAACGACTGAATATTAAAATTGATGAAATTCGAGAAGAATATAAGAACCCGGAAATTGTTGACAAAATTGTTGAAGGAATCAAAGCAGCTTTTGAGCGAGAAGCTCAGGTTTTAGAAGTTTTAGGTGATAAGAGCGGGAATATTCCCAGTTTATATGATTATTTTTCCTTTACCGCTCCTGCTTTTGGTCAACAAGAAGAACTTGAGTTTAAATATTTAGTACAACAGTATATTGAGGGTGAAAATCTATCTCAGGAACTCAGAAGAAAAGGTCATTTTTCCGAAACAGAGATTTTAAATTTTTTAAAGCAAATTTTACCGATTTTACAATTTATTCATGAGCAAAATTCTATCCATCGAGATATTAAACCTAGTAATATTGTTAGGGAAACAGCAACACAAGAACTATTTTTAATTGATTTTGGGTCGGTGAAACAAGTTGTTTCTGGTGAAACAAATATGAAAAAATCCGTACCTTTTTTTACGAAAGTCTACGCTTCTCCTGAACAAAGAAGCGGGACAACCGTTGATCCGTCTAGTGATTTATATAGTTTGGCTGTTACTTGTCTGGAGTTACTCACAGGTACAACTCCCGTGGATTATTTGGACAATAATTACGGAAATTGGCGACAACAAGCTAATAGAATTATTAGCCCTTCTCTAGCTAATATTTTAGATAAAATGCTCAAGGTTAATCCTAGACACCGTTTTCAGTCAGCAGCAGAAGTTATGACGGCTGTAAATGAATATAGAATAACTACACCACGGACTGAACCAACGACAATTATTGATAAACAATTTAAAATATTTATTGATAAAAAACTTAAAACATTACAACCTTTACTGATCAAATCGGTGTTTTTAATAATTCCAATAATTGCTGGTGTGATAGGTGTTAATAGTTATTTGCAATCATCAACTAAAGTAGTAGAAGTAGTAGAGGTAGTAGAATATGCAAAATCTGGGATTAAGTTTAAATATCCTAAAAATTGGCAAGAAACGCCAGCCATAGATAAATTAACGCGAATTATCCCGAAAAATATGATCTCATCTTCTCTAACTCCAGAGTTTTTTATCACTATAGATGAGTTATTCCATTCGGAGACTTTGGCAGATTATACTAAGTTTTCTATCGGACAAATTGAAGCATTGGGACAAAATGCGAAAATTATCAAATCTGGACTAATACAACTTGGTGAAACACAAGGTCATCAAGTAGTTTATGAGTTGAGAGATAATATCCACAAGGTAAATTTCCAAGAAATGCAAGTATGGATTGTTAATGGTAAAAAAGCCTATATTCTCACCTATCGCGCTGAAGATAAATCCTATCCAGAGTTTGCGAAAACTGTGGAAGAAACTATAATTAAATCCTTTAGACTGGAAAAACCCACATCTGAAAAACCCACAAGTCCAATCTGGTAAGTAGGTTGGGGTTAAAAATTGTCGCTATGATAAGAGTAAAGAGGTTTTCAGTGATTTTACGATCTCCTCTAAATTTATCAGAAGAAGATGTATTGGATAACACCAAGATCCCGGACTTCTTAAAGAAGTCCGGGATCTGAAAAGTCAGGATCTGAACTGTTGCTGGATGACTGTAGATTTGCAATATCTGACGCACCCTACAGTAGTGATAGCTGATTGCTAATATACTTACTTACTTTCAGTAAAGTCAGCATCAATTACATCATCACCACCAGATGGAGGAGTAGAACCACTACCAGGAGCTTCTGCACCAGGATCACCACCAGCTTGTTGATAGATATTGCTACCCACTGCAAATAACGCTTGTTGTAGTTCTGGTGTCAATTTCTGAATTAAAGCGTCATCTTCCTTAGCTATAGCATCGCGCAAGTCTTTCACTAAGCCTTTAACCTTAGTCTTATCCGCTTCAGGAACTTTATCACCTAGTTCTTCTAACTGCTTCTCTGCTTGATATGCTAAAGAGTCAGCCTGGTTCTTACGTTCAATTTTTTCACGACGTTCTTTATCAGAAGAAGCATTTTGTTCCGCTTCTCTTACCATGCGTTCTACATCATTCTTATCTAAAGTAGAAGCACCTGTAATACTAATAGACTGTTCCTTACCAGTTCCCTTATCCTTAGCAGTAACACTGAGAATACCGTTAGCATCTATATCAAAGGTTACTTCAATTTGAGGCACACCACGAGGAGCAGGAGGAATACCATCTAAACGGAAATTTCCTAAACTCTTGTTATCGTTAGCAATTTCTCTTTCCCCTTGGAGAACTTGAATTTCTACATTAGTTTGGCCATCTACCGCAGTGGAGAATACTTCAGATTTTTTGGTAGGAATGGTAGTATTACGAGGAATAATCTTGGTCATGACACCACCCAAGGTTTCTACACCTAAAGATAATGGTGTTACATCTAACAATAAAATACCAGTAACATCACCAGCAAGTACACCGGCTTGAATGGCAGCACCAACAGCTACTACTTCATCAGGGTTGACACTTTGGTTAGGTTCTTTACCTAATACACGCTTAACAACGTCCTGAACTGCCGGAATACGAGTGGAACCTCCAACTAAGACAACTTCATCAATTTTATCTTTGTCTAATTTGGCATCTCTAAGAGCATTTTCTACAGGGATGCGGCAACGATCAATTAAATCGGAACAAATCTCTTCAAATTTAGCACGGGTGAGAGTGGCCTCTAAATGTTTTGGACCTTCCTGGGTAGCAGTAATAAATGGCAGGTTAATTTCTGTTTGAGTGACGCTGGAAAGTTCAATTTTTGCTTTTTCTGCGGCTTCTGTAAGACGTTGTAAGGCTTGTCTATCTTTGCGGAGGTCAATTCCTTCCTGTTTTTGAAATTGGGCGGCTAAATAATCAACTATTTTCTTATCAAAGTCGTCACCACCAAGGTGGGTATCACCAGATGTGGATAATACTTCAAATACTCCATCACCTACTTCTAATACTGATACGTCGAATGTACCACCACCGAGGTCAAATACTAAGATGGTTTCATTGCTCTTTTTATCAAAACCGTAGGCTAAAGAAGCGGCAGTAGGTTCGTTAATAATGCGTAAAACTTCAATACCAGCAATTTTACCAGCGTCTTTTGTAGCTTGACGTTGGGAGTCGTTAAAATAAGCAGGAACGGTAATAACTGCTTGGGTAACAGTTTCACCCAAATATTTACTAGCATCTTCGACTAATTTGCGGAGAACTTTAGCAGAAATTTCTTCTGGTGCGAATTGTTTATGAGCACCAGGAGAGTCTAACTTGACATTACCGCCACTGCTGAGAACTTTATAAGAAACTTCAGTAGCTTCATTGGTAACTTCATCAAAACGACGACCAATAAAACGTTTTACAGAATAAAATGTATTTTCAGGGTTCATTACCGCTTGACGTTTAGCGATTTGACCCACTAATGTATCACCAGTATTTTTAGCAAAGGCTACTACTGATGGTGTGGTTCTAAAACCTTCGGCATTAGCAATAACTGTAGGTTCTCCACCTTCCATTACTGCTACACAGGAGTTAGTTGTTCCTAAGTCAATACCTACTACTTTTGCCATTTTTGCTCTTAGCTCCTTATTTTTACGAGTAATTTACAAGTCAATTGTGATGTACATTCTGAATTTATATAGGCTCAGTGATAGCCATTCCATGAGGGTGGTTTACCGAACCGTTAATGGAACGGTCAATTTTATAAATATTTTTATTGGATTCATGGATTGATTTGCTTTTACTCTGACTAATGTATGAGAATTAATACTTTCAGGAATTGGTGTGAACCGTAAATTTATAGTCGTATTTGCCGTCGGGAGTCGGGAGTCGGGAGTTGGGAGATTATTTTACTAGTCACCAGTCACCAGTCACCTATCACCAACTTATATTTTGCCCGTTTTCTGAAATTTCTCCCAGGCTTGGGTTAACTCTTGAGGAGCAGGGTTTTGACTATCATAAATTACTATGACGTTGGTTAAAGCTCTACCGGCAGGTACGATAATTTTACCGTTAGCTGCTAAGGCTCTGGATGCTCCTCCGTCAAGGTTCATGGCTTCATAACAACCTAGTGCTTTCATCGCTTCTGCTTCTTGT
This sequence comes from Anabaena sp. FACHB-1237, assembly GCF_014696225.1. GTDB lineage: Bacteria > Cyanobacteriota > Cyanobacteriia > Cyanobacteriales > Nostocaceae > FACHB-1237. The sequence goes on along the minus strand of NZ_JACJPV010000019.1, from coordinate 73,919 downwards.
TGTAAAGAAAGATTAATTTCAAAGTTGACTAGTATCAGTTTTGTGCCATCTTTTGTAAAGCCGATCGCTGTACGGGCAGCGATGCCTAATACATGAGGATCTTTAAAACCTTCTATTTTAGGGTTAAGCCAAATTTCTCCTTGTCTTAATAGTCTTGGTCCACAGGTAATGGAAAACCAGTGTTCATGCCATTTTGGTTGGCCTTGTACTCTGGCAGTGATCATTTCTGGTTTATTCCCTGTTTTTAACCCTAAGGTTGTGCCAAAGTTCTCCCAATAACTGTATTTGAGAAATTTACCCTGTGCTACCATGTTACCCATGACGGTTTTTTGCGGGTTTTTGGCGAAAAATGTACCATTAGCTACTATTGTGGCTGGATAACGGGTAACTAGGTTGTCAAATGCTTCGTCTCCATTGGTTTTTTGAATGGTATTGGCAAATTCGGCGTTGTTGGCTAATCCTATGGTGATATATGTATCTGGATCTGTAAGATCAATTATGGTTCTATAAAAGGGAATGCTGTTAATTTGCCCTCTGGTAATTTGTAGTGGTTCCGCTTGACTGGGTAAGGCCATGGTTAATGTTTTTACTAGGCTTGCTGCTCCTAAAAATAAAAATGAGCGCCTTTGCATTTTAGTAATTTTCATAATAGTTGAGGTGACAGAGATCAGGGAATGGGGAACAGGAAATAAGTTAGAGTGATGATGGATTAATTAACAATTGTCAATTATTAATGATCAATTATTAACTTATGATTAATAACCATAGATATATTATTTTACATAAACCTTATGGGGTGTTAAGTCAATTCACTCAGGAATTTTCTGAACATCGGACTCTCAAGGAATTTATAGATGTTCCTAATGTCTATCCTGTGGGGCGGTTGGATTGGGATAGTGAGGGTTTATTATTATTAACTAGTGATGGTAAGTTGCAACATCGTCTTTGTGATCCGCGTTTTGCTCATAAACGTACTTACTGGGTACAGGTTGAGCGTGTTCCTGATCCGGAGTCTATTTATAAGTTACAATCTGGTGTGAAAATTCAAGATTATGTTACTCGTCCTGCTGATGTCAAATTATTATTAAATGATCCTGTGGTGTGCGATCGCTCACCCCCTATCCGTTTCCGTAAGTCTGTACCCACTGCTTGGTTAGAAATTACACTCACTGAGGGGAAAAACCGCCAAGTACGTCGCATGACGGCTGCTGTAGGTTTTCCTACTTTACGATTAATTCGTGTCAGTATTGCCACTATTCAATTACATGGTTTAGAACTAGGACAATGGCGAGATTTAGATGGTGCGGAATTGGCACAATTAAAACGGTAATTGGTGATTGGTGATTGGTGATTGGTGATTGGTGATTGGTGATTGGGTAAAATATAATTCTCTAAAATATAATTCTCTGTGATCTTGACTGCCTGTGGGGGTTGAGCAGCACTAAACCTCTACTAAAACCTTTTAAAATCAATATCAGAATTAAGGAAATGCCACTATGTTGATTTGTCCTCAGTGTAAGTCTGAAAACCCCAATCATAATAAGTTTTGTCAAACTTGTGGTACATCCTTAATGGAGATTGTTTGTAATAATTGCTACGCTAAAGTAGCTTTAGATCAACAAAAGTGTCAAGAATGTGGTAAGGAATGTGGTCGGGTTTTCTGGGCAATTATCACTCAAAGAAGAATAAATGACAAATTAGACACTGTAGTAAATACTAGTGATCAAAAGCAGCAAAATAATGAATATAATGAATATTTAGATAGCCAAAATCGTTATAAAGTTTTATACCCTTTATGTTTTGATCAACAGGAGATTAAAGTTAAGGTTTTAGACTGTCAACCTTACCAATTATCACCATTAGAGGTCATTAGTAAACACAAATCTTGTCAAATTATCAGTAAAATACCGGATGTAGCTAGAATATATTTAGACTTATCTGCTCATGGATATCAGGGAATGCCACATCTGCATGATGCTTGGCAGGATGATAGTAGTGATGTACTAATATTGGGCGATCGCTCATGTGATCCTTTACTACTGGATGTATGGCAAAAAGAGGAAACTAGCATATTCCAGATTTTACACTGGTTCTCAGAAATGATCCAACTGTGGCAATTATTAGAGCAGAAAAATTGCTGTCAAAGTTTGCTAAGTTTATCTAATCTACGATTAGATGAGGATCAAAAACTAACTTTAGAAAGATTATATTTAGAGGATAGGGATAAAAGTCAGCAGGATGTGGGTATTGGTGTAAATATTAAAAGTTTAGGTAGGTTATGGCGTAATTTATTCAGAGAATCACAAAGGACACAATTTGGTTTAATTGTGCAGATGTTGGAAGACATAGAAAATGGTAAAATGGAGGAATGGAGTGAGTTGCGATCGCGTTTAGAATCAATATTAGCATCCATATCAACGTCTGAGGAACAAGTTTTTACTGAAATACAATCAGCACCTACTGTACTCGATAATCAGCAAGTCGAAGACATGGAAGAAAATGAAGATATGATCAATAAACAAGAGGATGCACTTATGATGGTGTTACCTATGCAGTTAAGTAGTTTAGAGTATAGTGGGTGCACTGATGTAGGGAAACAGCGAGATCATAATGAAGATTACTTTGCCATTGACAGTAAAATTCACGAAATAGAATTACCCAATAATCATCAAATAAAAGCAAGAGGCTTATATATTATTTGTGATGGTATGGGTGGTCATGCTGGTGGGGAAGTAGCGAGTGAGTTAGCTGTTAAAACTATTCGTGGATTCTTTGAAGAGTGCTGGCAAGATGGCACGTTACCTAGTGCAGAAACTATTAAAGAAGCAGTATATTTAGCTAATCAAGCCATTTATGATTTCAATCAAGATCAATCTCGTTCTGGTATTGCTAGAATGGGTACTACTTTAGTGATGTTATTACTTCAGGATAATCAAGCTGCTATTGCCCATGTTGGCGATAGTCGTCTCTATAGTATTACTAGTGAACGAGGACTAGAACAACTTACTATAGATCATGAAGTAGGACAAAGAGAAATTGCTAAGGGGGTGGAACCAAGTATAGCTTATGGTCGTCCCGATGCTTACCAACTGACTCAAGCATTGGGTCCACGTCATCAAAATTATATCTATCCAGATATAGATTTTGTTGATATTACTGAAAGTATGTTATTTCTATTGGCATCGGATGGTTTATCTGATAATGATTTTGTGGAGATAATTTGGGAAGAACATCTTCAACGTTTATTAGATTCTGGTACTTCTTTGGCAAAAGGTGTACAAAATTTAATAGAATTGGCTAATGAACATAATGGTCATGATAATATTACAGCTATTCTTGTTCGGGTAAAAGTTCGACCAAATACCCAATCTTTGATGTAAGTTAAAGCATATTACATCGGATGAAAATACAAAATACTTAGCTAAGAATAGTATAACTACTGTTTAGTATTGATCTGAATTTGTGTATAAGATGCTACAAGTTTAAATTTTCAGTGTTTGCTTTCTGTTGTTTGTTATTAAGTTTGTAGGATGTATTGTGATTACTATAACGCTACTAGAAACACAACTTAAAACTCCTCCCCAGCAGTGGCGTTTTTCTAATTCTACTGTAATTCGGATTGGTCGTGCAGTGGACAATGATGTGGTTTTGGCTGATGCGTTAGTATCTCGATATCATTTAGAATTGAGATTAGTAAATAGTGATGTTAATGGAGAAGTTTGGGAGGTAATAAGTAAAGGTACTAACGGAACTTTTGTCAATAATAATTTGTTGACTAAACCTACTAGATTAAATCATAATTCAATATTGCAATTAGCCCAAGGTGGTCCAATAATTCAATTGCAATTGGAGAAGATTTGTAGCAATAATCCTGTAATTAATAATAGTAATTCTAGTTGTAGTCATGAAGGTAATTCTCCTGATAATTTGTTTTGTGTTAAGTGTGGACAAGCAATAGTTGTACAAAAGACTATTAGATATTATCAAGTATTACGGACTTTAGGCCAGGGAGGAATGGGAACAACTTATTTAGCTTGGGATAAAGTTGGTGTAATCAGTGGTATACCACAATTACTGGTGTTAAAAGAAATGAATGCAGATATGATAAATATTCCTAAAGCTCAGGAGTTATTTGAACGGGAGGCATATACTTTAAAGTCTTTAGAACATTCAGGTATTCCTAAATATTATGATTTTTTTGTAGAGGATGGGAAAAAATATTTAGCGATGGAGTTGGTACATGGACAGGATTTAGAAAAGCGGGTTTTCATGCAAGGTCCGGTAACTCCTGAACAAGCGATCGCTTGGATGGTACAAACTTGTGATATTTTAAGTTATCTGCATAGTCAAGATCCGCCTTTAATTCATCGTGATATAAAACCTGCTAATTTAATGGTGAAAAGTGCTAATAATAGGATTGTGATTTTAGACTTTGGTGCTGTCAAGGAAACGGGTACTGCCCCAGGTACGCGCATTGGTGCGGAAGGCTATTGCGCTCCTGAGCAAGAAAGAGGACAACCTGTGACTCAATCGGATTTATATGCTATTGGACCTACTTTAATTTTTCTATTGACAGGACAGAATCCGTTTAAATATTATCGTCAAAAGGGGAGAGTGTTTAAGTTTGATGTCAGAAGTATTCCTACTGTGACTCCTGGGTTACGACAGGTGATAGAATGTGTAACTGAACCTTTACCCAGGGATCGCTATCAATCTGCTCAAGAGTTAAGTAAGGCTTTAAAGTCTGCTTCTATCTAAATGATAATTAGGGTTTGCACCAAAAAGTCTTTTCGTGTGGGCAGGTAAGAGGCAACAGGCAAGAGGAAAGGGCTATCTATCACTAAAAGACTATTGGCAGGCAGGATGCCCGCACTACGATGATATTATTGGCAGGCAGGATGCCCGCACTACGATTGTACTATTGGCAGGCAGGATGCCCGCACTACGATGATATTATTGGCAGGCAAGATGCCCGCACTACGATTGTACTATTGGCAGGCAAGATGCCCGCACTACGATTATAAAAACCTAGCTACCAATGCCTAAACGCCCTGCCAAGGCTGGAGAAAGTGGTAAAAGGGTTGCAACCATCAAAAACAAGGCCAACAGCCCTAAAGCTGCCCTAGCGTCATCAGGTTCAGTGATTTCATTTAAACTTGGACGTTCTAAATCACGCTGTAACAGAACAATGACAATTGCCCAATACATGGCTAAAGGATTACCTAAAGAGACTATAGCCAATAAAATTAAAGTGGCGAAAGTTGTTCTACCAGCCGTTTTCCGCCCATAAATAGCCTGGACAATGCGTCCTCCATCCAGTTGGCCAGCAGGCATTAAATTTAAAGCCGTAATAACTAAACCCAACCAACCAATAATTACTAAAGGATGAATATTGACAACGGGAGACTGTAAAGCAGAACCAAGAATTATTCTAGCTAAACTTCCTACCAAAATTGAACCTTGAAAAAACTGATTTGGTAAACTAAATAAACTGTCAGAATTGGATAGCAATAACCCTGTTATTAACAGTGCTAATGCCGTAATACCACCAAAAGCAGGACCTGCTAAGGAGATATCAAATAATGCCCTACGATTAGGTAAAAGTGATTCAAACCTTGTAATTGCACCAAAAGAACCAATTTGTACAGCGGGCAAGAAAAATGGCCAACTTAACCGGACATTATGACGACGTGCTAACAACCAATGGCCAATTTCATGGGAGATGAGAATTGCGGATAAACCTAAAACCACAGGCAAGGTTTCTACCCATCTTTCAGGATGTTGTAACAGGTCAAAATTTCGCAATAAACCGCCTGTTTCCAAACTAGTGGCAATAGTTGCAATTAGCAAAATTATAGCAAATAGCTTTTGTGGTAACTGGGCTTTGATGGGATCAGTACGACTAGGTAAGACAATAAATACAGGTTTACCATCCGTGTTATCTACCAAAAATAAGCGATATTTATCACTTAAGCGATCTTGTAAACACTGAGTGAGACGATGATGAACTTTTTCAGGTTCTCCGCGCAAATTGCCACGAAAAACGACACCTTCTTGATAAGGAATAGTTTCTGTAACAAAAAAGGTATCAATACCAAACATACCCTTAATCAGAGTTAAATCTTCTGGTGGTATGGGAGTGGGTTCTAACTTAATTTCTGTGACTACTGGAGTATTTTCTGGGTTATTAGCTGCGATCGCTAGTCTTTCTGTAGCGCGTTCTTTGAGGATAGCATCTTGTCCAGCATCGCGTAATTGTTTGCCTACGAAGATGTATAAACCTACGGAAATAACTAGTAATAACAATACAGCAGCGATATTGAGATAAATACCGGCGGCAAATAGTCCAAAGAATAATAACCAGGGAGTCATGAGTACAACAGACTGTAACCAGGCTAGGATTCCTAGTTTACCAAAAGGTTTGGCGCGATAAAAGCCCCAACCTAAAATTCCAAAGGCTATCAGCACTACGGCTGCAATTATAGGAGTTTCTGAGGAAGTCAACATCTGCAAACCTTAATTTGATGAAAACCGAGTTTCCGCAACTCTGGCTTTTCTATAGTAGCGTAAAATAGTCGTTAGCCGTCAGCTATCAGCTATCAGCTATCAATTAATGGTTAAGAGTATGTTATATTTTATACTAGTTTAGTTCAGTAATTGACAATTCTAAAGCAGAAATTAATGAAAACTTGTAAAATGCCATAAAAATGCCATAAAAATGATAATAACGTAATTTACTAATTACATCTATCATAAATATGTTACAAGATCCGAATCTGCGTCAAGCGATCGCTATTAGTTTAGGAGCGATCGCTGGAGCATTAACCCGTTATTACTTAACAATTTGGTTTGCTAACCGTCTTGGTATGAATTTTCCTTATGGGACATTTTTTATTAATATTAGTGGTTGTTTAGTAATGGGATTTTTTACCACATTAGCTACCCAAAAAATTAATATTATTTCTCCAGAAATTAAATTAATGATCTCCACAGGATTTTTAGGAGCTTATACCACTTTTTCTACCTTTGGTTTAGACACCATTAGTTTATTACAAAAAGGTGCTTTGTTTTCAGCCATGACCTATTTATTAGGAAGTACAATTTTAGGACTAGCTAGTATTCAATTAGGTATGATAATTGCCAGATATTTATGATAAATTAAAAAGTGGTGTAAGCATTTTGCCCGTAAAATTAATAAAAATATGTTATAACTATTAGTGGTAATTGTTATATTTATTGTTGGGGTACTCTCTGAATATTACAGGTTTTGTAACTGACTGTAAATCTTCAGGTAATGATTTGATAAATGAGGTATTAGTTCACAATAGCTTTTCTAATACACTGTAGTAATAACACTAAACAAAAAAACATAATAAAATATATCTTATTATACAAATTTTATTATTAAACTAAGCTATAAATTATAACGTAATTACTGGTAATTATTAAAATTATGGCTCTAAATAAAAATAAATTAACTTGGGCAATTACCTTTCAATACAATAAGGCTGAAAATGCAATATTTCAACAACAAATTTCCCAAAAACAAGTTAGTAAACATAATGGAGTGATAATTGTTGGGCGTGATGCAAATGTTTGTGACTTAGTTTTAAGTAACCATAGTATATCATCTCTCCAGGCTGAAATTCACTTTGATAAAAATCAACAACAATTTTTTATTAAAAATAAAAATGCTGTATCTACCACTATAGTAGATGGAAAGATTCTTGCCTTTGATAAAGAATTGCCATTGAATAATGGTAGTATTATTGTATTTGGACAACAGGAAATAGAGATTACTGAAATTAAAATTTATCCACTGCCATCAACAAATTATCCTCGCATTAAAACAAGTGTACTTCCATTTAGTAATAAATTTAATACAGGTAATATTAATTCAAGTCTTAATTCAGAAAGTATTTACCCAGACAATATAAGTGAGAAAAAAAAGTCTTGGAGTGATAAACAAATAATCATGGCAATTGCCACAGTAGTAGCATCAATTATAACTGCTATATCTGGTTGGTATATAAATGAAAGAACTCAAAATACACAAAAAGAAATCGCTCAGATAACTGCCAAATCAAATGACAAGTCAGAGCAAACTAATTCAAAAGAAAAAGTTTTAGATTTATCGAAAAAAAATGCTAATTACCATCAACTTAAATTTGTCAATAAATGTTCTAAAGATGTGCAGTTAGCAACTACTTTTTATGCTTTAAATAATGTAGCGCAAACGCAAGGTTGGGTAAATATTACACCGCAAAAAAATGTTGATATTAATTATTTTACAAAATCTAGTGGCATATTTTTATACGCCTATATGATTAATAAAAATGGTAAAGAAATTGTTTGGAAAGATCATAATTCTGTTGAGAAATCTATTACAAAAGAAAGAAATTTCGACTATATTGAAGAATCTTTTCCTGACATAAACATACCAAAAGAAATAGTAAAGTTTTATGAGATTAAATTTGATCTTCAAGCCGATGGTTATACAACTAAAACTTTTACCTGTGATGATCAAGATAAACTAGAATTAAAGTAATAGAGTATAATCAAACTTTGGTAGGTAAAAAAGATGATTATAGGGACAATTCTCCGTAACCGCTACAAAATTGTACAGTATTTGGGAGGTGGTGCATTTGGTGAAACTTATTTAGCTGAAGATTTAGATTTACCTAACCATCCCAAATTTGTTGTTAAACACCTCAAACCAAAAACATCAGACTTAGAAGTTTTAGAGGTTGCCAAAAGGTTATTTGATAGTGAAGCAAAATTTTTATACAAATTAGGTAATTTAAGTCGGCAAATACCTAAACTATTTGCTCATTTTGAAGAAAATGGTGAATTTTATCTAGTACAAGAATTTGTAGATGGTTGCGACTTAAGCGCAGAAATTATTCCTGGTAAAAAATGGACTGAAGCAGAAGTAATTAAACTGTTGCAAGAAATTCTAGAAGTTTTAGCAGTAGTTCATCAGCAAAATATCATCCACAGAGATATTAAACCTGAAAACTTGATGCGTCGCCGAGAAGATGCCAAAATTGTACTAATTGACTTTGGGGCAGTTAAAGAAATTCAAGGTTTGGTAGCTGATACTCAAGGTAAAGTAACTTCAACTATTATTATTGGCTCTAATGGTTATATGCCTAATGAGCAAGCTAATTCTAAACCAAAATTATCTAGTGATATCTATGCAGTTGGCGTAATTGGTATTCAATCTTTGACGGGTAAATTACCCCAAGAATTATTAGAAGATGCTAACAGTGGAGAAATAATTTGGCAAAATGAAGTCAAGGTAAGCAAGAAATTAGCTAGTATTTTAAAAAAAATGGTATATTGCCATTTTCATCAAAGATATCCATCAGCCATAGAAGCTTTACAAGCAGTAAAATCAGTTTCAAAACCACCATTACCATTATTATTGTTTAACCTCATACTAAAAAATTTAGGAAATAAGAAAAGTTTAATTTTATTGAGTGTGTTCTTATTAATTACTTTAATTTCTGCGTTAATGAATTTTTTAGGAAAACCCATGACTAATTTGAAAAATAAACCAACTGTAATAGAACAAGAAAAAGTTGACGTTGATTTGAACGTATTGTGTCCTAAAACATCTTTACCAACACAGCCATATAGGAAGATAGGTAACACTGAATATTATGGTTTAGCTCAAGATAAAGGTACTGGAAAAGGAAGTATTATATTGATTGATAAAAATACAGGAAGTAAGGTTAAATATGAGGGAGATATAGAAAATTATCAGTTTCATGGTTGTGGTACTTATACTGGAAATGGTGATACTTATACAGGACAATTCAAAAATAATAAATTTCATGGTCAAGGAATTAATATATTTAAAAATGGCGATCGCTACATAGGTCAATTTGAAAATGGTCTTTTTCGGGGTCATGGTAGATTTATTTGTAGTAATGGCAATGAATATGTAGGGGAATTTAAAAATAATACACTACATGGTCAAGTAGTTTTTATATCTAAAACTAGATCAGTTAAGAAAATAGAAATCTGGGAAAATGGGAAATCAAAAGAAAGTGGTAAGTTATTCAAGTGTAATTCTAGTGATTAAAGATCAAAATTATTAGTATTTATTTATAATAATTTTAGAGTAATTTCATTATGCTTTGAGTAGAATTAAAAAACCTAATTTTATCAGAAATATAAACATAAAAATAAAGATAAAATATTTTATATATTGTATATATAAATATTAAAATTCAATTAAAATTCAGGTATCCTCAGCTACTTTTATCTAAGTTTAAGACATTTAAAAAAAATAAAATTTATTAATTTAAACATTATGGAATTATTGATAATGGTAAAATTTATAATAATCATATAAATGACATCAAATCTAAAATGAAACAAAAATCATCAGGAAAAATTGTAGTTGTAATTTCCAGAGCTTGTTTAGTTGTTTTTGGTAGTTTATTTATCGCTCTAGAAACTTCTTTACAAATATCTCTAGCACAGTCTGGGGCAACACCAACTTTAATCCCAGAAAGACCAACAGACTCCCAAAAACTACCTCAAGTAACACCAAATTTAGTTCCAGAAACACCTACAGAAACACCAACAAATACCCAAAAACTACCTCAAGTAACACCAAATTTAGTTCCAGAAACACCTACAGAAACACCAACAAATACCCAAAAATTACCTCAAGTAACACCAAATTTAGTTCCAGAAACACCTACAGAAACACCAACAAATACCCAAAAATTACCTGATACTCAACAACGAGAAAATTCGGAAATATCACCTCAAGTAAAACCAAAATCACCAACAAATTCTCCAAAATTACCTGTTGTTAAACCCAGGTTAAAACAAAATTCAGAAGCCAAACCTCCAAAATCACCTAATACTAAACACAAACCTAGAAAACCAGTTAGAGGAAGAGGATAATATTTGTTAAATTTTTAATACTTCGTCTATCCCCTCCTAATAAATCTAGGGGGGAAACTATAATTTAACCGATATTATTAAATATTATTAAAACCATCACTTTCAATGATGAATCAAATGTATTACCAAAATGCTTGTAAATTTTGCTTAACCACAAGTGTGATATTTTTATTATTACCATTAAGTGCCAATGCTCAGACTAAATTGAAGGAAGCAGAGATTAATAATTATATGATTAATCAACCAAACTCTAATCTACTTCAGATAGATGATTCTGTAAAGAAACCAATTTCCCAGAACTATCTTGAACGAATAAAGATGTTAATAATGAGGAATCAGATTGAGTATCCGCAACCTATTCTTAATAATTATAAACAAAAATCTGAGCAAAACATTTATTTACTTATTATTCTTAAAAACCGCAAAGTTTATGTTTATAAAGATAATATATTACAAGCTACTTATCCAGTAGCAATAGGTAAGCAAGGATGGGAAACACCAACAGGTAAATTTACAGTAATTAATATGGTAGAAAATCCAGATTGGGAAAATCCCTTTAATTCTAGCAAAGAGATTATTCCTCCTGGATTACAAAATCCTTTAGGAGAACGTTGGATTGGATTTTGGACTGATGGTAAAGATGAAATTGGATTTCACGGTACTTACAAAAGAGATTCTGTCGGCAAAGCCATTTCCCACGGTTGTATTAGAATGTATAATGAAGACGTACGAAAATTGTATGAAATTGTGAAAATAGGAACTCCCGTAATTGTAATTCCCTAATCAATTCTTTGTACTAAATAAATAGCTTTTCTCAGTCTAATCAGGTACACTCTATTTACTGTTGTTACCTGTTCCCTAAGACTAAAAAAACTCTGTACCTGAGTAGTATCAACCTCACTAGCTTGGTAAATGCTATAATATCAAATTCCTTTTTTCAACATCTTCCTCGTCTGATTTTGATCAACAAATAGAGATTTAAGTAATTTCAGTAATAATTAATGCTATAATCTTAAATGGAAACTTTACATTTAGCAAATTAATCAATAAAATGCTGGAAACACCAACTATATCCAACCAAAATGATACTGAATACGATCCCTATCCCTATCCCTATCAAGAAAAATGGTATCCTGTTCACTACATCCAAGATTTAGATAAAACCAAACCCACGCCATTTACATTATTAGGGCAAAATATAGTCATTTGGTGGGATAGAAATAAGCAAAATTGGCAAGTATTTATAGATCAATGTCCCCATCGTTTAGTACCACTGTCTGAAGGTAGAATTAACGAAAATGGCCATTTAGAATGTCCTTATCATGGTTGGTCTTTTGCGGGAGATGGTACTTGTCAAAGAATACCACAAAAAACGCCAGACAGTCAACCAGAAATATCTACCAGAGCTTGTGCTAAAACATTACCAACTATAGAAAAACAAGGATTATTATTTGTATATCCAGGTAATCCCGAAAATGCTGAAAAAACACCAGTTCCTATTATTGAACCCATCGAAGAATCACCACAAGATTGGGTAATTCTTAACACATTTAGAGATATTCCCTATGACGCTTTAACCCTATTAGAAAATCTTTTAGATCCCAGTCATGTAGCATTTACCCATCATCGCAGCATGGGAAATAGAGCAAATGCTGGACCATTAGAATTAGAATTAAAAGAATTAAATCAAGACGGTTTTTATGGCATTTGGAAACAAGGTTTAAACGCCAAACAAACAGGTAAAATTTCCACAACCTTTATCGCTCCTAGTTGTATGTGGCATGATATTAATTCACCAAAAGCCAGAATTATTACATCTATTTATGCCATACCCATCAGAAAAGGAGAATGTCGAATTATTGCCAGATTTCCCTTTAAATTCAACTCCAAAATTCCTCAATTTTTCCTAAAAATTAGACCACGTTGGTACTATCATCTAGGACAAAATATAGTATTAGAAGATGATCAAATCTTCCTGCATTATCAAGAACGTCATTTAGCTACACAAGGAGGTAGTGCTAACTTTAATAAAGCCTTTTATTTAGCTACTAAAGCTGATACTTTTGTCTCTGCATTACGGGAATGGGTAAACAAATATAATGCTGAAACATTTCCTGGAGAACCTTTACCTCCATTAATTACTAATAAAGACATTCTCCTGGAAAGATATCATTCCCATACAGAAAAATGTGCCAGTTGTAAACAAGCATTATCTACCATTAAAAAAATTAAATTCGCTTGTGCAATTATCGCCATTTTGACCCTAGCAACTAGTCCTTTAATTGCGATTTTTATCAAACAAAATTCCATGGTATTAGCTACCCTAGAAACAGTAATTCCTTTGTTATTTAGTGCTGCATGGTGGAAATTAAATAATCTAGAAAAGAAATTTTATCAAGGAGAAATTATACCACCTCGTAATTTAGATTAATCAAACATACACCACATTCCATCTACACGAGGTACACTATGAACAGGCAAGATGCCTGTGTTACAAGGATTTTATCATTACCTGATAATGTCAAAAAATGCTGTATTTACAGGCATCTTGTCTGCATTTTTATTAATTTGTGATAGTTTCCATTAAGTTGTACAATACTGATTGCATTTTCACATTACTTTACATTAATCACAATATGCAAGCAAACTTTTTAACAACTTTTGTGTTACCTACGGCTTTAGGTATTATTATGTTAGGAATGGGACTATCTTTAGAATTAAAAGATTTTAAGCGTGTAACTGAATTTCCTAAGTCTATAGCAGTTGGTTTATTTAGTCAACTATTTATTCTACCAATTATTGGTTTTCTAATTGCTAAGACTATACCCATGCAGCCTGAGATAGCTTTAGGATTAGTCATAGTTGCAATTTGTCCTGGTGGACCTTCTTCAAATCTAATTACATTCCTTGCAAAAGGTGATGTGGCACTTTCAGTTACTTTAACAGCTTTCAGCAGTATAATTACAGTCGTTACAATTCCCTTATTAGGAAACTTAGCCTATGAACATTTTATCGGAGAAACAGCACAAATCGCTCTACCAATTGGCAAAACTATACTACAAATTTTCTTAATGACACTATTACCAATTAGTGTAGGAATGTCCATAAAACAAATGTTTCCTCAAGTGGCCAATTCTTTAGAAAAAACCACTAACATTTTCGCTGCATTATTCCTAGCTATCATTATTATTCTCTTAGTTATTCGTGAGTGGAATCGTCTTCCTGAATTTATTTTTCAAGCTGGATTAGGTGTGATAATGTTAAATACGATTTCTATGCTTGCTGCATTTAATATTAGTAAATTGTTTAACCTCAATTTGCATCAAAAAATTTGTATTGCTATTGAAGTAGGCATTCAAAATGGTACATTAGCTATAGCTATTACTGCTGGTTTACTTAATAACCAAAATATGGCAATTCCCGCAGCACTTTACAGTTTATTTATGAATATAACTGGGTTTATTGCTATTATATATGGTAGAAATTTAACAGCTATTAATGAAGTTTAAAAACCCATATTTTCCCAAAATTATGATGATCACAAAACCATGAAACACTACATAATTTATGATGGACAGTGCAATCTTTGTGTTAATGCTGTAAGATTTTTAGAAAATATAGATCAGGGAAAATTGTTTAATTATGTTCCCATGCAAGATGAAAAAACATTAACACAATGGGGAATTACTCCCCAACAATGTCAGCAAGGAATGATTTTAATTAACCATGATTTTTCCCAAATTTGGCAAGGTAGTAATGCTATTGAAGAAATTGGAAAACTATTACCTACCAATACTTTTGTAGATGTTTATCGTGCGTTACCTGGTATGAAATGGTTAGGGGATAAATTCTATGAACAAATCCGCGATAACCGTTATACTTTATTTGGTAAATGTGACACTTATCAATCTATTTATTGTGTTGATGGTAGTTGTAATATTCTGTAATAATACTCGTTAAGCATGGCAAATTTAACAAAGATAAGGATATTGGATAGGTTGTTTTTTACAGTTATATCCAGTATTTTATCTAGTAGTTTCAATATCCCTCTGTTTGTGAAGTCTTCCTATGTCTAAAGTTAATTTTCATACTCCTGGATGATAACTACAAGGAGGTAAAATTAAATGATGATTCTGTATAGGTAAAATAATCACAGAATCCGCTTTTTCTACTTGCCAATATTCTAATATATTACCATAATTATCTTGCAATTTTTCACCAATTACTGTTAACCATTTTATTCGTAATTGTAAAAATCTATCTTGCAATTTCCATATTTTTGATTGTTTATTAACCTCTTTCATAGATATTCCTCTAATTTTTGTAAAAAAGTTCTAATTTTTGTGAATTTCCTGATAGTTAATAATCACAATGGTATAATTGACATAGCAAAATTATAAAAACCAGCTTTCCTAGCTAACAACATTATGAATCAACCATTAACCCTCAATAAAAATGAATTGTTAAAAAAAGGCTCTCGCGGTGCAAAAGTTAAACAATTGCAAGAAATATTAACATTTCTTAAATTTAATCCTGGTACAATAGATGGTGATTTTGGTAATAACACTTTAGCCGCAGTTAAGGACTTTCAAAAACAACAAAAATTATCAGCAGATGGTATAGTAGGTGAAAATACTCAAACAGCTTTAAACCTAGCTTTACAAGCTGTTAAAAAACCTCAACCAGTTACAGTAAAACCAGAAATAGGAACCACAACAGTCAACCCCACAAATACTAATGCAACAGTTGGTAAAGTACCCCTTTGTGGCGTAAATTTAATTAAGGAGTTTGAAGGTTTTTTTGAAAATGCTTATACTGATCCTTTGACTGGTAATAAACCTATTACTATTGGTTGGGGTTCTACTCGCAAAAAAGATGGTAGTGAGTGGAAATTAGGTGATAAAATTACTAGAGATGAAGCGCAAGAACTTCTAATTACGCAATTAGAAAATAACTATTTACCACCTTTGGAAAAAATTCCTGTTTGGCCAGAATTAAATATTAACCAAAGAGGTGCTTTATTAAGTTTTGCTTATAATTTAGGTGCTAATTTCTATGGTGCTGCTAATTTCCAAACTATCACTAGAGTTTTAAGAGATAAAAAATGGGATGAAATAGAAGCAGCATTTTTAAAATATGTCAACCCTGGTAGTCGTGTGGAGGCTGGTTTAAGAAGAAGAAGACTAGCAGAAGCTAAGTTATTTTTAACTCCTGTTTAGTCAAATATATCCTAGATATCCAACTTTTAAAAAAACTTGGGTATCTGATTTTTACAATATTTTATGCTATACAATTTTATTATTTTGGTGTTGCTGAATTGGGGTATGATATTTATTTAGCGCATCAGCTAAGGGAAGCACTTGCGTTAGACGCAAAGTTTCAAATTTTGAATTTCTCAATTTCATACCTGAGTTCAGCAACGCACATTTAAGTAGTTGTTTACTATATAACACTATCTGATACTTATTACTATTGCTTATGAAATTGCCAGAATAGATAATAAATATCTATGAAAGATAATAATTAAGATTTTTGAGAATTATAAATTTCCTCATAAACAAAGAACTATTCTGGAAATAGACATTTTATCACTTGAATAACTGCAAGAATATGGATATTGAGGAACTTACACAGCGTTATTCTGCTGGGGAAAGACATTTTCCCGCAGCAAAACTATCTAAAGCTAAATTAATGAATGCTTATTTACCAGGAATTAATCTTTGGGGAGCGGATTTAAGCGAGGCTAATTTGGATAAAGCAAGACTTTGGGGTGCAAATTTCGGTAGTTCTAATCTAGCTAATGCAAATTTAACTAAAGCTAATTTATGTGGTGTGAACTTTACTGAAGCTAATTTACGTGGTACTAAATTACAGCATACTAAAATTTATGGGGCTAATTTTCATGGTGCGTATTATGATGATAGTACCAAGTTTCCCAAAGGTTTTGATCCCATTGTTCATAATATGCACAAGTTGTAATTTTCAATTATCGGCGTTGCATAAGTGCGGGATGTTTTTTGAGCATAGAGACGTTTCATAGAACGTCTCTAGTTGGGTTTTGAATATATGCAAAATTGCCCAGTTGTTTTCATCTCAAGAATTAGCAATGTCCAATTATCAACTGTTTTCTATCCAGATATTCAATTCGTACCTAATTCGGGGAGCTTTATGTTATGATTCAGGGATATAATTAGTGATCATTGCATTGTATATCTATGCAGTCTAATAAATAATGCGATCGCTCATTATTCTCATTAAATAATTATTTGACTTTTTATGGTTATTCAAGTTTCGTATACCATGATTATGGTAAGAATTTGAGAAATTTTAAGGAAAATTTAAGTTTAATGTAAATAAATGTAAAGTTTTGCATGGTAGTGATTATCCACCTTGACATTTTACCGTTAAAAAGTAATAAAGTCAAGCAATGCAGTTTTTATGGAAAAGTAGAAATTTTTTAGGATAAACTTGCAGATGCGATTATATAAAAGTTAAAATACATTGGTTCCCTAATATGATTAGTTATCTTAAAGGTATTGTTGCTGCTATCCAAAAAGTTACACCTAACCGCCTCATTCTTACCTTAGAAGTGAATGGTATAGGTTATGATTTACAAATTCCCCAAAGGTTAGCAAACCAGTTAAGTGATGCTGGGGAAATTGTGCAAGTGTTTACTTTTTACCAACTACGGGACGAAATACCTCTATTATACGGATTTTCTTCCCCTGCGGAACGGGATTTATTTCGTCATTTGTTGTCTGTTAGTGGTATTGGTGCTTCTTTAGCGATCGCTCTCATAGATACTGTAGAATTAGCTGAATTAGTACAGGCTATTATTGCTAGTAATATAAATATTCTCATTCAAGCACCGGGAATTGGTAAAAAAACCGCCGAACGCATTTGTTTAGAATTGAAAAGCAAACTGATAGAATGGCGGAAATCAGCAGGTTTCTTTGTAGCTACAGGGGGTCCAGCACCGGGTATTTTAGAAGAAGTACAAATGACTCTGTTTGCTTTGGGATATACAGCGCAAGAAGTTAGTCATGCTTTACACACTATCTCTGAAGATATTGGTTTGCCAAAAAATGCTTATGTAGAGGATTGGATTAAACAGGCAATTGCTTATCTAAGTAAAAGTGAACTAGAGTCTTATAAACACTAATACTATGAATAATCCTTATGATTGGATAGATAAATCTTTAGAGACTATACATCGGGCTAATTGGTATCGTTCGCCACAAACAATTAGTAGTCTTCCTGGTGCAATAGTTACCATAGCAGGACAAGAAGTGATTAATTTCGCTAGTAATGACTACTTAGGATTAGCAGAAGACGAGAGATTAAAAATAGCAGCAATTAACGCTATTCAAGAGTTTGGGACAGGAAGTACCGGATCTCGTTTACTAAGTGGTCATCGTCAACTACATAGAGAACTAGAACAGGCGATCGCCTCATTAAAACAAACTCAAGACGCTATAGTATTTAGTTCTGGTTATCTAGCCAATCTTGGTACAATTAGTGCCATAGTGGGTAAACGAGACTTAATCCTTTCTGATGAATATAACCATTCCAGCTTGAAAAAAGGAGCTATTTTAAGTGGGGGAACTGTTAGAGAGTACCCCCACAACAATACAGATATTCTCAAAACCATCCTCCAGCACCACCGTAATGACCATAGAAGGTGTTTAATCATCACAGATAGCGTTTTTAGCATGGACGGCGATTTATGCCCCTTGCTTGACATTATAGACCTAGCAGAGCAGTTTAACTGTATGTTACTAGTAGATGAAGCTCATGCTACTGGCATTTTCGGAAAAAGCGGTGCTGGTACTGTAGAACACTTTAACTGTACAGGTAAAGAAATCATTCAAATTGGTACATTGAGTAAAGCATTAGGTAGTTTAGGGGGATATGTAGCTGGTAGTACCCAACTCATTGATTTTTTGCGTAATCGTGCCTCAACCTGGATTTATACAACTGCATTATCACCGGCAGATACAGCAGCAGCCTTAGCAGCTATTAATATAGTGCAAAGTGAACCAGAACGTCGTCAAAAACTTTGGCGAAATGTTACCTACTTGCGAGAATTAATTAGAGATGATGTATTAAAGTTAGAAATATTACCGAGTGAATCAGCGATAATCTGTTTTACACTACCTAACCCCAATACAGCATTAGAAATGAGTCGACGGCTAAAAAAAGCAGGGATATTTGCCCCTGCAATTCGCCCTCCCACAGTTCCCACCAGTAGGATTAGAATATCTTTAATGGCCACTCATGAAATATTACATATTCAGAAATTAATAGAAGTGATACAAACGTGAGAATAATCAGTAGGATAAATGATTAAAATATTCAACCTCATAATTGTCAATTTAGATGATGTAATCTACATTTAATTTGATATTTATTTGATATGGAATTGATAAATTATTTGCTTATTTGCTGAAATATCCAATGAAATTATTATCCATATCATAGAAATTGACTACTGATGGCTAAATAATAAAAACCAGTGAAGAACAAGTTAAAAAATATGATCTTGATTTTATGATATTAATATGCTGTAGTCGTCCTCAAATATATTATACAGCAGTTTCCGTTATTATGAGGTACAGATGTTAATGATAAAACTCTTGTAACACACTCATCTTGCTGTGTTCATAGTGTACCTGTAAATATCAAAATTGTTTTCTTTTCTCACTCCTCACACTTCTGACTTCTCATCAGTTATGTCTTATCATGATTCTCCAGTGTTAAATCAAATTTCTACCCTTGTTTGTCAAACCATTATTTCTATTCAACAACAACAACCAGAATTATTAGCTGACAAATACAAAAAAATTAACTGGCAAACATCAGTAAACCAATCGGCTTTAAGTAAAAAAATTATCACTATACTGAGTCAAGCGGAAAATTGGGATGAATTATTACATAAGCTAGAATTTTCTTTAAAAGCACTTGTGAAACCTCCAGCTTTTAAATTACCAATTTTATTGGATTTTTTCAGTGCTGTGGAATTATTAAATAAACAAACAAGTGGAGAAATAAATGAGGAGGTAAATGAGGAAAAATGGATTTTCAACTATAGAAATTTACCTCCAAGAATTATTAATGGTATTGCTGCTTTATTATTAGATGCAGAAAATTTACAACTGAATGCGAATACAGAAAAGTTTTTAACTACTATTTGTCATTGTCCATTACAGATTAAAATTGCCTTTGCTAATTGGTCAAATAGAGGTAAATTAGATGTAGAATTACATGAACGCGGATATGATTTAATTCATGTTCCTGTAGGGAGAGATAATGCAGATGGGAAAATGATTGCGGTAGGTTCATCAATTCATGAACGTTATCACAATGTGAGAGAAGTATTTGTTTGTTCTTCAGATAAAGTGATGACAAATTTGTGTAATATCTTGCAACAAAATGGCATTTTAGTATATCAAGTAAGTCAACATGGTGATAAAATCGTTTTATTGAACAGTTATACAGGAGAAAGTAAAATTCATACTATTAAAAATATTCCTGATTTACCATCTTTAGATAAGTTTATTGTCCAATTAAAAGATATTATTAGAAATCAACAGAAACAAACTGGTCATTATTGGATTAAATTATCTGTTGTTTCTAAATTATTTAAGTCTAAATATCATATCACTATTACCCAAGTGGTAGCTTACTATTTTCCTGATAAAAAATCTAGTGATGTATTTATGCAATATCCCGCAGATTTTGTAGTTCATCAAATTGATGAGAAGTCAGAATTATATATAACTATTTTTGATAAAAATATTTCTCATATTTCTAGTATTTCTAATATTGCTAATATTGCTAATTTAGATCATCAAAACCACCAGAAGATGATGAATAATTTACCAGATACTATGATTAATTCATCAAGTGATTTAGAAAAATCTTTGCAGAAAATTATGGCTAATTTAACTAATAATCAAGCTAATATTTATATTGATATTGGAATTTTAAGTAGTAAATTTTGTCAAGAATATGGTAAAGCTATTACTCAACAGCTTAAAGAGTTACAAATTAATGGTAGTTTTGTCAAGTTTTTACAGTCTTGTGGTTCTTTACAAGTTCAACAAAATGGGCAAAAATGGGAGGTAGGAATTAGATTATAAGAATGCAAAGAAGATGGTTATTATAGGAATGCAAAGAAGATGTTTATTATAGGAATGCAAAGAAGATGTTTATTATAGGAATGCAAGCAAGATGCTTGCACTACTTTTGTTAATAGACAGTAAAGGAATTAACTATTTCATCAATACTGCGTTGTAATTTTTTCCATCTTTTTTCAGGAACAGAAGCATTAAAGGTAAAAAGTTTGCCACGACTTACTGCTACACTAGCAACATTATGGCGTTGTTGCTGATTAGGAAGTTGTACTTCATACTCTAATAAATAATAGATTTTACCATCAACTTCTTTTTTGCCAGCATTAATTAATTCTGCTGTTCTTCCTGAGTCTACGGGGGCGAGTGCAGCTTTTCCTAATTTATAGCCTACTTCGCTGGGAGTTCCTAATTCTGTTAAGGTTTTATTTTCAGGTACAGGACTAATCACAACAGAAACATTTTCTGATACTTCAATTAAATCATGAAATACCACATCTGGACCATTAGCAAGTTTAACTTGTACCCAGCCATTAGGATAGGAAAATTGATAACCATCGGCAGTATCTACAAAACTTTTTAATCCCGCAGCCATAGCGATATCAGGGTTAGTAAAACTGAAACTAAATACTAATAATAAAATTAGGGTAATTTTTCGCCACATTTTTGAAAATTCCTGGATTAAGGTTGTTGAAGATTAACTTTATCATTTTCTCACATAAGTGACATTTTAGATCCCTTAACTAAAAGATCCCCGGCTTGTTGAAGAAGTCGGGGATCTGGTAACTTACTTTTGTAGTTTACTTAATTCTAAAAATGTGCATTCCCAAACTAGTCGAGGTTGTGCATAACAAAGTAGTTGTTTTCTGGTTTTTTCTAGTTGTTCAATGATTGTGGTTTGATGATATTCTTGCCAGTAACATTGTTGTAAATAGTCAATTAACCATAGTTGAGATTCGCTGTCTAGTTCTTTATCAATTTTTTTTCCTAGTTCTAGTGCTTGACGATAATTTGTGGGTAATTTTTTGAGTTGGGTTAGTAGTTCGCTGGAAATATTTTGTAGTTGTTTAAAAGCAGCGATCGCATTTCCTGGACTTCCTGCGGCTATTTGCAATATTTCTGGATGTGCTAAAATTTCTCGATGATTGGTGTTGGTTAATATCTGTTGCATTCCTTGACTATCTAGGCGATAAAATGGGATTTTTTGACAACGAGATACTAATGTTGTTAAGATAGATTCGGGGGAAGGTGCTAATAATATTAATGTGGCTTTTCCCGGTTCTTCTAATGTTTTCAATAACGCATTAGCCGCAGATTCGGCCATGGTTTCTGCTTGTTCTAATACTACTATATTTCGTGGTGCTTCTAAGGGGGGACGAGAGAGAAATTCAGTAATTCCTCTAATTTGTTCTAAACGAATTACTGGGGGAGTTTTGCGTTTTACACCTTTTTCTGCTGCTTCTACTGCGGTTAATCTTTGTCCTTGATATTGATAAGTTGGTTCTACCCATAATAAGGCTGGATGGTTTCTTTGTTGAATGCGTTTTTGTAAAGTGGGAAGTTGACTGGTTTCTATATTACTAGAAAAGATTAATTCAATAAAACATTTTGCTGCTAAACTTTTACCAATACCATCAGCCCCAACAAATAAATAAGCTGGTGCAATGCGATGACATTTAACGGCTTGGGTTAATAATTCTACTGCTTGTGTTTGTCCTACTAATGGTGAAAACATGATATTTTAAGGAGATCAAGGAGTCAGAGGTTTCAGCCTGCCAACTTCTTAAAGAAGTTGGGGATATTTTAGGCTATGAAAAAAAGCGATCGCTGACAATTTTTTTGATCATACTTTCTATGATATGTTTATCTAAATTACCATCTATTCTCACAATTTCATCAGGAAATAATGTAGCTAATTCTGTATATCCTTGTTGTACTCGACGGTGAAAAGCGATAGTTTCCTGTTCAATTCTATCTAATACCATTTCTCCCCCTTTTTTCCTGGCTAAACCAATAGTAACATCCACATCCAACCAAATAGTTAAATCACTTTTTAAACCTTGAATAGCCATGTCATTTAGGCCATTGATAATCGCCATATTCAAACCTCTACCATAACCTTGATAGGCAATGGTAGAATGAATATAGCGATCGCATAAAATATACTTTCCTGCTAATAATTCCGGTTTTAACATCTGTGCTATATGTTGTGCCCTATCCGCAGCATATAATAGTAATTCTGTCAACTCAGAAATTACGTAATTTTCTGATTTTTGCAATAACAAATGGCGTAAATGCTGGCCTAATTCTGTACCTCCTGGTTCACGAGTGATTATTGCTGATCTACCCAAATCAGTTAGCCATTGATAACAACACTGTATTTGTGTAGATTTACCACAACCTTCTACCCCTTCAAAAACAATCAATTTACCGCTCATATAGTTAAAAATAATTACTTTTGTAAAGTGACTTGTAAAGTCATTTTAAAAAAACTACCATATTATGCCAAATTTTCCCAATTTAAGCTAATGTGCAGCACTCACTGTATAATTAAAAAACCTGAAGTTAGAGTAGCACAAGCATCTTGCTTGTATTAATTATTCAAGTTAAAGGCACAACAGCTTAGCTACCTACTACCAATGGAAAAGCCACCTAATTGTTTAGGTGACTTAAAACATCTACTATGTATGATTTTTAAGTGTATCAAATTTTTGAGAATTAATCAAGACAATTAGGAATACCTAAAACAGTGC
Source organism: Anabaena sp. FACHB-1237 (assembly GCF_014696225.1). Lineage (GTDB taxonomy): Bacteria > Cyanobacteriota > Cyanobacteriia > Cyanobacteriales > Nostocaceae > FACHB-1237. The sequence continues at coordinate 50,107 of NZ_JACJPV010000019.1, read as the reverse complement.
AAGGAAAATTACCGCCTAAACTATCAATCAAAGGATGATCCGCAGATTGACAACCTAAAAACAAGGCATCAGCAGCTTCTAATTCTGCTACTTTTCTCAACTCACTAGATAGATTACCAAATCGCAAATGAGACTTAAAATAACTTTGCCATTCTTGAGCCAAAGTTTTAGCTTGCCAAATAATTCTATCGGCCTTAGCAGAAATAGATGTGTTTACTAACTCAGGTTTTAACGGAGTTAATACCCTTAATTTTGAAATAGATAAATCACAAACTGGATTTTCACTAACAAGCTGATTTTTAAGATAATTCAAGTTATGATAATCATGAGAAACTAGATTTTCTTCTGATACATAAACAGCCTGAACATTCACTTGAATATTAGTAGCTAAATGGGTTTGATGGGCAATACAAAAAGCTATATCTAACGCCGTGTGACTATTAGGAGAAGCATTATAGCCCACAATTAAATTGATGGACTTTTTAGATGAATCTTGTTGATCAACAGAGTTTATAGATTCAGGCAATAATACCATTTGATCAACGAGATCATAACGACCAATGGTATTTTGTAATCTTGCTAACAATGGCTTAACTTTCACAGCTTTAACTTCTCTCCCTTGAAATGAGCAATTAATGAGAAGCAGGGATATCAATTTGAGATGGTAGATATGATATTTTAGATTTATTTGCAGTCTAAAATCATCAATTTACAATCTGTAATTGATTAAGAAAACCCCAATAAGAACTGATAGAACAGCTAAGATTTGGAGGTTCTTTCCATTGCCGACGGAGTTAGCTGACGGGCTAAGACTGGAAGGTGTCTCTCAATTAAGATTCGCCCCAAACATTGGTTCCTCCGCTTTCAATTCAGCTTTCATGAATTAAAATTAGGCTACCCACTAGATAATACTATTCCACCTACTTCCGATAAAGTCAAGGTCAACAATATTTAGATTATGCTTGCAGAGGGTATCTAAATAGTTGATTTTCCGAAAATTTCCCTGATATTTAATAATTCTAAATTTCTAAATTTTTGTATCAAAATTGAGAATATTGACTAATTTGTAGGTAATAATAACTACGAGAATGATCACAACAAAATTGTTTTGATTACACAGTAAATTTAAAAACAGTACAATAATCACTAGATAAGATGATCATTGTTTACACCATTGAATCTTGTAAATTGTGATTGCAATTAGCTTATCATTAAATATCATCTGTTCGCAATGATAATTTTAACAGGGAAAAAAGCATTTTTTAACACATTATCTACTCACACAAATTGTTAATTCCTCAAAAGGATTTTTTGAATCTACATTATAACGAAGTTCTGCAATGTTTTCTGAGACAGAATCAAATAATGGTTCAATAATAGCCCTGACTTGTTCAATATTACAATTACTATCTAATTGCTCAGGTATACAGGATCAGAAGCTACATTACCCGAATCTCATCAAGACTATTAATCATCACATCTGCACCTTTTACGTGATCAGCGTGATTAATCCAACTAATTCCTATACATCCTGCTGCTTTGGCGTTACGTGCCATCTGCATATCTCCAACAGAATCACCAACCATTAATGTATATTGTGGATTTACTCCCAAAGCAGTACAGGCTTGAATAAAAAATGCTGGATCTGGTTTACCTAGTCCAAAGTCTACTCCCATCCCTAAGTGAAAATAATCATTTAACTGATGTATTTCTATAAAATTTTTCACGCTGTCGGTAGAAGCAGCAGAAAGAATACCTAATTTTAATTCTGTACTAGCAAGGGATTTTAAAAGTTCTACTGTACCTGGAAATAAGGGAGCAGGTTGTTTACTTGCATATTCTTGAGCTTGAGACAAAGCTGTACAAGCGATTTTTAAACTAGCAAACCAACCTCTACCAGTTTCTGCAATGTAAGCAGCAGCAGCTACTTCTGTTTCTCTACGAGTCGCTACAGATATTAAACCAGCCGGATCTAAGCGATCGCCATTTATACCAAAAGCCATTAATAATGGTTCACCAATTCCAGGAATTTGTGCATCTATGATTCTGGCAGTTTTTTGTCCTAAATTCCGCAAAAATGTTTGAGAATCTTCTAATGTGCCATTTTTATCAAATAAAATCCCTTGAATATTGGTAAAAACAGTATCTTTGCATTGAATAGTAATCAAAATGTGTTACTCCTAAATATCAAAAAAGAGGGATTTTACCCTCTTATATGCTTATTTAATCAGCTAATGTTAGTTTAACATAAGACTAGGATCTTCCCGGTAATATTTTAAGAGAGCGATCGCAGTCCAAATGAATGCACTACAATTATTCTTCAATAGCTGGGGGAATATCTTCCTCAATATCTGATGCTTGAGGAATTTCTTCCTCAACTACTGTGGATGCTTGTTCAGCTACCACTTCTGCTGGTGCAGTTACACCTTGTTGTTTAGCCAGCAATTGTTCCCGATATTTAGCTGCCATTTCTTCAGCTTTATCATACACCACATCACGGTTTTTGATCATATCCCCTGGTTCGGGTTCTAACTGTTTAGTAGACAGTGAGATTCTTCCTCTTTCTGCATCCAAATCAATGATCATTACTTTAACTTCATCATTGACATTAAATACGCTATGAGGTGTATCTATATGTTCATGGGAAATTTCTGATATGTGTAATAATCCGCTTACACCACCGATATCAATAAACGCACCATAAGGTTTGATACCGCGTACAGTACCAATCACTACTTCGCCTACTTCCAAACGGTTCATCTTGCGTTCTACTAAAGCGCGACGATGAGATAGAACTAAACGGTTACGCTCTTCATCTACTTCCAAAAATTTCAAAGGAAGTTCTTCACCTACTAAATCTTCCTTGGGTTTGCGAGTGCTAATATGAGAACCGGGGATAAAGCCGCGTAGTCCTTCAATTCGCACTAATGCTCCGCCTCGATTGGTTGCGAAAACGCCAGAACGAACAGTCGCATCTTCTGCTTGCAACTGCCGAACCCGCTCCCAAGCCCGCATATATTCAATCCGACGAATTGAAAGGGTAAGCTGACCATCTTCATTTTCATCTGTAAGAATGAAAAATTCCCGTGTTTCGTTTGATTGTAAGACTTCTTCCGGGCTATCCACCCGGTTAATAGACATTTCCTGTATGGGTATATATGCTGCGGTTTTCGCACCTATGTCAATCAGAGCGCCGCGCGGCTCTATGCTAAAAACTGTCCCTGGTACGACATCTCCAGGGCTAAAATGATAATCATACTTATCAAGTAGAGCAGCGAAATCTTCGTGAGTAAATCCTATCTCTGTAGTGGCGGTTAAATTCTGATTGACCATGCTAATGTGTTCCTGGTTTTAGTCTCCGTAGAGGTTTTTTTTCATAGGTTTTGCTTATATGTAAATATGAGATACTTACACCGATTTTATAAAACCTAGATTTGCTTAGACTTGATTGCTAACTGTTGTGGGATTTGAGAAACAGTGATCCTGGGAGTGAGCGATCGCGGTCTAGTAAAAGTGATACATTAATTACCGACTGTCAGTAGTTTCTTAGGAAATAAGAAAGTTAGGGTTTACAGTGGGCAGAGTTATTGATTTGTTTATCCTAGCCTATAAAGCTAGTTTTAAAACATATTAACTTCCAGATAGACTATTATATCCTAAAATTTAATGATTAGAGAGAAATATTTAGGAGATCGAGGGGTTAGTATTGAGTTTAGTAAAATTATTTAACTTAGCCGGTTAAAACCGACTTTAGATTTTAGACAGGGAATTAATTCCCTGGCTAATGTCATCCAGTCAGCTTTTTAATTTTTAGCTGATAGCTTCAGAACTTAGTCTTTCTTAGGTTTTCTGTCGAAGCGGGGAGGTTCGCGGAAGGCGATCGCAAAAAATAGCACGCCGATCGCTAAAGTTAAAATCAAGATGTAAGCTACACTTTCCATATTATTAGTTCTGCCTAAGCAGTAATTACTTTTATTGGGAGATTATTGTGACAAGTATTCAGCTTTAGTAATCTTGAGTTAATCAGTATTAGCAAGCTGATAACTAATTACTGACCACTGAATACTGGGATATACTGTGATAAGAAAAGTATGAAGTACAAGATTAACTATGTACTTCATACTTTAGCCAAAATTTAGGCTTCCTTTTTAACGCGAGTGGTTTTGTCTCCAACTTTTTGGAACAGACCCCACTCCACTTGTTCTTCTTCAATTTCCACACCAGCGAATACATCACGGTAGATAGTACGTGAACCGTGCCACAGGTGTCCAAAGAAGAATAACAGAGCAAATACAGCATGACCGAAGGTAAACCAACCTCTAGGAGATGTACGGAATACACCATCAGAGTTTAAAGTTTCGCGGTCAAATTCAAATATTTCTCCACCTTGCGCTCTGCGAGCAAATTGCTTCACATCAGCAGGGTTAGTAAAGGTTTTACCGTTGAGATTCCCACCGTAGAAGCTAACGGTAACACCAGTTTGTTCAAAACTGTATTTAGATTCTGCCCGACGGAAGGGGATGTCAGCGCGGACAACACCATCTTTATCGGTTAAGATTACAGGGAAAGTTTCAAAGAAGTTAGGTAAGCGACGTACAGTTAACTCCCGACCTTCAGAATCAGTAAATACTGCGTGACCTTGCCAAGATTGGGCAATTCCATCACCCTTATCCATTGCACCAGTACGGAATAAACCACCTTTAGCGGGGCTATTACCGACATAATCATAGAAAGCGAGTTTTTCAGGAATTTGTGACCAAGCCTCGGACAAAGAAGCGCCTTGAGCCACGCTAGTTTGCACACGACGCTGAATTTCTTGACGGAAGTAACCTTGATCCCATTGATAACGGGTAGGTCCAAATAACTCGATGGGAGTAGCCGCGTTACCGTACCACATAGTACCAGCCACTACGAAAGCTGCAAAGAATACAGCCGCGATACTGCTAGAAAGTACGGTTTCGATATTACCCATACGAAGGGCTTTATACAGCCTTTCGGGTGGTCTAACAGCCAGGTGGAATAAACCAGCGATAATACCCACGATACCTGCGGCAATGTGGTGAGCCACAATACCACCGGGGTTAAAGGGGTTAAAACCAGCAGGACCCCATTCTGGAGCAACGGGTTGAACACTACCATTGACACCAAAGGCATCGGAAACCCACATTCCAGGTCCAAATAAGCCTGTTAAGTGGAAAGCACCGAAACCGAAGCAAAGTAGACCAGATAAGAACAGGTGAATACCAAACATTTTTGGTAAATCTAAAGCAGGTTCACCAGTGCGAGGATCTCTAAACAGTTCCAAGTCCCAGAAAACCCAGTGCCATACGGCTGCTAGGAATAATAAGCCAGAAAGCACGATGTGAGCCGCAGCTACACCTTCAAATGACCAGAAGCCAGGATTAACTGCTGTGCCACCTGTAACGCTCCAGCCACCCCAAGATTCGGTTACGCCCAAGCGTGCCATAAAGGGAAGTACAAACATCCCTTGTCGCCACATAGGGTTAAGAACTGGATCACTGGGGTTATAAACAGCTAGTTCATAGAGAGCCATTGAACCAGCCCAGCCAGCAACTAAGGCTGTGTGCATTAAGTGTACAGAAATCAGCCGTCCTGGATCATTCAGAACTACTGTATGTACTCGATACCAAGGTAGTCCCATTGACTAGGAGCCTCCGCAATTTAGTTATGTTTACAAAGCAATTTGTAACTGAGGTTCTGAAAATCAGAAAATTCTCTGTGTTTTTTTATTGCTAGTTTTGAGTTTTAACACAGATTCCTCTGTGTTTTGACGATATTGATTAACTTTCTAGGGTTTTTTCACAGGGGCGAAAATTACCTCTAGTTAGCAAATAGCGATCGCCCAGTAAAAAAGAGTATGTTTAAAAAAGTGTAACTATTGACGGGACGCTTTGCAAGTAGGTATTTTCCTAATTCTTGGATAATAGAGGTTTGGTGCTGGGTAATTGCTATACAACACCCTTAAATTATGTAGGTTGGGTTGAAAAACCCAACATTTTCGGAGGTAGGTTAGGTTTCACTTCGTTCAACCCAACCTACCTTACTACTACCTAATTACCAATTGTATATCATGTAGATGACACTTGGCCTGGGCAGTGGCTAATTTTTCGATTACTTGTTCAGCGCTCATTAATCTTTTAAGAACTACTTTACCAATTGCATCTGGTACCAATTCTGGTGTTACTGGTTTAACTTCTATGGTAACAATATCTGCTTCTACAGAATATAGCCATAATAAATCTTCATTTTCCATTAAACAAACATTTAACTGCTTTATTTCTGGTTGTCTACGCCAAGCTGTCATTTGCCATAAACCATCAGAAGCCCATACTCTACCAATTTTCCATCCTTCGGCTAGAAAAAAGTATTTCATAGTCTAATTCTCACTTTTCTAGTACAATTTTTATTCACCTTCAAGATTGCACCCATGAAAATTTACGGAGTAGAAAAAGTAGTGCAAGCATCTTGCTTGCATCCTTAATTAAAATAATGCAAGGATATTACTTGTATTATTTAAGTAATGCAAGTATCTTGATCAAGATTTTTGAAAAATATCAGAATTATTTCAGGAAAATTATTATTTTTTAATAATTTCTCAGAAATTGGAACTTTGTCAACTGTTGCTTCTTGAGATGAAAAAATCATCTTAGGGTTAGTTGTCTCCTATTTTATTAGCTGTGTTACCTTGATTTATATACTTATATATTTATATATCAATTTCTAAAAATTTGATTGTCACAATGGAAACTTATTTATATTGATAACAGGTTAAGCTAATGTGCAGCACTCACTGTATAATTAAAAAACCTGAAGTTACAGTAGCACAAGCATCTTGCTTGTATTAATTATTCAAGTTAAAGGCACAACAGCTTAAGAACAAGATCCCCGACTTCTTTAAGCAGTCGGGGATATTAATAACAGGCAGGATGCCTGCTCCACTAGATATTAATACCAACTAATTGAAAACTCTGTTGAATATCTGCTGCTAAGGTAGGTTTTTGTTGCTGTTGATAAAGTTCCACTGCTTTGCGATAATTGAATAAAACCTGACGAGGGGTTTCAATTTTGCCATAGGCATCTGTAATATTTAATAAAACCCAACCTAAATTATGATAGGCTTGGGCATAGTTGCGATTTAATTGAATTGCTTTTTCTAAATGTTTTTTAGCTTCATTCCATTGTCCTAATTTACCATATAAAGTCCCTAAACGAAAACAAATAAAGGCATGAGGAGGAAATTTTTGATTGTGCAGTTCATAAACTTGAATAGCTGCTGCATAATTTTGTAAATGTTCATAGCTAATACCATAATTTATTAATATCCAACTACTCACATCTTTCTTCTGACTAGCTTGTTCAAAACTATAAATAGCATCATTCCATAAACCATTTTTGGCTTTTTCCCAACCTTGTAAACCCCATGCTACGGAATTTTCGGGTACTTGGGCAATAAATTCTTGAATACGTCTTTCCACATCGTTCGCTTGTTGGGTAATAACTACTTTTTCCAAAGCTATAATTAAATAGGGATAAACCCATAATATCGTTTCTTTACTATTACTGAATGGTGTTTGTTTTAACTTAAAAACAGCTTGGGCAGCAGAACGAACTGCGGATTTCCATTGTTTTTGTTTTGTATATATCCATGCTTGCAAACTTAATGCAAAGATACAATTACCATCTAATAATAATACTTTATTGATGACATTTTCAGCTTGTTGCCAATTGTCACATTTTCCTAATGCCCAAGCCAAATTACTTTGTATCCATATTTCTTGGGGACATAAATTAGCAGCTTGTTCTAAATATTTAACAGCTTGTTTCCAGTTCTGATGATGACAATTAACTAGTCCTAAAACTCCATATCCTCTACCATCATGCGGTTCTAATTTAATGGCTTTTTGGGCAGTTATTTCTGCTTTTTTAATATCTACATAACTTTGTACTAAGGCTAATTCAACCGTAGCTTTACCATTATTTATTTCATAATTAAGTAATTTTTCATAAGAGATAATCGCATCTTTTAATTTTCCCTGCTTAACTAATTCTTGGGCTTTTTTATGAGTAGGAGAAATAAATTTATCATTTAAAGCATCAATTAAGTCATCTGCAGTTTGAAATCGATCCTCCGCATCAAATTGTAAACCAGTATTAATAATTTGTTCCATTAAATAACTGAGTTTACTATTTAATTTACGTGGGGAAATATAAGGATCTGAAGGATTATTTTTACTCGCTAAATTACCTGCTCTTTCTGCGGAAGCTGCGGGTAATTCTCCCGTTAATAATTGATACATTGATGCTGATAAAGCATAAAAATCTGTAGCAGGTAAAGGTTGATTTCGCGCTCGATATTGTTCATAGGGAGCATATCCTGGGGTTAAAATTCTTGTCATATCTCCAGTTTGGCCAGCAATAAATTCTCTTGCTGCACCAAAATCAATTAATACTGCTCTTTCGGGAGGAACAATGATAATATTTTCTGGTTTAATATCTCGATGTAATAGAGAATTGCCATGAATTACTTTTAATGATTCTGCGATTTGTAAAAAATAATGTTTAACTCTATCTTCGCTTAAAATACCTTCTTCTAATAATATCTTATCTAAGGATTTACCAGAAAGTAATTCCATAACCATGTATGCTGTATCATTTTCTAAAAACCAATCATAAACTTGCACAATATGCGGATGAATACATTTTTGTAAATTACTAGCTTCTTCCTGAAATTTTTGCAGCTGTTTGTGTCTATCTTGGGGTTTAATGGAATGCGGCCAACATACGGTTGTTCCTTGTCTATAACCTCCTTCTGGCCACAATTCTTTAATGGCCACAGATGTGTTATTTTGGAGATAAATAGCTTGATAAGTAATACCAAAACCTCCTTGTCCTAAATATTTTTCTATTTCATATATTGGTTTTTGATATTTACTTTTTCCTAGCAATGTTCCTGATGTTAATGCTAGGTAATTGATGGCATTTTGATTACTAGTATGAGGAACTTTATTATAAATTGGATTTTGAGTAGTATTTTGAATGGTATTTAGGAAAGTACCACAGTAAATACAGTGAACAGTATTAGCAGTATTTGTTGATAAGCAACTGGGACATTGAATAGACATAGACATTGTTTTATTTCTCCTATTTCTCCATTTGACATTGTAAAGCTAAAATTGTGGCGTTATCGGATGCTCCTCTTTCTAGTACATTATTAATGGTTTGATTAATACTAGATTGTAAATTTTCGGTTTGATTAAAAAGTTCTAATAATTCATGATTTGGTACTAAATCCCAAATTCCATCGGAACAAAGTAATAATATATCTTGATGTTCTAAGTTGATGGATAATTCTTGATTTGTGGTGCTTAAATCTTGAATATATCCTGCACTAAGTCTATTTTTTGAACCGATAGATTTAGTTAACACATTGCGATCTGGATGGGTTAAACTTTCTTCTAGGGTAATTTCTCCACTGGCCACTAATAAAGCAACTAATGAATGATCTTCGCTAATTTGCCTAATTTCTCCTTTGCTGATTAAATATATTCTACTATCTCCCACATGGGCAATTATTAATTGTTTACCAATGGCTAAAATTACACTTAGTGTAGTTCCTCCATCTTTAACATGATGATTAACATTTTCATTGGCTTTTTCAAATAGTAATTTTAACCATGCTTGTCTTTGTTCTAAGGTTTTAAAGTTACTAGGTATAGGTTCTGATAATACGGTTTGTACTGCTATTTTACTAGCTAATTCTCCTTGGGACATTCCTCCCATACCATCAGCAACTACTCCTAAAATCATGGTTTCTGTATTGCTTAATTGTTGTTGTTTTACTCCATAATTGTCTTCATTTTGTAATCTTTTGGTGGATAAACCCAAGGTAGAATTATTAGCAATTTGCCATGTAATTTTAGGTGCTGTTAGTGATTGACGAGTTTCTACTAAGTTTGCTAATAGTTGAGATAAGGAAAATCTTTCTTCGGGAATGAGTGATAGGTTAATTTTGAGAATTTGATAAATGCGCGGTATGGGGTTAATTTTGATGTCTATTAATTGTTCTATATTTATGGGTTTTTGGTGAATTTTATGATATAGTAATGCTGTCACTGTATAACTATTCATTAATTCGTTGATGGGATTTTTTTGTGATGCTAATTCGGGAGCGCAATATTTTCCTAATAGTCCTGTATTTAGGGTTTCATTGACGGGATAAACATTGGTAAGATCATATATTTGGATGGGAGTTGTCATTTGAATAAATTGGGGTAAGATGTTGATTATACACCAATTATGTTGATGTAAATAACGGGAAACTTGACATATTTGTGTAACTATAAATATGGATTCTTCTAAGGATGTTTCTTGGGTTAACCAGGTTTCTAAGGTTTCGTTAGATTCGGGAAGATAACTAAGTAAGATGAGTTTTTCTGGTGATATATTAGGGTTAATTTCCTCTTGTTGATAATATTCTTCTGCTAAATATTCTGATTCATTTTCTAGTTCATTGGTTGTTGCTTCATTTGCCGTTTGTTCGGTAGTAATTTCTTCTGTAATAGGCGCATTGTCTGGATATTCTTGATTATTAGATGAGGGAAGATGAATAATAACACAATCAATTTGTGTATGGGTTAATAAGGGACTAATTAATTTATAATCTGCGATCGCTTCTCTAATTTCTATTTCTCTTTTTAGTCCACTTGTTAATGTTCCTACTCGCAATAAACCCAGTTTATTAGTATTACTATCTTCACTTAAAATATTGACTTGAAAATAATAAATATCAGTGGTCAATTGCCCCAAATATTGTCCAATTTTTACTTGAAAATTGGCGATATTAATAATATTATTTTCGGCAATGATTAAAGGTTCAATACCTAAATGATCGTTGGTGTTTTCAGTTAGTAAGTTCATAATTTATATACTGATTTGTACAGATTTAGATCCCGGACTTCTTCAAGAAGTCGGGGATCTGGAGTTTTAAGGACTTTGAAACACAAGAAGTCGGGGATCTGGAGTTTTAAGGACTTTGAAACACAAACCGCACTTTTGCAAACGCTACTTCATCTCCTGGATTAAGCGTTTCAGGTGTGGTAATTCTCGCATTAAAACGGGCTTGTCCAGCAGGTTTGATAAATATACCGTTGGTAGAACCAGTATCTTTAATTTTCCAAACTCCTGATTCTAAGTAAATTTCTCCATGACGACGGGATACAGTATCACTACCTAAAAATACTTCTAAATCAATTTCCACAGGTCCCATATCTGGATCGAATATCCCAATAAGATTACTAGGTTCTAAAGTAAATTCTGCTACTGGTGGATTAGGTTGTTTAGATATCAGTCGTGCGGTAGTGGTGGTACTAGGAAAGGATGGAAAGGATGGAAATGTAGGTTGTGTAATATTTTGAGGCGGATAAATAGGTTGATTTTTTTGAATTGGTGCTGCTATTAGTGGTTGTATTATTTCTGCTTGTACTACTGTAGGTGCTTCAGGGGAATATAGCTTATTAATGACTGGTTGTAGTTCTGAACCACAAGCATCACAAAATTCTGAATTGTCTTGATTTTCATAACCGCACGCTGAACAGGTAATCATTGATATATCTCCTTTTTAATTATGTTATGTGTTATACCACGAATAAGCGAAGGAAGCGAAGAAAAGGGAGTTTTATGGAGTTTTTTGGTAGGTTGTGATGTCTATATTTTAGTTGATGTTGGTTTATTCTAAGAACTCATCGTTAATATCCGTACCAATTTTCACGGTTTTACCTTTCGCTCCTATTTTGACGGTTTTACGAGTGGTATCGGATATTTTGCGAGTTTTACGTAATTCCTCTTGGGCGTTATTTAATGATGCTGTCATTTCGTCGTTACCCAGTCTCAAGGTCATGCGTCTAGCGGTTTCTAGCAGTTCTCCCGCTTTCTGGGGATCTCGATCTGCTATTTTGGTGGCTTGACCAACAAGGTTAGAAATATTACACTGTTGCAAGTAATCCATCACTTCTTGATTCACTTGTACTGCTCCTGCTTCTCCTGTTACAAATTGTACCACTAAATTTTGCGGCGGAAATTCCCCTCTGAAGTTTTGTCCAGGAATATCGTAGGTTAAGCCAATTTGGGCTAAACGTACACGGGACGCGGGACGACTAGTCATAGTAAGTTCTAAAATCAAGATGGTTTGATCATTAGCTGCTGCGTTACCAATGGGATAAGGTGGTTGTGTTAAGGGAAATTCTGATTGTGTGGGATATGCCCGAACTATGCGGTTTAATTCTACGCCTTGAACTGTTTTAACTCTTAATGCTAAGTTGGTGATTACCTCCTGTTGTGCTTGACTATATTCTTCTATAATCTTTTTTGGTAAGTCTGTGATAGATACCTGTGTTCCCTGGGCTTGTCCAGGTACTATATATAATAAACTTCCTCCTGTTGTGTCGCTTAAATAAGTAAGTAGGTCTTCGTTAAAGTCGCCTACTCCTAAAGCGGTAATGGGAATGTTATTAGTGGACATTTTAGGAGCGATCGCTCGACATTGATCTTCATCAAAGGTTTGTCCATCTGTAAATAATAATATCCGCTTTACTGTCATATCTTGGTTAGATAAGCTTTGTAATGCAGTATCTAAACCTAAACCCATGCAAGTACCACCGGAAAATTTACGCAATTTAGCGATCGCATTTTCCAATTCACTAATTTTAGTAGCACTGGTTAACCCAATTATTTGAGATGCTTTATCATCAAATTGAACGATAGCAATGTGATCTTTTTCTCCTAATCTTCCCGAACGAATTAATGTTAATAAAGACTCAATGACAATATCTATTTTAATTTTTCCTCCTCCCACTTCTTCATACATTGAACCACTGGTATCTATGACAAATACAAAACTTGTGGGAGGACGAGTTGCGGCAATACTTTTTGTAGGTTTTAATTTTAGCATCAAAAACAGTTTTTGATTATCTGTATCTGCTGGCATAAATTCCCGATGTGGTGCAATACTAACATTTAATTCATTACTCATTTTTATCATCCTTAATTTAATTAATAATTGTCATGGCTTAACAAATTTAACAAATTTAACAAAAATTCAAAGGTGGTAACATCCCCATTTCTGGTTCTAATTTTGATAAATTAGGAGGAATGATCACGGGTAAATCTTGATAACCAGTTTCATGTAAATCTTCCATATTTGTTTCACTTAATAAAGGTAAACTGAGAGTAAGTCCACTATTTCTAAAACCTTCTTTGATGTCTTGTATCCAAGTTTGGATAATGTGGTTTAGATGATTATTTCTGATGGCACATTGACTTTGATTTTGTAACGCGCTTCTCAGGTTTTCCCGAACTTGGGGAATAAAAATATCTTCAGGAGAATTTTCTTGTTGATAATTTAAGTCTAACGCATAAGTGTATTGTTCCTTGGTATCTTTGACTGTGAGAGTAAATGAATATTTTACCATAATTGCACCTCATGATTTTACCATAAATTTTAATAAGTTTTATATTTTTTTAACATCACTAATTTTCCATACTCCATTATCTCTGATAAAATAATATGTACCATTGATTATAAATCTTCCTGAATTTTTTTGATCAATTCCTTTTGGTCCATGAAGATAAAGTTCTTCTACCACTTGAACATTAATCAAACCCGAATCTTCATTACTTCTAAAATTCCTCACTTGCACTATTTTAGATTCTTTATATTCATAATAACTATCATACTTTTTTAACCAAGCGACTGAACCTTCATCACTAATTAAATTTTGATAGAAATTACCTGTAGTTATGCCTTCCGCAAGACTAGTATCAAAGGGAGGTGCAAATATTTTAGGTTTAGCACTGTACCATTTTTGCACGATATTTAAAGCCATATCTTGTGTTAAAACAATATCTAATAATTGTAATTGTATATCAAAATTTTGTTGTCCTTGTAATGCAGAAATTTGCATAATATATTTTCCTGTGGTTGGTAATTTCCCTCCTGAGATAATTTGATTATCAGGACTATAAACCCATATACAAATATTACTATTACTTGTAGATAAACTTATTCTTTCTCCTTTTTGGGCAGTAAATTTATAACCAATAGCTTGATTATCACTCACATTACCTGATTTATTTAATATTGTATCACTAAGGGTAATTTCTTCCACATTTTTTGCTTGTAAAGCGATATTAGGTTGTTTTGGACAAGTTGCAGGTTTAATGATAGAGTTAATTGCAGATGATGATTTTTGGGATGAAGTCTCAGAACTATTACATCCATATAGAATAGTAGATGCTGTAGTCATAGTTAATAAAAGTGAGAAAGAGGAGATTTTTTTCATTTTATTTTCTGTTGTTTGATGATCTTTAAACTAAATTTTTAATAAATCTTATAATTAAGCTGGTGATTTGCGATAAAATAACCAAGTTTTACTATCATAACTCCAAATTAAATAAATACGATTATTAGTATCTTTAAAATCTTTACCATCATTCATAAAATACCATAAATCAGCATCTACTATAGCTGTATTTTTACTTTGTTTGATACTTGTGATATTACCAATTCTAATTTCTCTAACTTTATTCCACCATTCTTCATATTGAGAATAACTACCGACTTCATTTTGAAACCTTTGAGAAAGATTATGCCATGTTTGATTGTATTCTCGGTTATTTAATGATATATAATGATCTCTCACAAATTTTTCAGGTTCTATTCTATTTTCTGTAGTTATTTCTGGGGTTGGTTCTGTAGTTATTTTTGGGGTTGGTTCTGTAGTGGTTTCTGGTGTTGGTTCTGTAGTTATTTCTGGTTTAGTTTTCCTTATTGGTTTGGGTATTTCTGCATTACTAGCTAATGGTTGAATAATATCTAAACCTAACTTAAATTCAAAATTTCTCACTCCTTGAGGTGCAGCAATTTGAATAGTATATTTACCAGTTTGTGACAAATCTTTACTATTAATAATATCATTATTTGGTGCATAAACCCAAATACAAATATCATCATTAGTTTGATAAGTTAATTTTTGTCCAGCATTTGCGGTAAATGTATATCCTACATATTTATCTTGTCTTACTTGTCCTGTTTCTGTGGTAATTTGAGATGAAAGTTGAATATTTTTCACATTTTTACTATCTAATGAACCTACTGGTTTATCTGGACATTTACTAGTAGAATTGTTTGGAATACATCCGCTAATTAACATATTGATTAGTATTCCTATACATAATATTTTTCTGATTTTTATTATCATACTATTTAACCATGAAGTTTAATTTAATTACTTGATTTAATTACTTGATTTAATTACTTGATTTAATTACTTGATTTAATTACTTGATTTAATACTTAATTAAATACGTTCTACATGATTGATTTTCCAGTTGTTATTGTCACTATTCCAAATGAGGTAATATTTAACTCTTGAACTAATTTTTCTCCCAGAAGCTAAAGTGTATTTACATCTAATGGTAACTGTAGCATTATCTCCATTATTTTTAGTTCTTAATAATCGAGTATCTATATTATCCACTTGTTTCCACCATTCTAAATATGAATCATATCCATTAGGATGAGCTTCTGTATCTGTTTGCATTCTGTAACTTAGAATATTCCAAGCATTTTCATAATCAGATTTATTAAGATTATTATAGTAGTTTTGTACGGCTTGTACTGGAGAAATTCTATCACTATTAGTACTATCACTATTAGTATCAGTTTGATTGTTATTATTATCAACTTTCTCAGATTTATCTACAGAATTATTTTTAGTTTCTTCTGTATCTGTGTCTTTATTATCTTGAGATTTTACAGAAGATAATACAGGAGGAGTTGATGATACAGGACGAGTTATTTTTGTTGCATTTATTTGATTTTCTATATTCATGTCTTTATTATCTTGAGATTTTACAGAAGATAATACAGGAGGAGTTGATGATACAGAACGAGTTATTTTTGTTGCATTTATTTGATTTTCTATATTCATTGCTAGGGAAAATGTAGTAACTCCTTGTAGTGCAGAAACTTGAATAATATATTTACCTGTTTGTGATAAATCTTTAGTGGTAATTAATTGATTATTAGGTGCATAAACCCAAATACAAATATTATCCTGAGTTTGGTAATTTAACTTATCCCCAGGTTTAGCTGTAAATGTATATCCGACATATTGATTTGTACTTACTTGTCCTGTTTCTGTGATAACTTGAGATGAAAGTTGAATATTTTTCACGTTTTTACTATCTAATGAACCAGTAGGTTGACTTGTACAAGAAGAATTAGTCTGTGGTATATAGTTACAGCCTCCCATTAATAAGATAATTGAGATAATTGGTATTAGTGAGATATTATTTACACTGTGATTTTTCATCAAATTATTCATCATATTTAACCTCTATCTATAATTAATCCCTAAATGCTTCTTGTTTTAAATATTTACCCCAGTAATAAAAGGGTAATACTCCACCAATTCCTGTTAAGAAGAGGATGCAAAAAATCATAATTAAGCGATTTTCTAAGGGTAAAGATCGCCCAATACCTCTGATTCTATAACTCTTTTTTTCTGACTTTAATAAACCTATGGGAGTCTTCACTTGTACTCTGACATTGTGTTGAGAACCACGTTCCGCATTAGGTTGAATATAACTAATTTCATACTCTCCTAATAAAGCATTCATAAATAATTTCAAATTTTCTGCAATAGCTTCCGCATTTCCTGAAAATTCGGCAATTCCTCCTGTTAATTTGGCAATTTCTGCTAACCTTTTTTGATCTACAAATTCATCTTCAGGAACTTTTTTATTTCCTGTACCAATATCCTGACGAGCTGCTGGCCTACCCAACTTATATTTTCTTCCTAATTCTTGTGGTGTTAAACCATAACCCAAAGTATGTACAGTAATATTAGTATTGCGTTTTAATAAAGTACTAAGAGTGGCAAAATCTTCTGCTTCATTAGACGCATTATGATAACCGTCTGATAGCAAAATAATTGCCAGTCTGGGTTGAGTATTAAGAAAATTATCCTTTGGATAAAAACGAGGATCTTTAGTATTTCCTAAAAACCTCACTGCTTGAGTTAAGGGTTGATATAAATCGGTAGAAGCACAAGGTTTGATACTTGCTAAATAGTCCAGGGAATTTTGTAATTTAAAGTCATTTGCTAAAAAGAATTTATCAAGAGTATCTTTATTGACTGTATAACCTTCACAATTAGGACCAGATTTTCCAAAGGGAACTATCGCAATATTAGTGCTTCCTCCTCTCTCACTGGAAATTTTTCTAAAGCTGCGAATAGCGTTAATTGCACCAGTAATTTTTTTACCTCCTAGACTGTCTGGTTTATTCATACTACCACTAAAATCTAATAATACGACAATCCACGCTGGAGGTGGTACACTTTCATCGGGACTTTTCCAATCTTGACTTTTAAATGACAGTTCTTTGTCATTTACAAATAATTTGAAATCTGTATCTTGTAAACCCATTATAGGTCTTTCATCTTTATTTTTAATTTTCATTCTCACAGTGATTTTATCATCATTAACTTCAGGATTTCCCACTATTTCCGCTAATTTTGTTGCTGAATTTGTTTGGGCAAAAATAGGCGAAATCAAGCCAGTAATCATCAAAAATGATAAAATGAGTCTCCAACTAAGCCTGGGGGTCAAGGAAGCGATTATAGTAAACAAAGCGGTAGATTTTTTGGGGTCTTTGTTGCGGTTGTTGGGTTTGATTAACATTTTGAGTTTTGAGTTGAGTAGTTGTGACATTGGTAGTTGTATTTTGAGTTGTTGGATCTGGATAAAAGGTTAATACGTAATTATGTTTGAGGCGAATACTATCACGAGAAGTCAATCTTTGACCATTAACTTCAATGAACTTATAAGCCACTGGGTTAGGAGTTAAGATAGCATCACGTTTTTCGATGACTAAATCAGCTACATGAAGGGGTAAATCAGGAATATAAATATTTGATTTTTGCACAGAAGAACCTATTCTAATTATACCATTACTGGGTAATTGAATTGATAAACCTTCTTCAATTTCATAAGCATTGCCATCATTAACAAATCGGAGAATTGATTTATCAATACAGGGAATTTTTTGATTAGAAATTGGGGCGTTAGGGTCAAAATCTGCATAATTTTCTCCTGTGTATTCAAAGCCAGTACCAGCCCTTAAAGCACCTAAATAACTGGGAGAGTTGGTAATACTAAATGTTAAACCTAGTAATAAACCTAAAATGGAAAATCCTAAAGGGTCTTCAATTCCTTTAAAATCTGATGTTACTTCTCCTATGGTGCGGATAATTTCAAATATTGCCGCAGCAAATAAACTAGCTGTACTAGCACCAAATACACTAATTTTAAATCTGTGCCAAAAGCGTTTGGGATCACCTGCTTCCATACTATGCCAGCGCCAAGTTAAGCCTTCTGCAAGCCCCACAGAAACGCCTATTAATAGCCAACCAATGATTCTAACTATAGGGGCAGGAAAGTGAATTTGTGGCAGGAATAATATTTGAGATATGACTCCTGAAATTAACCCAGCTAATGTGCCTAAACCCAGGGCAATTAATAGGGGTGTTTTGGCTATTCTCAAGCTGAGTTTTGGCCTTGTGGGGTTGCTAATAAATATTTCGTTGATGACCATTCCACAAGCTAGGGCAATGGCTATACAAGGAAATAAGGTGATTTCTGGATATTCTTTGAATAGTCCTATATCGGTGAGGAAAAATTGCCCGATGTTCCAGCCTATTAAAGCTGATGTGATTCCTGCTAGGATGTAAAGGTAGATTCTCATGGGTTGTTTATTCGTTTAGGATTTGCTTTTGTTTTTTTAGTTACATCTTGTATTTTTTTAGTTACATCTTGTTCTAATTTTGTAGCTGTTTCTCCTTTTGGTGAAATAATTCCGTCGCAGTTGTTAAAACCATTGTTTTGTTGATATTTATATATTGCTTCTATAAATTCATTTCTTTTTTGTCCTGCGTACTGTGTTGTGTCATATTCAAAATTTTCTGGTAACTTTAGAACCTCTATAATCTGTTTTATAATTTCACTTTGTTGTGCATTCTTTTTTGCCTTCTTGATATTGTTGATAATTTCATTAATTGCGTCCTGGGTTTTTTGGAACTCGTTACTTGCTTTTGATTTTAATTCATTAGTTATTTCAGTTTGATCACCATTTGTATTTGTTGGTGATGATGATACGACTGTTTCTGCAATCTTTGGATTATTTAATCTACCTACCAGTACACCACCTGTAAAAGACAAAAGTGAGAGGAAAATTGATAAGGTAATAACAAATTGAATTGGCACAATATACTCCTGTAATAAAAAAATAATAATACTTTCAAAAAAAGTGGTTTCTCTTTCAATACACAAACCTAAAATTTCCACAGGAGAATTACGTCTATGTGGAAGTCCCTCAAATACATCTTTAGGTACTATACCTTCACTAACTTGATAAAAATAAGCAGCAAGTGAATAGTATTCCAAACTCTCAAATAACTTAGCAAAAGAACTGTATTCTTCTTGCTTAATACTATATGATTTTGAGTAGATATATTTGCGATTTTTGATTAAAATTTCCCAAGTTTTAGGAGGACATTTATATAACTCAGATGAAGGAGGAGTATTATGTTTTAAATGACTGAAAATTAACTGCAAA
This sequence comes from Anabaena sp. FACHB-1237, assembly GCF_014696225.1. Taxonomy (GTDB): domain Bacteria; phylum Cyanobacteriota; class Cyanobacteriia; order Cyanobacteriales; family Nostocaceae; genus FACHB-1237. The sequence goes on along the minus strand of NZ_JACJPV010000019.1, from coordinate 30,411 downwards.
TCAGCTACAATATCTTCAATAAATTGTTTACATCCAGATGCCCAAACACTATCATTACTTACCAATAACCATTTAACACCTTCTGGCGTAATTTTTGACGATTTCTTTAACAATTCCGGTAACAAAGATTTAATACTATTTGCCAGTTTATCTTTAGGTAAATCACGCCGAATAGCCTTTTGAAATTCTAAAGAAATAGCTTGATTTTCGTCAGGTTTTTGACCAGGTTTAATATTTAAAAAACTCAAAAATTCTAACATTGTATCTGGAATTACGATCGCCCTCAAAGTAATCAATCTTACCATTTGTGGACTATAAATTTTTTGACTAATTGCCGTTGTTGCTCCCTGTGCATCAAATAAACTATGCCAATAGTCTGAAGTAAGTTGATTATTTTGTAAAGCCTCTACTATCACTTTTACATTATCTGGTTTAATTTGAGAATTAGTTGTTAAACCGCGTATCGCTGACTTAATAGCTTCCTCATCTGTAACAGCCGAAGATATTAATAATCTTGGTGCTTTATTAATCGCTCTTTCTAATAATTGATAGGCTTTTTCTGAAGCAGCATGAATTACTAAAAAACGCTCTGGTTTTTCTAATGCTTCTACATTATACGCCCAAGAAAAAGGTTGATAATTATCATATTTCACATTAGTATTATATTTTTTCAATGCTAAAACATTGATGGTTTGTAAGTCGTATTCCTGTTGTGGTGTGAGTAATATTGGTTCATTAATATTAACAGGAATTGCTACAGCTTCTTGTGATACTTGATGAAATTTAGCCGAAATTTCCTCAACATCACATATATGAGGTTTATCTACTTCTTGAATATCAAAAGGATGAAATATTGGTCTTTCTTGATTTTCCCACCAAGTTAATATTAACCGTAAATTTTGAAACCCGTCTTTTTCCCTTCCCTGAGTGAGAAAAAAACGATACATGGAAGCACCACGTCCTTTTTCATCCCTTCCCTTAGTAACTATTGCTACTACAGACCAAGTATCATCACCTGTTCCTACTACCCGGCCAATAATTGCGGGTTGGTCACTAGAAGCACCTTCAGCTACCGCAAATTCACGGTTAGCAATAGAACGCTCTACAACTTCAGGAATCGGATCAATAGTATTATTCATATATTGTCCAGTGAAGCCTAATGATACCCAAGCACCCGTAGCTATTGCCTGTGGTCTAATACCTGTACTAAATTCGTGAATTTCTATGGTAGATCGATTTAATTGATTCATAGCTTTATTCCTGATAATTAACCATTCTCTAATAGTTTATGGCGATCGCCTGTACATAACCAATATATGGGAGCAACTAAACCAAATGGCCGCCAGCTTTTGGGGTTTTTGATCACTGCTGTTACTCCATCACGGCCACGAGTTAATAAGGTAATATTAGGTTCAGGATATTTAGTACCTAACATTCCAAAAGCGGAAGCAGTAAAGTAATTTACGTCACCTCCTCCCATTTGTTGCCAAGTAGATAATTTTTTACATACCTGGGGAAAAGCTGCGGGAGCGATAAAATCGGGTTTATGACGATTTACCCACAGGTCAGATTGTTCACACTTGGTTAAAACTAAAGCAATTCTTCTTTTCCCTACATTAACATCTGTACGATCAAGGGCAGCAAAAAACCGATCTAAAGCTACTGCATATTCTTGATCCTTCCTTCTGCTAGTACCATCTATTAACAACATTATACCTGTAGATTGGGAACAATCTTCCATATAATCTTGTAAGATTTTTTTACCAGCTTGTTGCAATAGATCAATAAAAAACTCTCCGCCGTAATCTTTACAACTAACGTTTAAGTTTAATAATGGTGAGGTCAGGCTATTTATCAGATTTTTCCACGAAAATTGTCTAGTAATGGTAATTTGTAATGTATAATCTTTAACCTCATCTGGATTAGCGTTTAAGCCAGTTTGTGGTAATTGTAACCCCTGTTCTAATATATTTTGTGCTTGTTCCACTAAATATTTTGCAGCATCTCCCACAGGAATGACAGTTTTTACTGCTCCGTTTGGATCAGCATTAGGCCACCGTGCTAAGGAAGCCATATAGGCTGTTTTTCCAGAACCGCGATCGCCTATCACGCGCACCACTGCACTACTTTGTAACGGTTCTTTCTTATTTGCTAAGGTACTAACTTTCATATTTTATCCTTTTACCTGTACTTAACCAATAGAGAGGGGAAATTAAACCGTAGGGTCGCCATCGGTTTGTTTCTCTTAAAAATGAATTTTTGCCATCTGCTCCCATTTCCTCTACACGGTTAGGACGAGGGTTATTACGACCTAAAACACCAAAGGTGGATAAAGCATAAAAGTTCAGATTTTTACTAGGAATTGCATCTTGTAAAGTCTTTTTTGTTTCTGGTAAATGGACATCAAACAAATCAATTTCTGGATCTAACCTACCCGGCCATAATTCTCCTCTTTCACATTTACTCATCACCACAGCTAAACGTAAATCTTGAGAACGTTCATGTTTATCCATTTGGTCAATAAAACGTTTTAAAACTCGGCTATAAGTCCTATCAGTACCTTGTTTCCACTCAGTTAATAATATTAAACAACCAGTCACATCTTTGGCTAAACATTCATCCATAAATTCTTGATGTAATGGGTTAGATGAACCATGTTCTAATTCCTCAAATATTTCACCTGGATAGTCTCTCACAACCAGGTTAATTTTGTCTTGAGAAAAACCTTTTTTAACTTCTATTTGAAATGAATAAACTCGTAAATCATCAATGGTTGTAACGTAATTATTAGTAGGTTCTAATGATGCACCCTCCATGATAATATTTTCCGCTTTTTCTGCTAACTGTTTTGTATCATCATTAAGAGTATGAACTTGAAAGTTTTGATTTTGATGATGATTTCTCGCTGGTTGATAAGCTAAAGCGGCTAAATAAGTGGTTTTACCAGAACTACGTGGACCAATAACGCGAATATTCCCCATATTTTTCTATCCTATTCATATCTTATTGGTTAGTATCCATATCCGCAGGGCAATTAATTCCCCCTCTCATAGCTAAATTACGTTAAAACGTACTATCATTTGTCAATTAGGTTGAAAATAATACAAACAATCAGTTAAAACTGATTTTACCTTATTTATTACCTAGAATTTAAATTTTCTTTGTAAAAGACGGTGGAAATAATACAAATCATCTCATCTACAAATAATCGGTTAAAACCGATTTTAGCTTTCAGACAGGGAATTTATTCTGGCTTGTTTTTCCAGAACCGCGATCGCCATTTTTCTATCCTATTGATATTGTATCTGTTTCAGATACCGGACTTCTTTAAGAAGTCCGGTATCTTAGTCTCTACTTAGCTAGAAAACTACCCAAATATATCCAAGGAAGTTCCAATAAAGAACGATCATAAACCGATGTAATAAAACAACGTACTGATAAACCAGAAACACTTTTGTTAATTTCTGCTAACTGTGATTGAATCGGTCTAAAGTAACGTTGCATACTGTATAAATGGCGTTGTTGCCAATTCATCGCTCCACCATTAGGATGATAAGCTAACTGTGAACTTTCCTGGGATAAATTACAAAATAGATCAGCCTTATTTAAACATATAACTATATGTCTTGCTTTCGGACAATCCGTACGAAAAAAGTCCACCCACCGCTCAAATCTAGCACACCATTGTTGTGTACTCATAAATTCATCCACATCCACACCAGCTTGAAAAGTTAAGCCGCGATGGGGTGGAAGTACGAGAAATATTCCTTCACTATCGCGGATGGTCTGTAAAAGTTTGCTCCATTCCTTTTGGTTGTCTTGTTGCCAACTTTTGCGCCATACCTCCCCAGGTGTATCTATCCAATCTACTAATACTTGCTTATTACCAGTGGGTAATCGCACTTCAATATCTAATAATCTATCTAAGATTACATCTGTTGCTTGCATCACGCCAGAAACTTCATCAAATTTCAGGTTTGCTTTAAGCATTTCATAATCTTGATTAATAACTTTTACATACTCATGTTTGGGGTTAGTTAACTCCATTGCTAAATGTGTTTTTCCCGTAGCGCGATCGCCTATAAAAACTACTCCCACAATTATTACCCTGTACTATGACTTTAATCATACAATAATAAAGTTACCCATAGTACCTCAAATTTCCCTAAACTTGGAAAATTAACTTTAAACGAATATTTTTAACCTTACCACTCCACCATCTGCGGGAATAAACAGTATTATTAAGTATATTTAAACTTAACATCATACGCACATAAACGCAATTATTTCCATAAGTATCAAAATTGTTACAATACAGCTAAAAATAATTAACATATATTAACTTACATCACATTATTAAAAACACTTAGTGTAAAGAATGGCATACATTCAACAATCTACATCAACCTCTCTATAAATATACTCATACAATTTTGCAGTAAATTCCGACAAAATACTGATACTGATTTTTATTAAAGCTACTTAATATGTAAAAGAAACAACCGGCACAAAAAAACAAAACTAAAAATAAGGGACTCTACTTGTTTTATTGTATTTTTATGTTATGCTGGATCTTAATTGATGTTCAATGATGTCAAAACTCGGCTTTCTGGTTATATAATATTTTTTAGTGTGTTAATAATTTCCTATTAATTATCAAATTTCTTCCCATTAATTCTACTTATTAATGATGAATTAACATGAAGAAAACCAAAAAGAGAATTGAAAAAATGGAGTAAAACATGGCAATTTCATTAAGCAAAGGACAACGAGTATCACTAGACAAAGTTGCTCCTGGGTTAACAGAAATATTTGTAGGTTTAGGATGGGATGTTAAAGTCATGGATACTGGATTTGACTTTGACCTAGATGCATCAGCCTTCTTATTAGGAAAAAATGATAAATTAATATCTGACAACCACTTTATTTTCTACAACAATTTAACTAGTCCAGATCCAGCAAAATCAATAGAACATACTGGAGATAATCTGACAGGTGTAGGAGATGGAGATGATGAAGTAATCAAAATTAACCTGCAAAAAGTTCCTGCGGATGTCCAAAAAATAGTTATTACTGTCACTATTCATGAAGCAGCAGAAAGAAGACAAAACTTTGGCCAAGTACAGAATGCCTTTGTGAGAGTTGTCAACTTACAAAATGAACAAGAAGTAATTCGTTATGACCTTGTAGAAGACTATTCCATTGAAACTGCATTAATTATGGCTGAACTATACCGGAAAGATGGAGAATGGCGTTTAAATGCCGTTGGTTCAGGCTATCAAGGTGGATTAAAAGCATTATTAGATCGTTTTAGCTAGGAGCAAATAGGAGCAAAAAAAATGGCGATTAATTTACAAAAAGGACAAAGAATATCACTTGCTAAAGAAGCTCCTGGTTTAACTAAATTAATGTGTGGTTTAGGTTGGGACATTGCTAAAAAATCAGGAGGAGGATTGTTTAGCAACTTTGGTAAAGGTGGTCATGAATATGATTTAGATGCTTCTGTAATTTGTTTAGATAGCAATGGCAAATTAACAGCCAAAGAGAATATAGTTTACTTTGGAAATCTCCAACATATATCAGGAGCCATTACCCACACAGGAGATAATTTAACAGGTGCAGGAGATGGAGATGATGAAGTAATTATCATTGATTTACCTAAAATTCCTGCGGACATTAGCAAATTAGTTTTTGTGATTAATATTTACGACTGTTTAGCCCGTAAACAAAACTTTGGTCAAATTGAAAATGCCTTTGTGCGGTTAGTCAACATGGCAAATAATCAAGAATTAGCTAGATACAATCTTTCAGGAACAGAGTATAATGGAATGACAGGAATGGTATTAGCAGAAGTTTATCGCCATAATAATGAGTGGAAAATGGCTGCTATTGGCAATGGTGTAACTGTAAATGGTTTAGGAGAATTAGCTAAAACCTATTGTTAGATGATTGTTAAACAATGTAATGTCACTTTATGATCGCCTAAATTTAACTAGGCCACCTAAAAAAAACCAGCAGCAAAAATCACAAGTTCCCATTTGGGAACGCATTAACCTGCAACGACCTCCTCGTCCACGCTGTCGAGGTTGTCGTTCCCTCATTCAAACTAATTGGCGAATATGTCCTTCTTGTGGAACATTATTACATAATATTCAAGATGAGCAAATTCGCCATTGCGTTTGGATTGATCTTTCAGGAATGCTAAATAATCATACAAATAATACCACTATTATCGAAGTCATCACGGACGCACTGGCTAAGGTATTTAGTGCTTTTAGAAGTATCCAAGTATTTTTAACATCAGATCAACCAGATCCAAAAGAATGGGGTAACAGATATACTCACGTTTATATATTTATAGATCAACAACCAGTAGATTACTTAGGAATTGCTAGTTTCAATCCAGGAGAAGTGACAAATATAGCTGGTGTGCGGATAGATCAAATTTTACGCACAGCAGAGATAGCCAATCTTAATTTAAGTCAATTATCTAATTTAATTGCTAATACTATTACCCACGAAATAGGACATACATTAGGCTTAGATCATTCAGAATTAGCCACAGACGTGATGCACGATGGTTTAGATCATCGTATTCATAGTTTAATACCCCCATCCTTTCATGTGGGACAAATGATTTTAATGAATAAAGCCATTTGTAAGTATGTGAAAGGAAATATATTACAGGAAGTAGAAAATACACTGATGTAGGGTACTTGAGACTGCATAAATGATGTAAATAAACAGATTCTTGATATCTGAATCACCTACAAATTCCGAAAATAAACCGTATTTTTACTTACATTTAAACATAACATCCAACCTAACATAAAGTATCAAACTAAAAATCAAACTCTCTGTAACTCTGCGACTCTGCGTGAGCTAAACAACAACGTTATGTCAAGGATTTAAAATTGGCTGTACCAGTGGTACAATCAGCTAATTTCATTAAAAATCCTGTCACTGCAGAAGAACATCTGGATATTTTAGAACGTACTGAGGAAAGTTTGCAGAAATTCCAGGTCTATATGTCGCCCATCAAGTTAGAAACAGAGTCTTTAATTAATGAGTGCGATCGCATACTGAAATTATGTGATTTCATCATTCATGAGTTACAACAAGAAAGATTACAAAATCTCAGTCAAGAGTTAAAACTAGCTATCAAGAGTCATAATCTTTACAGTATGGAATATCATCAAGAAGAATGTAAACGAGAATTACGGAACTTACCTCATTCAGTCGTCCAGTTAATTCAAGGTTGTATTTTAGCGATCAAACAGGCTAAACTAATTGCACCTACTCAGGCAAATGCTATGTCAGAAAAACTTTCACAAATGTTGAATGCTGGCAAAATTCATGATAAATATGAAGCGGTGCAATTATGGCGATAATTATTGCCAGATGTGCAACATTGGTTAAGTCAAGAATTACCAACTAATAATATTATTACAGGATTGATAAGATGAATACCAACAAGATGAATACTAAAATTAATTGTCCTGTTTGTGGTTATCAAGGAATTGAAACTGATATTTGTCCTAATTGTCAAACAGATGTATTTTTAATTCGTTCCCTACAAGGGTTAGAACCAGATATAAAAGATAAATTGTGGAGTACAGGAATAGCAATTCTCATGTTAATAATTGGGATTACTATTGGTGTAGGAGCAAGTTTTTTCGCTTTACAAAATTTATATAGTTTTAATACTGATCATACTAATAATTCCAGTAAAACTAGAAATTCTACTAATCCTACTAATCCTACTGTTACTACTTCTCCTATTCTATCTGTTCCGATTAAACCTGTGGTTCCCACTACACCACCATCCATAACCTATAGTGTGAAATCAGGTGATACTTTAAGCGGTATTGCGGGAAAATTGTGTAGCAAACCTACCGACTGGCTTTTAATAGTTGCAGTGAACCCAGAATTACAAAAGCGCGAAAATCAATTAAAGATAGATCAGGTGTTAAAAATTCCTCCTACTTGCAAAGGTAAAAAACCATGAGTATTATTAAGGAAATGTACAGTTATAAAATGGTTTTTTTTAAGCAGGCGATCGCTAATTATAATGCAGCATTAAAATTATATAATCATTCTGTAAAAATGGCGATCGCTAAAGCAGAAATTCACGTTTATGAATAAAAAACAGATGAATCTGCATTGCAATAAGCCGAACAATTAGAACAGGAAAATAAATTAAGGCCTTGGGGAACTGAAGTATGAAATTAAAAAATCAATGATTTCAAATCAAATGCTTACTCTGTGCAACTGCGTGCCTCTCGTGCTTGCAACAAAATCATACTCTATAATCAGCAACACTAGAAATCTTTATCAAAATCTCAATTAATTAAATAAAATAGCAGGGTAGCCATCTTCCCTATAGAAAATTTCTGAACATTTTAGGAAAACGTGAAGTTTTTACCATAGAATTAGAAATAGGTAGAGAACCAGATTTTAATGTCTGTTGTGTTTTAGATCGGGAAGAAACAAAGGATCTGGCAGATCAAACAATTACTAAAATTGTTCGTCGCGGATTCCAATGGCAAGAAAAATTTATCCGTCCTCCGGAAGTAATTACTGCCAAATCACCACCATTTTCTCCCCCGCAAACATTAACAGAAAATATATAAACTGACAGTTAACTGTTAACAATTCTCACAATCATTCAGTGTCATTATCACCAGTAACAACTTCTATGACTATTAACAAAAGTGATCAAAAAGAAACATCTCCAGAAACCAAAAAATGGTGCGGTTGGCAAGAAAATATTGTTTTAATTACCATTGCCCTATCTTTAGCATTATTAATTAGAACATTTATTGCCGAACCTCGACTAATTCCTTCAGAATCAATGTATCCAACCTTACACACAGGCGATCGCTTAGTCATAGAAAAAATTTCCTATAATTTTCATCATCCCAAAACTGGTGATATAGTCGTTTTTAAATCACCACCAGAACTACAAAGACGAGGTTATCCAGCAAACCAAGCTTTCATCAAACGAATAATTGGTAAACCAGGAGAAACAATTAAAATATCCCAAGGAAAAGTTTATATTAACGATCAACCTTTAACAGAAGAATACATTGCTGAACCGCCAAATCGCCCATTTCCTACCATTAAAATTCCCCCAGATTCATTCTTTGTCATGGGGGATAATCGTAATGATAGTAACGACTCGCGTTATTGGGGTTTTGTACCAAGTAAAAACGTTATTGGCCGAGCTACTTTTCGCTTTTGGCCACTGGATCGTTTGGGGATAATTTAGGGGACTAATTTAGGGGACTGGGTATAATTGTCACAAATCAAGATTTACAGGATTCAATAATTTACATAATTAATATCACCAATCACCATTAAAATTGTAAATAATACATTAATTGGGCGATCTCATCTCCAGAAAGTTGCAACCGTTTTTGTAAGTCCAATAAATTTCGATAATTACCAAATAACTCACGATTTTCTACCACCAATTCAGCTAAAGATGAATCTATTAATGGAACTTTCATCAAACTCACTACAGAAGCAGTGTTTATATTTATTCTCTTTACTGAATCTAAAGATTGCTCATCATAATAACTGAAATTCAGCAAAGGTTTAAGAGGAAATAACCTTTGTAAAGGCATACCTAAAGCAGCAGCTAGATCCTCAACACAATAAAACACTACACCACTACGAGAAAGTTCTACCAGCGATCGCCCCTGATGAATAGATAACCCTGGCAAACGCAGCCAATCATCCACCGTCGCTTGATTCACATCAATCTGTATTCCCAATTCTATCGCCATCTGTACATCTTCAGCAGACTGCAAGCGATAATAAGGATCACTTAACAATTTTGCTCGTAATTTTTGTAATCTTAAACTTCTAAGTAGCCAGTTCATAAATATATTCTCGCCACCTGATCTACATTTTATCCACAAGTTGACGACGTTTTTGTTCAAACTCATACTCAGAAATCAATCCATCTTCACGGAGACGATCCAACTCCCTTAAAGCATTACTCAGTAATTCTACCTGATTAGTCACAGGTTGGGATAACCTACCCATTGATTGCTCCACATCACCCAAATTAAAATTAGCATCAAACCTATCTTCATCCAAAGTTAAATACCAAACTGCCTCAATAGCACTTGCTACCTTTGGTATAGGTGTCCAAGATAACAAAACATACAAAACTCCCCATAGAGGTTGTCCCAAATAAAATTTATGTAACCCAGAAATTGTTACTGTACCAGAAAAAGCTAGAATAATAGCTATAGTTCGACTTTTACGTTTAGTTAACATATTTTTTTAATTTCTCAAGCATATCTTAAAAGATCAAGCAATAGACATAAGAGTGAACATGAATGTAGGGACAATTCATGAATTTTCCATAGAAGGGGTTTCAAATCACTTGTCTGCCCACAGGCAGGTAGACATTGAATTACCACCAGATATCTCATGATAAAATTCAATCAACACCAAATTTCAGGAATAACCCAAAAAATATATTACCCATAAGTAATATTATAAGCGAATTTACACCAATTAAAACCATAATCAAATACATAATTCTTATTTTCAGTCAATTAACCCTGAAATTATTTTTAGGTAATTGCACTGAAACAGTAAAAAAGGACTAAAATAGTTACTAGTTATTCGCTATTTATACAACAATGTCAGATAATATCCTTACAAAACAATGGTTAAATCTACTGGCTGATCCTTATGCTGTTCTAGGAGTATCAGTTAATGCTCATGATCGTCAGATCAACAAAAGATATCATATTTTAGCAAAACAGTTACACCCTGATCATTATGTCCATACCAATCCAGAAGATCAGGAATTAGCGAGATTAGTTTTTACACAATTGATTAATCCTGCTCATGAACAGATCAAGCATTCAAATAAAAGATTAAATACTATAGCTAAACTACGCGCTCAATCCATAGCCGTAGATACAAATCAACCAGTTGGGATACAAATGTCTATAATTCAATCAATGGCAACCATGACTGGCACAGAAGCACAATTATTTTATGAAGATGCTATTAAATCCTATTCTAATGCACAATATCATTCATTGTATCAATCTTATCAAGTTACAGAACAATTGCATGCTATAAACATGGTATATTTATCATTTCACACAGAAGACAATCAATATAGTGATCAACAAAAACCAATTACTCCCGAGAGAGAAAAAACAATAATAAATCAGCATTCAGGCAATATTAGTCAAACAAATACATCATCAGATAGCATCAATTATGCTCATAAACACTATGAGAGAGCAGTACAATATACTAAACAAAAACAATGGAATTTAGCCACTTTAGAATTGAGAGATGCCATCAAACTAGAACCTGGAAATAGTGATTATTATGCTTTATTAGGAGTAGTATATCTTGAACAGCAGTTTGTAGCCATGGCCAAAGTTTATATCCGGCAAGCCTTAAAATTAAATCCTCAAGACAAATTAGCTATAAGACAGGCCAGAATATTGCAAATTGAAGATAATAATAAAACTAATGGTAAATCTCTAAGTATTGCCTCCCTGTTAAAAAAAATTCAAGGGAAATAGATGTTATTATTCCTATATAAAAATGTCCATAGTGGGTTAGGTAGAGCGATCGCCAAAACTAAAATACTTATAACCTTGTAGACAAATCCTGGGTTTCGTCCGTCAACCTAACCCAGATTAATTAAATATAACCCACATTCCGCACCCCCTGGTGCCACAATACATCAGGTGAATTATTCAATAATAGATAATAAACAAATTTTTCACTTATGAGATATGGAAAAGTGTAAAAACTCTGAAATTAATGATAAAATATGTAAAATACAGCAGTTTCCGTTATTATGAGGTACAGATGTTAATGATAAAACCCTTGTAACACAGGCATCTTGCTGTGTTCATAGTGTACCTCATGTAGATGGAATGTGCTGTATCTTGCTGGCAAGTTTATGATATTTTTGGCAATATTGATCTGCCATTGTTGTCAACCAAGATAATAAAATTTCATTGATATCAGGAGTTTTCATGTATTATTATCCTCTGCAACCACCTTACATTTTATTGCTAATAGGTTTTCTGATGGCGGTAACTTCTGGTATAGCATTATCTGGAACTTTAAAAGTAATTGTCAAAAAATGGCCAGCAAATAGTCCAAATGCAAAAGATAGCAAAAAACGCACTTTTTATCAACAATTATTATTACCATTTGTTGGTATTACTGCTGGTGTTTCTTTGTTTATGTCCTGTGGTTTACAAATATTTGGTTTTCCGTCTCCCTTAGCTATAGGAGTTGGCCTACCTTTAAGTTTAGGTACTTGTTTATTTATTTGGTGGCAATTAGGGGGGTTATTAGATTATGTTAAGGATCAAGGAATGCAATCTTTAGATTTAGATTCTTGGTCTTAGTGTCTTAGTGAAAATGATTGTAGAGACGTTCTATAGAACGTCTCTACAATGTAATTTTAGGTTTTTTGGTTATATAGTTTAACTGTAAATTAGCTGATTAATTATTATCCTTAGTAATTAATTGCCAATCTTCAGCCTGATCTAAAATCCTAACGGATTTTAATTGTAGATTCTCTAAAGTTGGTTTATTCACTAGAAAATAAGGTTTTTGATGATATCCCCAATAAGATTGTAACTGATTAACTGACATAGGAATAATTGTGCGATCGCTATAAAAATCCAATGATGGCCGATGATAAGGAAAAGAAGTATAAACTTCCGTAACTTCTGGATTTAATCTACTAATCATCGCTGCTACTGGTTTCACAGGATACAGAGTATTTAACTCCCAAATCCAAAAATTAGATTTCATTAACAATAGCAGAGAAAGATAACTTCCCCATACTAATATTTTCAAAAATTGTCTATCTCCCCTTTCTGCTAAAATCGCTGCTAAAGTCATAGTTAAAGCTACAGATGCAAAGATAATTTGTAACTCTATTTTGCTGGTACTTCTACAACTAAAATAAATACTTGCGGTAGATGCTAATACAGCTAAAATTGCTAAACTTGTTACCCAAATACGCGGATAACCAGAAAACAGTGGTAAATTTTCTATTTGAGTTAATTGATATCCAAAAGCTAAAGCCAAACTAGGATAAATAGGTAAGATATACCAGGGTAACTTAATAGAAATTAAAGATATTAATAATAAATAAACACCAAACCAGACAATTAACAATTTTGCCCAACTGAAATTATTATTTTCCCAAGTAATGCGGAAAGTGGCTGGCAAAAATATTAACCACGGCCATGTCCATTTAGCAATTTCCATGAGATAATACCAAGGTAATTTTCCATGACTATTACTAATGCTTTTTACAGTTATCAAAGATATTTTCGTATCCATTTCCGTAAAAGAATAACCATATTGTAATACTTGTAAACCATACCAACAACCCACAGGAATGCAACCAATCAAAATGGCTAACCAAAAATAATAACAAGTCAATAATCTTGGTGTATCCCAATATAGAAATATTAACGTTACCACACCTAAACACAGACCAATTTTACCATGAGTTAAACAAATTAATCCAAAACTAATACCCACACCCAAACAGTAACGCAAATCTCGACGTGATCTTAATAAACATAAGATCATCGTCATTAAAAAACAAGCGATCGCCCCCTCCATAATTGCCAATCTACCATAACGTACCACAGGCAACATAGTCAAATAAATTAAAGCACTATAAATAGCTGCCCAACGCTGTCTAAAAATTTCCCTACCAATACAATACAGTAAAGGTACAGAAATAGCCATTAATAAAGCCCCAGGTAAGCGAGTAGTCCATTCATTGATACCACCCATAGCATAAGCCCCAGCCACCAACCAATGTATCAAAGGAGGCTTATCATGGTAGGGTTCACCTGCTAAAGTGGGATAAAGCCAACGCAGAGAATCACTAGGTGCTTGTAATATTTCCCGCGCTACTGTAGCCACAATACCCTCATCTCCATCCTGTAGTGGTAAACCTCCAAGATTAACAGTAAATAAAATTACTGATGCTAATAGTAAAAATACTAACCATAGTGAATCATTACGTTTGTCAACTGCACGATGCTGTTGTTCTACATAACTCCAAATAAAACTTCCTTCTTGCATATTCTATGCTAATTACTGCTACTGTTTAAGTTGATTTTGTAGAGATTAAAGCGTATCTCTGATGTGGCCTGCGAGAAAATGTTTTCTCAGGCTAAACTCCAAATTAACTCAGATTCTCCAAAACAGAGATAATTTTTTGGACAAGATTTCTTATATAGTTATTCCAAGAAGTTTACAAGATTTTTGACTTTTCAATGATATAAAGAATACAATTCTTTAGTCGTTAATTTTTTACCAGGAGAACGTCCATGGGTTTACCCCTTATTTTAGATGTAGCGCTAGGGCTAATTTTTATTTACCTAATTTTAAGTTTACTAGCGTCCGAAATTCAAGAACTGATTGCTACTGTACTACAATGGCGAGCAGATCATCTACGCAAATCAATTGAAATTCTCTTAGCAGGTGACGCGGAAGCATCAGAAAATAGTCAAGTAATACAACTAACAAATAAGATCTATAATAATCCCTTAATTCAAAGCATCAATCAAGAATCTAAAGGATTAATTTCTACCTTACCTCGGAAAATTACCTGGGCATTAGCATCATTTTTCAAAAATTTTAGAAAATCAGATTCTCGATTTAAAAAAGAAACTATTTTTGGTGATCAAAAACACAGTGCGCCCTCTTATATTGGTAGTAAAACCTTTGCGGATACCTTTATGGATACCCTGAAATTACCAATAGTAGTGAAAAAACTCACAGAAATGAGATTAGAGAATTTTAAAGAAGAAAGATTGAATCAAATTAGACAAATACTTTTGCAACTACAAATATATATCAATGAACAAACTATATCCAGCGAATTTACCAAAATTATCGCCGCAGAATTTTGCCAATTAGAACTAGAATACAATAATATTACTAATGATTTTTGTCGAGATAAATATAACATCAGAATGACTGTGCAACGCATGATTTCCAGTTTAGATAAATATATTCAAAACTTTCAAATCATGATGCCAGGAAATGAATATATTTTAGATAAACCTTTGCGTGAATTACAGTTTATGAAACAAGATATCTTTGCTAATGTAGAAACTGCCATTATTATTGGCGGTTTAAACCCGAATATTAACGATATTGTGCAAACTTTTAAGCAAGGAACTGAAATCAACCAAAAAATTATCAACAGTATTCAAGATAAAGACAGTGAAATTTATAAACAAGTTCATGAAATAATTCAAAGTTTACCTGATTCTGTAGTATCCAGTATTGAAACTATGGCTAAACGCGCCCAAATGAGAGCGCAAAGTGTTGAAGAAGGAATGTATCTCCTACGTCAAGAAATTGAACAGACTTTTGATAGTTCTATGGAAAGAGCGGGAGGAGTGTATAAACGCAATGCTAAAGGAGTGGCAATTTTAATTGGTATAACTTTAGCAGTATCCACAAATACTGATACATTTAATATTGTTAATCGCTTATCTAAAGATTCTTTATTGCGAACAGCAATAGTTTATAAAGCCGCGGAAATATCACCACAATCTTCTAATAATCTTGATCCCAAAAATATAGACAAAAATCAATTATTAAAGGATGTTTATTTACCCATTGGTTGGGGAGAAAATAACTTAAAACATCAACTATCATCTGAAAATGATAGTCATCCCAAAAAAATTACTAGTATATTGACCATGATTGCAGGTTGGGCAGTTAGTGGTTTAGCTATTGCCATGGGCGCACCTTTTTGGTTTGAATTACTGGGTAAAGTGATGAATGTACGTAATGCTGGTAAGAAATCTACCACTGCTAAACAAGATAGTTAAAGATACCCGACTTCTTAAAGAAGTCGGGTATCTTGCAGGGAGAAAAATCAGAAAATGAAAATTATTTGTAAATACCATTCCTTACCTTCTCGGATAATCATAATTTTGCGAATAAATTCCCGCAAATAAAACCTTCTTTCCACCTCAGATAAATCTAACCAAAACTGAGGAAGAGAAACAGTTTGCGCCACAGATAATAAATTAACAGGTGGAAGTGCAGCTAATTTAGATTGAAATTGAGAAATTTCTGTGCGAATTTTATAGACCCTTAAATTAGCAGTTTCCCCATCTAAAATACCAGTTTCTACTAAACTTGGTAATTGAGCTAAAATTTGTTGTTGACGAGCGATCGCATTTTCTAAGCTAGTTTTCATAACATCTACAGGCGGAAAATTGACCCTTGCCACAGCCACAGGTAAATCTTGACAAACCTGATGAATAGTTTTTTCTAAAACCTCTTCATAAGCAAGAGCAGCACATTTTGGTTTCAGAGGACATTTAACATTCCGTAAATACAAATACTCCTGATTTTGGTAACGTTGAGTTACACGAGAAATAGTCATTTGTAACTGACATTGATTACAAAATACCAAGCCAGCTAAAGAACGGGGTACACTGGCACTACGAGCAGGTAAACGACTATTTCTGGCTAATAATCTATCAATTTGCGCCCCTTCTTCCCTAGAAATAATTCCTGTATGAGTATTACTAATAACTTCCCCATTGTGATACATCGTATCACCACGATAAACAGGATTAGTCAACCATCTTTTAGCAGTAGTCACAGAAATATTTTTATTGTATTTTTTCCCTATATATTTAACAGAACCTCGTAAAGAACCATATAACAAAAAATTTTCAAAAAAATCCTTAACGACAGGTGCAGTAGTGCGATCAATGATATACTTATTTTGTCCTCGACGATAACCATAGGGACTTTTTCCCGGAGGAGGAGAACCTTCTAAACGATTAATAGCATGGCCTTGACGAATACGACGACTGCGTTGTTCATATTGTATTTCCTGTAATAACTCTAGTAATTGGTCACAAACCTGACGAGAATTTGATGTATAAGATTGCTCTGTAGCAATGATTATTACTCCCATCATTTCTAATTGGTTTCGTCGTTCATTTACCTGTGCAACAGTATCTCCTAACTCACACAAACGACGCAATAATACATATTTTACCCCCTCATATTCACAGTCTCTCAAAAGCTGTTCTAGGTGGGTACGTTCTCCCACGTCTTGATAAATTTTGTCCACATCCCAACCCCATTCATTAATATCACTCATAGTCTCTAAGAGAGGATCTGTATAAAGATAAACCACTATTTTCATAAATCATCAAATAATTTAATTACTGGACTTTTTGGTAAAATAATTAATAGGAGAGTTATTTCTCGCTTATTAATCATTTTAATATTCCTGATCAAAACTAGAACAAGCTGAATTAGCTATTGTCACTTATACAAATAGAGAAAATAAGCATCCTTAACTTCCTGTTTTTGATTGTATCAACTAATCAATTAACTCTGAACTTACTTAAAAAGTGACAGAACAGCATCCTATAACTTATACCCACAAAACCCTACAGTATCACATCTCTTTAGTTTATGAGATGAGGTTATGAGATAAATTTATCGCGTTCCCCAGTCTAATCAAGTACAAAATTATCTGCATTACTATGCTTCCATCTGCGTTCCATTATTACTGGTTGTACTTCACTTGAATGGAAATGGCTATATTGAGATTGACAACATAATTATTGATTCATATTTATCAGCTATGAATTCTCCTTACATGGATATAATTTTAGATTCAGAATCAAATTCAGAAATTCTGGACATTGGCAACAATCAACAATTTCCTGGAAAAATTCGTACAAGATTTGCTAAAAAACTAATTCGTAATAGTTTAAGAGCTTCTACAATAGATGCTATTTTTGCCTCCGTCTTTTCCTTAGGAACAGGAGGAGTTTTACTGAGTAACTTTTTAGTAGAATTAAATGCCACTCCAGTAATATTTGGGATGTTATCATCCATCCCCATGATAGTAAATTTTATTCAACCAATAGGGGCTTACATATCAGAAAAAACCCACAGTAGATTTCAATATTCCCTAGTTACCTTTGGTGCTTCTCGTTTATTGTGGATTAGTTTATTAATAGGAATTACTGCTCATAGCCAAAACTTGTTAAATAATCAAAAACTAATAATATTAACATTAATAATTTTACTTGGCAGTAACTTATTAGCAGCACTGGGAGCGCCGTCTTGGTTAAGTTGGTTAGCTATGATAATTCCTAGTAAATTAAGAGGGAGATATTTTGGTTTACGTACTAGTGCTGCTAATCTGACTAATTTACTATGTGTGCCTTTAGCAGGAATAATGATCTCACATTGGTATAGTGGATCAATTCAAGGTTATGGTTTAGTTGTATTGATCAGTATTATTTTTGGGATAATGGCTTTAGGATGTCAATATTTTCAAGTAGATATTAACCCTCAAATCCAAAATCATCAATTAACAGAATTTTCTCCCACTGAAAATAATCATAGCCCAGCTAATAGTAATAACAGCACCCAAGAAAGTAGCATCATTAGTAGTCTTTGTCAAAATACTAACTTTTTAATCTTTCTTCTCTACTTTAGTATTTGGATGTTAGCAGTACATTTGAGTGCCCCATTTTTCAATCTTTACTTATTAGATACCTTAAATTTAGATGTAAGTTTAGTAACCATTTATAGTAGTTTACAAACAGGGGCAAATTTATTAATGTTGATTTTTTGGGGAAAATTAGCTGATAAGATTGGTAATCGTTATATTCTAATATTTGTAGGTTTGTTGGTAGCCATTACACCATTATTATGGATAGGAATTAGTAATAGAGAATTAGATATTTGGTTATGGTTACCATTGCTGCATATTTTTGCAGGAATAACTTGGGGAGGAATTGACATTTGTACAACTAATATGTATTTAACTATTGCCCCGACGAGAAATCAATCTATTTATTTTGCGATCGCTGCTGCTGTAGCTGGAGTTAGCGGAGCCTTAGGTACAACCATAGGCGGTTTTATCACACAAATTCCCTATTTGGGCGGTTTAATAGGATTATTCGCTATTTCGTCAATTCTGCGCTTTCTAGGGTTAATTCCATTAATGTTTGTTAAAGAACCAGAAAGGTGATTGGTAATTGGATAAAATGTATTTTTCCGTTCGCCCCTCTCCCAACTCCCGCACTCTGGATCTTAGACCTGACTGCTGTTTTAATAAATATTTACAACACTGGCAAAATACTGTCAGTAGGTACATAATAGATATTGTTACCTGGAATATTTTGATATTTTTGTTTTGGTGACTCAGAACTGATAATATAGCTTAGGCAAACTAGTACCGCAAAGCGGAAGTCATGCCTTGAAAAGTCAAAACTAAGACATTATAGGCTTTTTAACGATTTAGAATAGTTGGTTTATTTCCGCCAAGCTGTACTAGACATAAAATAATTAAGTGTTAGTGATTAAGAGTAATCAAGAGTAAAATATATGACGGAACCACAACCACGTCAAGCTCCTCCCATGCCTCCACCTCCATTAACCACAGGGGCAAGTCAACGTCAAGTAACAAAACCACTGGATGATTCGACACAACTAAATACTCCTTGGACAAACCCACCAACATTTCCCACTATGACTATACCAGTAGCGGGAAACCGTCCTCCAGTAGCATCACCTCCGGTAATGTTAGCTACTCCAGTAGCACCACAAAGTAATACTTCAGGTATAACTTTAGCCCAACTCGTAAAAGAAGCCTTTGATAACAGTTATTCCGATGTTCACTTAGGAGTAGGAGAATCTCCTCGTTTCCGATATCGGGGCGAAATACAAATGACAGATTATCCTGAAACTGATAAAGCTACTTTTATGAGTTGGTTAACGGAAATTCTTACAAATGCACAAATTCAAAGATTTCAAGAAGAATTAGAATTTGACGGTGCAACTCAATATGAATTTGCCCGTGTGCGGATTAACGTTTTTGACTCTTTTAAAGGATATGCTATGGTATTGCGGTTAATTCCTATCAATATTCTTTCTATAGATCAGTTAAGATTACCGCCAGTTTTCCGTGATCTGTGTCATGTTGATAAAGGTTTAATTTTAGTCACAGGTCCTACAGGTTCAGGTAAATCCACTACAATAGCTGCGATGATTGATTATATCAATCGAGAAATGGCTAAACATATTATTACAATTGAAGACCCAGTAGAATTTGTTCACCAAAGCCGTAAGTCCTTAGTTAGACAACGGGAAGTAGGGATGCACACTCGTAAATTTGATAATGCCTTAAAAGCAGCTTTACGGGAAGATCCAGATTTGATTCTAGTGGGTGAAATTCGGGATAAGGAAACTGTAAATACTGCTCTCAAAGCAGCGCAAACAGGTCACTTAGTCATGGGAACACTGCACACAAATAGTGCGGTAAAAACCATTGAACGGATATTAAACTTGTATTCTGGGGAAGAACAAGCTGCCATAAGGGTAGCATTGGCGGAGGCATTAGTTTGTATTATTGCTCAAGGTTTGTGTAAAACTACTGATGCTAAACGGGCGGCTTTCCACGATATCTTGATCAATACAGAAGCGATTAAAGAATGGATTAAACATGGTAAATATGATGAAATTGAGGATTTGATGAAACAAACTAGTTTTGATGGCATGGTTACGATGAATCAATCTTTATTTAATCTCTATCAAGAAGGAAGAATTACCGAAGAAATTGCTTTGGAAATGTCACCAACTCCAAATGAAATGGCACAATTCTTACGAGGTCGTGTTTAATTAATATTGGATCTTAAGGAGCAGGGAGCAGGATAAATATATTTTACCGAAATTGTACCGAATCGCTAATCACCAATTACCGTACTACATTGAACTTGTCTAAACCTAAATTATTCAAAGGTATTGCTTTGTTTACGCCGGGAGGAGATTTAATTTACTGTCTCGATCCTAGTAAACAAGGACGATGGCATTTACATTTATGTGTGGCTTTACAAGAGATTTTAAACCTATCCGAACCACCACATTTTTTAGTTCCTTGTTATACAGCTACTATTGATCATTGGTTGAATCCACGTACTCAAAAAGTACAGGTATTTGCTGAGGCTTATCCAGCAGTAATGCGTCATCAAGCCGTACTAAATACAATTTTTGGGATGGGTAACTTAGTATGGCAACCAGCGCCTTGGCAAGAGGGAGTATGCGATCGCCTGGTATTATCAACCTATCGTGCTTCATTTCCCCAATTATGGGAAGATCATGATTTAGTGGTGAGAATAGATGTGAATGATACAACAGTTGAGCATCAAATCATCACAACACAACTATCAAGGGATAATGCTCAGGGTTATGTTTTAAGATTATTTATTGCAGGCCATAGTACCTCCACAGAAAAAATATTACATAATTTACATACATCTTTAGAGCGATCGCTAAAATATCCTTATACTTTAAAAGTAATTGATGTATTAACCCATCCTGAACAAGCAGAAATTAATCAAGTTTCTGCAACTCCAACTTTAGTGAAAGTGTGGCCACATCCTATTAAGAGAATAGTGGGAAATTTGGATAATGTAGATAAAATACTGCAAATGCTAGGGGCGCAATAGGAAATGGTTGGTGAATATTGTGAGCAAGTTTTAATTAAAGATGGAGAAGCGGAATTAAATAATACAATTAGATTTAGCCTTAGAACGTAAACAAACATTGGAGGCGTAAAAATGACAAAAAAACCTTATGAAACTGGCAATTTATTTCTGGCAATTTATTTCCAAACAGGTTAAAATATACCTAATTTACCCTAAAAATCTGTAAATATGATCAACCTTACCTGGCTAGATAGTAACAGTTGGTTACTAGAAACTAGCACTACAAACAACACCAAAATATTAATTGATCCTTGGTTAATTGGTGACTTAACCTTTAATAATATAGACTGGTTATTTAAAGGTTCTCGCGTAAAAGATCGCGTCATTCCCGACAATATAGACTTAATTATCCTATCTCAAGGATTAGAAGATCACGCCCATCCACCAACGTTAAAACAACTAGATAAAAATATTCCTGTTATTGCTTCACCAAATGCAACTAAAGTAGTTCAACAATTAGGATATCGAGAAATTATTACTTTAGAACATGGTCAACAATTCACATTGAAAAATCAATTATTAATTACCGCATTTCCTGGTTCTCCCATAGGTCCTACCTTAACGGAAAATGCCTATTTAATCAAAGATATCATCAGCAATTATAGCATTTATTATGAACCTCATGGTTATCATTCGGCTGCCATTAAAGAAATTCCATCTATAGATGTGGTAATTACACCCACAATTGATTTAGGATTACCATTATTAGGTAACATTATTCAAGGGATGAATAATACTTTAGAATTAGCCAAAAATGTCAAACCACAATTTATATTACCCACTGCTGCGGGAGGAGATATTACCTTTACAGGAATAATAGCCAAGTTTTTGCAAGCAAAAGGAACAGCAACAGAATTACAAACATTACTGTCACAAAATAACTTAAACACCAAAGTATTAACTCCCATACCAGGTGAAAAAATTACCTTAAATTAAGGTAGCGCAAGCATCTTGCTTGTGATCCTGATCCAAAAGGTAGCGCAAGCATCTTGCTTGTATTCCTGATCCAAATTGACAACATAACACCTGATCACTTATCATAAGTAAAACCACTATAGCAATCCTAGGCCAATTGCGAGAAAACACCTAAATAAAAATCCTTGTTTTATAAGCATTGGATGCTTATTAAACTCTCACGGATGAATTAGGATTGCTATATAATAAAAATTTATATATTAGATTACTGACAACATAGGCTATCATCGAAGTCTGAAAAACTTAGTTTGTCTATACTTGAGGAGTGAAAATTGTCATGTCTAAACTGCGTATATCCCTGACTTTCACCATAGTTTCTTTAGCCAGTAGTTTGTTTTTAGCATCTTGTGAAAATACTACGTCCACGACAGAAAGCACCACTACCCCAGCAGCTACTTCTACCACTGCTAACACTAAAGGCTTAAAAATAGGTAGTTTATCACCTAATACTGGTGACTTAGCCTCTATTGGACAACAAATGGTGGGTTCAGTACCCTTATTAGTAGATACTGTCAACGCTTGTGGCGGTGTCAACGGTGAAAAAGTGACATTAATACAAGTAGATGATCAAACTGATCCTAAAGCTGGTGCAGCAGGAATGACAAAATTAGCTACTTTAGATAAAGTTGCAGGTGTGGTAGGTTCTTTTGCCAGTAGTGTTTCCACTGCGGCGGTTTCCGTAGCTGTACCGAATAAGGTGATGTTAATTTCTCCTGGTAGCACAAGTCCAGTATTTACTGAGAAAGCAAAAAAAGGCGAATTTCAAGGTTATTGGGCGCGTACCGCACCTCCAGACACATATCAAGCCTTAGCTTTAGCCCAATTGGCTAAAACAAAAGGATTTAAAAGAGTTGCTACAGTTGTGATCAATAATGATTATGGTGTAGGTTTTGAAAAAGTATTTGTGGAAAGTTTTGAGAAATTAGGCGGAACTGTAGTTAATAAAGATAAACCTGTACGTTATGATCCTAAGGCTCAAACTTTTGATACAGAAGCTAATGCTACTTTTGCTGGTAAGCCTGATGCTGTAGTTGCTGTGATGTATGCAGAGACAGGTAGTTTATTCCTCAAGGCTGCTTATCAACAAGGTTTAGCTAAGGGTGTACAAATTCTGCTGACTGATGGCGTAAAATCTGATACTTTCCCTACCCAAGTTGGTAAAGGTCCTGATGGTAAATATTTACTATCTGGTGCTATTGGTACTGTACCTGGTTCTAGTGGTCCAGGTTTAGAAGCATTTAATAAGTTATGGAAGGAGAAAAAAGGAGGCACACCAGGAGAGTACGCGCCTCAAGCCTGGGATGCTACCGCTTTGTTGGTTTTATCCGCTCAAGCGGCTAAGGAAAATACAGGGGTAGGTATTGCTAAGAACTTGCGGGGAGTTGCTGGTGGTGATGGTATTCCTGTTAGTGATGTGTGTGAAGGTCTAAAGCTGTTAAGAGAGGGTAAAAAGATTAATTATCAAGGTGCAAGCGGTGATGTGGATATAGATGCTAATGGTGATGTACTTGGTATTTATGATGTGTGGACTGTGGGAGATGATGGTAAAATCAAGGATACTCGTGAGAAGATAAATCCTAAGTAGGACTTGCTGAATAAATGTAAAACCTAAAACATAGATATATCAAAGGTTACAGGCTGATCAACACGCAAAAAGTGCCAGGGTTTTTCAGGGGATACCTCAAAAAGCCTATATTCTGGGTTGAAGAAATCAGAAAATTTGCCCATGACAGATAGCTAAAACTGTCCCCTGTCCCCCACTCCCATTTTTCCTGGCAATATTTACTGATCATGCCATAGCAGTAGGAGTTGCATTGTTTATCATATTGAGATTCAATCACGACTGCGAGTAATGGCAATACTAATCTTACCGCTAAAATCAGGGATAGGAGCGTTAGGTTTAATAACTACTACTTGTATTTGAGAAATTTGGGGACTATGTTTGAGGATGGTATCAGCGATCGCTCCTGCTAATCTTTCTAATAGGTCAAATTGAGAGTTTTTCACTAAGTCTTGTACTAAACTAATAATAGCACGATAATCTACTGTATCTTGAATATTATCCGTTTTACTAGCACTGTGTAGATCCAGGAACAATTTTAAATCCACTTCAAACCATTGGCCTAAAACCTTTTCTTGTGGTAACAAACCAATATAACCATAGCAAGCAATTCCTGTTAAATGTATAGAGTCCATAAATTGATAATTAATTGATAATTGACAGTTGCTAGTTGTAGGGTGCGTCAGACAGCATAAATTGTGTAAATAACCAAATTGTTCATATCTGACGCACCCTACCAATGTATTCTTCAAGAAGTCGAGGATCTTGTTGCTGGATATAGATATATATTAAGATCAGTGATTATATCATTGAGTGATTATTTTTGAGGTAAAAAAGTGAGTCAATCTTCATTAAGCAGGAAATTAACCCAGTCTTTTGGTGTACTGCTGGGTATGACTATTTCTCTATATGTACTCAGAGGTTTTGGTATTGTGACATTTTTACCTGGAGGTGTGATTCTGTTATTATTTTTTGGGGCAATTGGTACTTTAATATTTAATTATATACAAAGAACTTGGTGGCGATATTAGATAATTTATCAAGTTTGTAGATAACTCCTGACTCGGATCAACTTATTTATGAAAGTTATAGTTATTGGTGGTGGTGCAGCAGGTTTTTTTGGCGCGATAGCTTGTGCTGAATATTATCCTGGGACACAAGTTACACTAATTGAAGCTGGACGTACACCTTTAGCAAAGGTTTTAATTTCTGGCGGTGGACGTTGTAATGTTACTCATGCTTGTTTTATACCATCGGAATTAGTACATAATTATCCTAGAGGTGCTAAAGCCTTGCGAGGTTCTTTTAGTCGTTTTCAGCCCCAAGATACCGTTGCTTGGTTTGCATCTAAAGGTGTAAGGTTGAAAACGGAAGCGGATGGAAGAATGTTCCCTATTACGGATCATTCGGAAACTATTGTGGAATGTTTAATTAAGACGGCGGCGGATGTAGGTGTTAATCTGAGTTTGGGTAAATCTGTAGTTGGCGTAGAAAAACAAAGTCAATGTTTTTCAGTTATTCTCAAGTCAGGAGAAAGTTTAGAGTGCGATCGCTTACTTTTGGCCACAGGTAGTAGTAGAATTGGTTATAAAATAGCTGAAAAACTAGGTCATACTATCGAAGCACCTGTACCATCGCTATTTACTTTTAATATAGCAGATGCTAATTTGCGAAATTTATCGGGAATTAGTGTAAGTAATGTAAATCTGAAGTTATTGTTACCTAAAGAAACCCCATTACAACAAACAGGACCATTATTAATTACCCATTGGGGAATAAGTGGACCTGGAGTATTAAAACTTTCTGCTTGGGGTGCAAGAGTTTTACATAAAAATAACTATCAATGTAAATTGTTGATTAACTGGTTGCCAAGTTTAACACAACAACAAGTCAAAGAACAGCTTTTAGCTGTCAAAGAACAATGGGGTAAAAAAGCGATCGCTCTCCATCGTGGTGTAGACTTACCTCATCGTCTTTGGCAATATATGATTAATCGTGTCAATATTAATACTCAAGACCGATGGGCAGAAATATCTAAAAGTAAATTAAATCAGCTAGTACAAGAAATTTCTCAGGGAGAATACGTAATTAACGGTAAAGGAGTTTTTAAAGATGAATTTGTAACCTGTGGAGGAATTAATCTTAAAGAAGTAAATTTTCAAACAATGGAAAGTAAAATTACTCCAGGGTTGTTTTTTGCTGGAGAAATATTAGATATTGATGGTATTACAGGTGGTTTTAATTTTCAAAGTGCTTGGACTACAGCTTATATAGCAGGAAAGTCTATAGTATGATTGTTATTTGATGAATAATAGCGATCTAAATTGACTCAGATGTGGTAAAAACAAGAAAATCAAATTAGCAGGACTTACGCAACTGGTACATTGGTAGGGTGCATCAGACAGTATAAATCATGCAAATAACCAAATTGTTGATATCTGACGCACCCACTCAACAGATTTTTTAGTGTGACACTTGCGTAAGTCGTAATTAGGAAAAAATCAGGGAAAATATGACTATGAAATTAATGATCAAATTTAGTGAAATTACACATCAATTAGGTAATGTGGTCACTGCTTATAGTAACTTAGATACAGATCCAGAAATTAATGGAGTAGCGGCTGTGGATGAAGCGATCGCAGGTAATATTAGTTATATAGAAAGTCCGAAATTTACCACATCTATTGATTCTACAAATGCCACTGCTTTGATTTTACCTAATGATGAGAATTTACAAGCTAAGGCAACAAATAGGGGTATAGCTTGGATAGCAACTACTAACCCCAGATTAGTATTTGCTCAAACTATTGGTTTATTTTATCAGCCCTATTCTCCTCAACCATCTATTCATCCTAGTGCGGTAATTCATACTACAGCAAAAATAGGCAATAATGCTGCTATTGGTGCCCATGTAGTCATTGAACAAGGTGTGGAAATTGGTAATGATGTGATTATACATCCCAATGTAGTGATTTATCCAGATGTGAAAATAGGCGATCGCACCACTTTACACGCTAATTGTACTATTCATGAACGTAGTCAAATTGGTGCAGATTGTGTAATTCATAGTGGTGCTGTTATCGGTGCGGAAGGTTTTGGTTTTGTTCCCACTCCCACGGGATGGTTGAAAATGCACCAATCAGGTTATACAGTGTTAGAAGATAGTGTAGAAATAGGTTGTAACAGTGCGGTGGATCGTCCTGCGGTGGGAGAAACAAGAATAGGGAAAAATACAAAAATTGATAATTTAGTACAGATAGGACATGGCTGTAAAATAGGCTCTGGTTGCGCCATAGCAGGTCAAGCAGGACTAGCTGGAGGGGTAAAAATCGGAAATCGGGTCATATTAGCTGGACAAGTGGGTATTGCTAATCAGGTAGAAATTGGAGATGGAGCGATGGCTTCTGCACAAACAGGCATTCATAAGGATGTTGCACCGGGAGAAGTGGTTTCAGGTACACCAGCAGTAGCTCATAAAGTTTATTTGAAGGTTGCAGCTATTTACAATCATTTACCAGCAATATATCAGCAATTCAGAAAAATGCAACGGCAAAAAATAAATGATGATTAATATGATTGAAAACGGTATGCTACTAAAATTTGTCCTACTGCATCAACTATGAAAAGAAACAGATTGTTAATATCTGATACAACCTACCAATATTCCACTTGAGTAAGTTCTACCATTGAGTTAAAATAAACCTCAAACATAGTATTAGTTATGAAAAAACTGATAAATAAACCAGAAGACTTTACCAAAGAAAGTTTACAAGGAATGATATTAGCCCATAGTGATATCATTAAAATTAATTATGAACCAACTTTTATTTACCGTGCTGATGCACCTCAAGAGGGAAAAGTCGGTATAATTTCTGGTGGTGGTAGTGGCCATGAACCTCTCCACGTCGGTTTTGTGGGTAGAGGTATGTTAGATGCCGCTTGTCCAGGAGAAGTATTCACCTCACCTACACCTGATCAGATGTTAGCAGCTGCTAAAAAAATAGATAGTAGTGCAGGAATATTATATATCGTTAAAAACTATAGTGGCGATGTAATGAATTTTGAAATGGCTGTGGAATTTGCCCATTTAGAAGGAATCAATATTCAAAGTATTATTATAGATGATGATGTAGCTGTAAAAGATAGTTTATATACTCAAGGACGTAGAGGGGTAGGTACAACTGTATTAGCGGAAAAAATCTGTGGTGCAGCCGCCGAAAAAGGTTATAGTTTACAACAATTAAAAGAATTGTGTAAAAAAGTGAATCAAAATGGCCGTAGTATGGGAATAGCATTAACCTCCTGTACCGTACCAGCAAAAGGAACACCAACCTTTATTTTAGGAGATAATGAAGTAGAATTAGGAATTGGCATACATGGTGAACCTGGTAGAGAACGAGTTACTATCAAGTCAGGTGATGAAATTACGGAAATTTTAGCCAATGCTATCATTTATGATACACCGTATCAGCGTCCGTTGCGAGAATGGGATCAAGCACAGGGAAAATGGCAAGATGTAGAACTATTAAATAAACCCTGGCAAAAAGGCGATCGCTTACTAGCCTATGTTAATAGTATGGGGGGGACACCAATATCGGAACTTTATCTCATCTACCGCAAACTAGCAGAAATTTGTCACAGAGAGGGACTGGAAATAGTGAGAAATCTCATAGGTCCATATATGACATCTTTAGAAATGCAAGGTTGCTCTATTACGCTACTAAAATTAGATGAGGAAATGTTGCGACTGTGGGATGAACCCGTTAAAACTGCTAGTTTACGTTGGGGAGTATAGCATGATCACTCAAGGACAAATTATTGCATGGCTGGAAGTATTTGCCCATGTCATAGAACATCATAAAGATCAATTAACAGAATTAGATGCAGCTATTGGCGATGCAGATCATGGTATTAATATGGATCGCGGTTTTAAGAAAATTACTACTCTGCTACAAAGTTTCACTAATAAAGATATTAGTAGTATTTTTAAAAATGTAAGTATGACGTTAATTTCTAGTATTGGAGGAGCAAGTGGGCCTTTATATGGAACATGGTTTTTAAGAGCTAGTGCTATTACTACAAATAAACAAATATTAATAAATGAAGATATATCAGCTTTATTTAAAGCAGGATTAGAAGGGGTTATGGAACGTGGTAAGACCAACTTAGGCGATAAAACAATGGTGGATGTATTGTATCCTGCGATGGTTGCTTTTGAGCAAGGTGTGGAAAATAATATAGATACTGTGGGAGCTTTGAGATTAGCTGTAGCGGCAGCAGAACAGGGACTTAAAGATACTATCCCAATGGTAGCAAAAAAGGGGAGAGCCAGTTATTTAGGCGATCGCAGTATAGGGCATCAGGATCCTGGAGGTACATCTGCTTATTGGATGTTACGTAGTTTGTTAGAAGTAGTAGATAATCATGGAACATAGCTATCCAATATATTAGGGTATATTACACAGTATAAAGTAAATAAGCAAATTTTCGATGATGAAGATACAGGGAAAATTGTTATTTTACCCTGGCAATTTGTTGTAAAATAAAAATTGTAGATTGGGGATATTGTAATAATAGCATTAGTAATTTTACATGAGACTTTAGAAAATATTCAGCTTGCAGATGAATTGGTGAAAATTGATTTATAATTGTTGATTTTTCACTATTTTTCACTTGATAGGGGGTGCTAAATGCGTAGAGATTCTATTTTTTATAAACTCTTTCAACAATATCCATTTGTATTATTTCAACTATTAGATAAACCGCCGAAAAATGCAGATGCTTATAGATTTGATTCTGTAGCAGTTAAAGAACCTAAATTTGAAATTGATGGGGTGTTTTTACCTCCAGAAAATCACAGTCCTGGTACAGTTTATTTCTGCGAAGTACAGATATTCAACAATTACCTGTCTGGGTAGGGTTAATGGTACTGACGACTTTAAAAGAAAGTCAAGCACCAGCAGCAGCTAGGTACTTATTAACAAGAAGTAATCAAGACAATCCATCGAATGAGATTGTCCTAAGTTGACAATTTAATAGGCAAACCTGTACACTCATAGACAAACCTAGGGGTGATTTTATGTTTAAGCCTCATGAATTTGCTAAAAAGATTGGAGTTTCAGTTAAGACCTTGCAGAGATGGGATGTAGAAGGGGAACTTCCAGCCAAGAGGACTTTGTCGGGGCATCGTTTTTACACCTAAGATGATTTATTGATTACTCAAGGGTTAAAACCTATAGAGTCAAAACGAAAAGTGGTTGTTTATTGCCGAGTATCTTCTAG